>NZ_JARAUO010000002.1:0-408278 GCF_033792105.1 Streptomyces sp. WI03-4A
GAGACGGCGGCGGAGCGGTCGGCGTAGCCGGTGAGCCGGACCGTCCAAGCCCGCCCCGGGACCCGCTCGATAGGGGTTGCAGGGTGCGCGGTCGTCACGATCGTCCGTTCTGGTTGCTGGTGTCGGTCCACTATGGCTATCCGCTTCCGGGGTGGACAGAGGCCGGTGCCCGGTCTGGGAACGGGGGTGGCACAGAGGAGCGCGGGCAGGCTGGCGTGCATTGCTCTGAACACGGTCAGGCGTCCGCCTCCACGGCGGCATTCAACCGTTGCAGCACCAATCCGCCTAGCGTATTTTCCCGTCCCCGATCGCCCGTTTAGAGGGCTTGCCAGCAGGGCTGGCGGGCCATCAGGCCCGCTCGTCCACGCCAGTAGTCCGCGTCGCGAGGGTCGGTAAGCCATCCGATCAGGCGCTCAGCGCCTGCTTGGAACACCGCAGGTAGCGAGTTCTCTTCGCCGACGACAAGCCTGCGAGCGTCGACGTCATGGGTGGCGTGATCAGTGTCGCACCAGCAGGCCACGTTGACCGCCACGTCGACTGCGAGCTGGCCCAGGTCTGTCCACACCACCTGAAGCAGGAACTCCAGCTGATCACCCTTGGCCGCATGCTCGATGGCATCCAGGCCGAGGACGATCGGCGTCCATGGCTGCGTGCCCGGGAAGACCGCGTGCCTCAGTGCCCATTCCCACTCCGCCCCATCTCCATCGACACGAGCCGCATCGATGGCACGGGCCGAATGCCTCAGAGATTCCACGTCGGCAGACGATAGGAGAGGGAAGAGCGTGGTCAAGGGAACGCCGTCGAAGGCACTGCGACTCATGGGCATGAGTCGATCATCTGTTCTCCCCGGCTCCGGCAACAAGGAGACCGACAGGTAGCCGGCCACCGAGTTGAGCACGTGCATCCGTACCTGGCTGAGCACTTCAATGAGTCCGGCGACATCTCGTTCATTGCATGGTCACGCGCGTGTCTCGGGCGGCGCGTAGTGGCGCAAGTAGGCACGCACCTCGGGCTCGAGTCCCGACAGGTCATCACCGTTGAGGGCATACCAGAGACGGTTCTCGATCCAGAACCGGTACGCGAACTCCTCGAACGAAGGCGCACACCAGAGGATCGCGGCCCTTTGCTCCTCCGGATCGTCGAGATCGGTCCGCGTCTCCTCCCCGTCGCGCCGTACCTCGTACTCGTATGCGTAGTCGAGCCAGGAGTGCACCACGAACACCTCACCCGAAGGACGCAGGTAGAGGTACCAGATGACGCAGTCCTGCTGATCGCGCAGGGGCGCACGAGGAAGGCACCAGGCTCGACCGGACTGGGCAGAGGCTCCGAGACATCGGTCCAGCAGCCAGTCACCGAGACCTCATCCAACGAGCAGTGCAACGTGGAGTCGGCCTGGAAGGTGGCGAAGTCCCGAGGCAGCGTCAAGCCCTTGGCGACAAGGTCCACTGCCAGGCGATCGAGCGCCGTGACCCGTTCGGGAACAGGTTCGCCGGTACCACCGAGCCATTGAAAGGCGCCCGTGAACCTGGTGCAGTCGACAGGCGGCAGGCTCTCGTAGGGGTAGTACTCATAGGTGGAGCGGCAGGGCCGGTATGCACCCAGGTCAGTGGCACACCAAGCAGAGTCGAAGCCGATCGAAGACACGTCATGACCACCTCGTCCACCAGCCATCGGCCCCCCATGGATCACCGTGAGCGAAGTTGTCGGCGTCAGCATCGCACTGCCCACTGACACTCCCTTACGGATGGGCCAGGACCACTGGGCAGGCGCCGCGGGCCCCGGCCGAGCCTGATCCGCATGGCACGCCACAGTTCTCCCGCTCGACGGCTGGTGTCGGGCCGGCTGGAGTGGAGTGCTGGGGCAGCAGGCGTCGTGGGCGACCCTAGCGCTGCCGTAGTCGCTGTGGTGGGTGCCGAGTCAGGCGATGCCGCCGGAGACGTGGAAGACCTCGGTGTCGCCGAAATAGCGGGCGGGGAAGTCGCCGGGGACCAGCGCGATCCACGCCTGCTCTGCGTCCGGTTCCTCGCCGATGACCGCGCAGACGGTATCGGCTGCCGCATGAGGCCGGTAGAGGGTCGTCCCGTCGGACTTGAGTGTGCGGTGGCGGTGCGTGGCCAGCGTGCATGCCGGCCACGGGACGGTCAGCCGCCGCCCCCACCCACGGACGCGATCGTCACCCGGCCGCTGCTGAGGGGGAACACTCACGACCGGTCGATCTCCGATTCCCGGACGGGATCACCGGGCTACTCGCGCAGCCAGGCCACTTGCACGGTGCGATCTGCCCGCGGGATGCGTCGGGGTCCGGATGTGAAGTGCATGCTCAATCCCTTTTTCAGCGGGCCGGGGGCCTGTGGCCGGACGGGCTGGTGCCCGGCGTGGGCTGCCGGCGCAGCGGTGAGGTCGGCGGCAGCAGGGCGGCGCGTTCGGCGGTGGCGCGCTCCCGCATTCGTTCCAGGCGGTGTTGAACACGGGCCAGGCGGTGTTGAACACGGGCGTGGGTGTAGAGGTCGATGGCGTCGGTGAGGTGGTCCCATTCGTCACCGTCCAGGCCTACCGGGCGCGGGCCGAGGACGTCGGGGCCCGCGCGGTGGTGGCGGCGCCGGTAGTCAAGATCAGTCTCACCGGACTGCACTGAGGCCCTCCGGCCGATGCGTCTCACGTGTCGCTACCCTGAGTAGCGAAAGGGGCGCATAGTGTGTCGGTTAGGCGTCTGCGCCGTCGGTCGTCACGATGTGCTGGGCTCCGCCCCGCCTACAACATCCGGAACAGCCCCGGTTCGCAGAACCCGGCGGCTGCCGTTAGCGGTAAGGGAGTGCAGTGAGCGACAAGGAACCGAAGCTGATCTACGGCCAGGGGGCCGAGGCGTGCCCCGAGGGGAACTTCTGTCTCTACCGGGCCAGCAACTTCAACGCGGGCCAGACCCCGGGGCGTGGCGACAAGATCCTGGCCATTCCGATGGGTGCTTACATCAACGACTTCTCCGAGTACGGGTTCGACCACAGCGGTGACGGGGTGAGTGCCGTCGTCAACAACACGGTCGAGGACAATGCGCTCTTCTCGGCCGCCAACCAGCAGGGGCATTCACTGCCGGTGGACCGGGGGACCTCGATCGCGAACCTGCAGCAAATCCCCATGGCCGGGAGTCCGAACGGTTCCTGGAACGACCAGGCCCAGTCTGCGCTGGCGTCCCGCTTCGTCGGGAACCTGCGCGTCGACCAGGAACTGCGCGGCCACTGGGCGGAAGGCCCGGGGCACATCTACTCCTACCGGCTCACGATGCACGCCGAGGACACCCGCGTCATGGAATGGACCGTGGGCTTCGGCGACCTGCCGGAGGGAACCTCACTGTCCAAGAGCTTCACCGACGCCTTCTGGGGCGAGATCCTCCGCAACGGCACCGACGGAGCCGTCCTGCTCGGCTCCCCCCAGGGCGGCGGACACAGCGTCGATCCCGGCACTGCCCTCCCCATCGACATCCAGGTCCTCTATCCCGACGAAAACCCCGCCTACGAGCGCCTCACCGGCCTCAACGCCCAACAACTGGGCTGATTCGAGACCCGGCCCACACCGAACTCCCCCGGACGGCCGCGTCCGGCGGAGTTCGACCCCCGACCGGCACGCCGGTGCGGGCCAGGTCCCGGCGCAGGGCCTCGTGCGTCCGGCGAACGTGAAAGCCGCAGTCAAAAGATTGCTCAATCTTCAGCGCGACAGGACACGAGCATCGACAAACGCGACGCCCGCTGACCCGCTCTGCGCACCCCGGTCGGCCGCCTCCTCCATGACCAGCCGGGCCTCACGGCGGGGATCGAGGCTGAGCTGCTTGGCCACGGTATCGGCGGCGACCGCGTCGTCGCCCTTCAGCACGATCCCCCTCAGGCGCCCGCGCTGGAGACCCGCCACGTCCATCAGCTAAAAGACCGCCACGCGCAGGTCGTCCTCGTGCGCGGACGGCTCCCGCAGACGGCGGCTCTATTCCCACCGCGCACCGTCGGCGAAGTGCAGGACCAGCGTGACAGCCCGGGCGGCCTGGCCCTGGCCGCGCTGCGTGACACCGAGCCACACGGCCAGCTCCAACAGCCGGGCCCGTACCTCCGCCCCGTCCAGCAGGTCCCGCTCGAAAAACGGGCCCTGACCCTCGCGGACAGACGCCCCAGTACCACGTGCCGGCCGGCGTGTGGCAGACCGCCCAGTGTCAGGGCGACGAACCAGTGCTGGTGGCATGCATCGTCGCACCCGGCTCCACTACGACGACTTCGATGCGCCGACCCCGCCTGCCCACAAGCGCCGGGTCGCACGGGCAGGGCATGTCCGCGCAGGACATCGCCGACCGGGCCGGCCTGTCCGTCACCCTGGTCCGCCGCGCGCTGCGGGCCCCGGCCGACGAACCACGCCCTCCGACAACACGACCAACAGGTGCTGTGCGAATCGTGCTGCCCGCCGACCCGATGCTGGGGGCAAAGGGAACGCCAGCGTCTCACCCGAGCTGCGAGGGAGACGCCACTCGCTGCGCTCAGGCCCCATCTGCTTGTTGATCTGGGTGAACGCTGCCAGGGTCCACTGATTCGGCGGTGATCTGCGCAAGGGCCTCCTGGAGTTGGCGGACGGCATCCTCCGCCTCCGCGTATTCCTCAGGGCTCGGGAGGACAGTGCCGAAGGTGCCACCATGCTCAGATGGCAGGGCACGCCAGCGCAGGACCGGTTCGAGCGCGTTCAGAGCACCGGAGATAAACCAGGCCAGGCGGCCGTGAGTGCGCGCGAGGGCGATGGCCAGGACCGCGAGTGTTTCCCGCAGGTGTTCGAGCCGCTTGATCTGCGGCAGGGCCTCCTGGACGTCCGGCGGACCGACAACGTCGCGCAGGCCGGCCTCGGTCTCAAGGGCCAGTGCGCGGGCAGCGGCAGACTCGCGCTGGCCAGGGAGAGTCCGTCGGCCTGGGCCGCGAGGATCAGGGCGACGGGCACCATGCCCAGCGACAGGCGCCCGGTCACCGAGGCGAGCAGCAGGCGGCCGCAGTATCGGTGGTGCAGCACGTCGAGGAAGGTTGGCGGGGTGGACGGCGGCCGTGGGCCGTCGGCTGGTGCGGGCGGGGGGAACGGCTGGGGTGCGCGGGCCGGCGCGTCGGGGGTGCGGGGGACGTCACGCACCTGCGCGTGGGCCATCGCCTGCCTGCCTCTGCCATGGGGAGTCGAGATGTTGCGCGGGGGGGGGGGGCGCCCGCACGGCGGGCTCGTCAGGGCGCACGCCGTGCGGGCGATGGGTGGCGGCACGGGGATGCCGCTGGTGAGACAGCCCAACAGGGCACCGGTGGCGGCTTCAACGCCGCTTCCCCTTCCACGGTCGGCGTCGGGCATCCGTCGCAGCCTCTGGTGCGGCGTTCCCCCGCACCGGTCCGTCTCACGGGTCCGACGGGCCGCACCGCTGCTCCCGCCCTGCCGACGACGCTGACGGCACCTGCTAGCGGCAGCGGTCCCGCCTGCTGGCTCCGCGACGGGGCCTCGCTCTCCCCCGCGGGCCGAATCCGCCGGGCGCCAGCCGGTGCCTGGCGTGGTTGCAGCGCCCGGTCGGCAGGTAGGTCCGTGGGACGGGAGACGCAGCCGGGTTGTTCGGGGAGATCGTCCCGCCCGGCGGCGTGTTAGGCGCGCAGGCGGTCTGCGGCGGCCCGGGCGGGCGTAGATGGGGTGGCACCTGCTGCCTTGAGCGATCCGTATGGAGCCGATGACGTGAGCCCCCGCACCGCCCCGAACCCGCCCGATGAGGACCCAGCCATCGGCCGGAAGCCGTCCTCTTCCGAGGCCGATACGCACGCGGCCGTCGCCGGGCTCGCCGCCGGGCTGTTCGCCGCGGGCCGGGGAGGTGCCGCGTGAGGCCCGCCGTGCCGTGGCCACGCTCGCTGCTCACCCTGCCCGCCGAGGTCGGTGACCGGGTGGACCACACGCCCGAGTCCGCGTACGCGCATCTGCGCGACACCCGCCCCGCGTTGTTCTCGAGTCCGCCCGGCGACGGTGCGATCGACATCATGCGCTGGCCGATGACCGAAGGGCAGGTTCTGCACCGTGACGAGGAGCGGATGGTCCTCGAGGACCCGGTGATCCTCCCGGACGGGCAACACCACCGACGGCTGCGGATCGTCCCCACGCGGCCGGAGCCGTCCGTGGCCGTCCTCCCCTTGCTGGACGGTCAGGTCGTGCTCGTCGACCGGTTCCGGCACGCGACCCGCACCTGGCAGTGGGAGATCGTCCGAGGTCCCGGAACCGCGGACGTGGACGACGCTCAAAACGCGGCCGGGCAACTGCAGGACCTGCTCAGGGCGAGCGCCTCGGAACTGATCGGCATGGGCCGGGTCCAGCCGGACCCAGCGACCCTGGCCGAGGTGGTGATGCTGTACGCCGCGCGCATCGACCGAGTGGGCGAGCTCGGGCACTGCACCGGCATCCGCCGGGCGCGCAGGGTCCCGCTCGCCAAGGCGGAGCAGATGGTGGTGACCGGCCAGATCACCGACGCGGTGACCATCACCACATTGTTCCGGGCCCGGCAGGCGGGCCTTGGCGAAGAGGGCCCGGCCGTGTGACAGGGGCACAGGGACGCGACCGGCTGATCGCCGTGGCCGAGCGCGCCATCGAGCAGCAGCTGCCCGGCGGCACGTACGGAGTTGTCCACTAGATCGGGCAGCACTTTCACATCGATCCGGTTGAGGCTTCACTGCCCCTAGATGTCAGAATCACTCGCCTCAGCACAGGTCTGGAGGACACATGGGGTTCGGCATTCGCTTCGGTCCGCTGTCCAGGGGCAGCGGTGGCGCCCGGATCAAGGCGAACCCCTTCTCCGTCAGTTCGAGTGGTCGGGTCGGGATCTCCGCTGGCCCGGTCTCAGCCTCCGCCGGGGGGTCACGGCGACGGGGTAGCAGGCGCCAGCAGGGCGAGTCCGGTGATGGTCCCTCAGCGGGCATGAGCGGTGCAGAGGAGTTCTATCGCAAGCTGCGCGCTCTTGAGCTTGAGGATGAGCGTGAGCGGCAGGCCGAGATAGAAGCCAACCGCCACTTCAACTTGGCGAAGGATCCAGAGTGGCTGCGGCGCGCAGAAGCAGCCAGTAAGAAGTACCTCAACAGCCAGCAGGAGACCTTCGCAGAGCCTCCTCCCGGCTCCTGGATCGAGACCCCACCGCCGGGTTCCGAAGGGGCTCTCTGCCGCTTCCAGCAGGGCATGGACGACTACTGCTATACCCACGAACAGGTACATGGCTGACTCTGAACGGCGGGCCATGCGCCCAGGACGGTAGGGGGCCCGCCCGTGCGCGGTGCGCCGCAAGGCCGCCCGAAGCCCCCGAGTCCTGCTGTGGCCGCCGCGCAGACCCTCGTCCACAATCGCTCCGGTGTCCGCCTCAAGGAAGCGACGTCGATCGCCGACACACTGCTGCGCGCACCCGTACGGGTGCTACGGCTACTCGGTCGCCGCTGGCAGGTTGTGCCATGCATGTCCGCAGGCGCCTTTGCAGTACGTCTCGCGACGGCGAGTGTCAGCAACGGCAAACACGGAAACGAGTACGCGGAAAGCCTTGACGTGTTCAGCGGAGGGGAGGCCCGCGAATCCGTAGCGAGGCGGGTCCGTGCAGATCATCACCGAGGGGTTAGCCGTGGGCTTCACACCGGACCGCGCCACCCCCGCACGGCCGTCCGCAGCAGTAATGTGCGCCTGCATCGCGTAGCCGGCTACTTCCTGCAGAACCTCCTGCTGGCGTGTCGGGGCGAGGCCGGAGAACCAGCCCGCACCATCCTCCAACGTACGGCGCCCCTGCGCGATCTCGTTGACGACCCGCTCGATCTCCCGTCGGAAGGTGCGGCCGTCGACGCTGCTCGGTCCGGTCATCGCTTGATGATTTCACGATGCGGGTTCCGCGCGAATGACCGGGATCTGCACCCGCGACAGTGCAAGCGGGAACCGGGGACAGTCCGCTCCCGCGATCTGCCAGTGCCCAGGACTCCCACACTCCGGCTCACAAGACACCCCCACAGCACTTGAGTAGGCCCCAACGAGCCCGACGATGCCCGGCGACTGGATTGTCTCGGCCCACTGACGGACCAGGCGCGGTGCGCCGAGTGCGGCACGTGGCGAGTGTCAGTCTGTCGCCCAGGCCCGGTGTGGCTCGAACCATCCTCGATCCGGGTACCAGGCGAGACAACGGTCGGATGCCTGGGCGCCGATGAGCCAGAGGTGCGTGAACTCTTCGGGGAGCTTCGGCGGGAGCGGCGGCAAGGTGTCGGCGTCGAAATGGAGGGCGTGGAAGGCCGCCCAGGGGCTGGTCATCGTCAGTCCGATGACGGCGTGGCGTTCGTTGCCGCCCGACCTGGCGAGTTTCTCCTTGTTGCCTTGCATGTGCGCGGAGTCGGCGTTGAGATGCTCGTCGAGCCAGTCGTGGAACGGCTCCCACGTCACGTCGGCCGGGCCTGTGATCTCCCACAGGGTGAACTGAACCTTCCCGCCGTCGCCGTCACCGGCCGGGCGGGACGCGAGGCCGCGGATGCCCATGGCGCGCGCCTCGTCGGCAAGAGCGCCGGGGTGAACCGCAAGGTTGTCGGGGCGCGGGACGTACTCGTAGAGCTGGCCGGCCGTCTCCAAGCGGGCCAGGAGATCAGGGAGCCACTCGGTGTACCTCTTGCCCTGCTGTTTCAAGCGGAAGCAGCCAGTGACGTTGACGGTCCAGTTCCGGGCGAGGTGCGGCGCGGCCAGGTCCGGCTGTCGGCTGAGGACCCCGGCCACTTCGGCATGGTGGCGATCCAGGGCCATCCCGATCTCGGCGTATCCGGTCCGGCCGTCGTCGTAGTCGATCCGGACGTCGGGCATCTTCTGCTTCGTGTTGTCGTCCTGGAGGTACACGCGAGCGCCGGTGAAACGCGCCAGAACTCGGCTCACCATCTGCTCGAAGTCGGGCGAGACATGGTCCTTGAACGCCTTTTCACGTTGCTGCGGGGTCCGTAGGTCGATCGGATAACCCCGCTGCCAGTCGTCGGTCATCCGGTCAGTGTGTCCATCCCCGTGTCGATCGCGCTGCGCATTTTTCGGGGCAGGCCCCCGGTGCGCTCCTGCTGCACGGTCAGCGTCCTTGCCCGGACCCTCCGTGGCGGGGTCGTTGCGGGGTGCGTCGCGAGCGCCGTAGGGGGGCCGGTTCGCCTTCGCCGGGGGCTGAGGAGAAGCCGCCCGCGATGCTCGGCCGGGCAGGCGCCGGCACCCGCTCGCAAGTCGGGGCAGGCCGGCTCGTAGGGCTGGAGGTGCGGTTCTGTCGCGCGGCGCGCGCCAGGACGGTGGCGTTCGCGATGAGCGGCGCGCACATCTCGCAGACCACTTCCACGCTCCACACACACCGCACCATCGCATCATGCCGCAGGATCATCACCATCCCGCCCGCGCAGGACGTCTTGGCATCGGGGTGTGCGGGTGCCCTTGGACAGGACTCCCCTCGAGGAGTACCTGGTGGACGGGCCGCTGCGCATGTTCACGCCGTTGGTGTTGATGTGCCCGTTGAGGTAGTACCAGGCCGAGTTGCAGCCGCTGGAGTCGACGGCGGACGCGGTGGGCGCGGTCGCCAGCGCGCCGCCGACCAGGGCCAGCGTGGTGGCCGCGAGCACGGCACCTCGCCGGATGCGGCTGCGGGAGCGGGGACGGGTCTGGGTCGTGGTGGACATAGAAGTCTCCTTGCTGAGGCGCCGGTGCTGAGGGGCCGCCGCCGGTCACTGTCGAGGTGGCCGGGTTGAGGCGGCCCGCCGTCGATGCTGCGTGTTGGCCGGACGCGACAGGCCGTGCAGGCCGCGGGCCTCCCAAGCGCTGGGCCGTCCCAGCAGGCGAGAAGAAGCCGGGCAGGCTCTTCCGTCTGTAAGCACTTGATTTGGCTCCAGTTGCACGGAGTTGTTCTGGCCCCAGCGGCGGGTCGCAGGGGGCGCGTGTTGGTGTGATTCACGTCCCTGTAGCAGGGTGATTGGGCCCCACTTCGAACGGGTGGTTCCACTGGCCGCGATGGTGCGGCCGGTGATCGTCTTGGGCTTGCGGCCGGCTCGTCGGCGCCGCCAGGATCGGCTGCATGATCAAGGGTGTGATGTTCGACTTCTCCGGGACCCTCTTCCGGATCGGTGACGGCGGTCGCGAGGGTGGCAAGTCGCCGGCCGGCTGTCGACGGGGTTCGCGTAAGGGACATCGCAGTTCTCCTTGGTTTTCGAGGTGTCGGCGCCGCCACGGCAAGCCGTCTGGATGACGGGGCCGGTGTGCCGGTGCTGGCGGGTGACTGCCAGGCGCGTGGGTTGCGTCTTTGGCGCCGTGACCGGGTGTCGCCGGGGTCCGGGCGCCTGGCTCCCGCCTGCCGGCTTCGTGAATTGCCCTGTCCTCCCCGCAGGCGGGATCCGCGGTCCGAACCCGTCAGGGGCTGGGCGCAGGACTGGTGACGGGCGGAGCCGACAGAAGGTCGACGACCGCCTCGGTGGTGTGGCAAAGCGCCTCGACGGCCTGGCGGAGTGACCGCCAGAAGGCTAGCCCTAGAAGCACACCGACGAACGCCGAGGGCCACCACCAAGCGCCGACCACGGTGAACGCAATGCTCCAGACCACGGCCTCGCACGCCCCGTCGTAGGCATCACGCGCGGCGGTCAGTGCATCGCGGAAGGAGTCGGGGGCGGTCAGCACCAGGCGGGTCCATGCCTCGGCGATGTCCATGTCGCTCGTCTCCCGGATGCGCCGCTCGGTGGTGCGCAGGCGGTCACCGGACCAGGTCGGCCCTGCGGGCTCGAAAGAAGAAGTCCGGGCGCGGCGCGCGTCGAGACGGGCGGCGAGGGTCTCCCGGCCAGCGGCACGGGCCCGCACGGCCTCCCGGGCAATCTCGTCGGGCGGCGACCAGCGGCCCAGCCGCAGGGCGGTCAGCCGTCGGGCGAGCGCAGACAGCCACCAAGGCCAAGCGCCGCAGGCCAGCGCGCTGACCGCGCTCGCCGCGAACGGCACGGCGAGGGCCGCTCCCGCTGCTGCGACGGCAAGCAGGACGAGCATCGCAACGCCACTGGACGTAAAGCCCTCGCCAAGCCGCAGCGCGTCGGCAATCCGTCGACGGGCGAGGCCGAGGTCGGACCAGTGCGCCCAGCCGAGCTGCCCGCCGCCGACCACGGCCACCACGACGAAAAGCACGGCCGGGAGCAGCCGGCGCAGCAGCCAGCCGCTTGGGATGCGCTTTTGGAGTTCGAGGAGGAGACCCATGACCCTGTTCAGTCCACCTGGCGGAGGGGACTGCCGGTCAGCGCGCAGAGCGGGTCGGGGGTGCGGACGGCGTCATCCGGCAGGTCGACGCGGGCGCAGCGGCTGGCGGGGCAGACCCAACCGACCGACCGGGGCGGCGGCCCGGTCGGCCAGTCACCGACCCCCATCATGACGCCAAGGCCGATGCCGCCCGGGATGCCGGCATCCTCGACCGCGCTGTGAAGGGCGCGAACGGCGTTGCGCCAGTCTTCAGCGACCGGTTCGGAGTCGCGGACGACGGCGAAGAGCTCGTCCCAGCGGGCGAGTCGGCGTTCGCGCAGTGCCTCGGGCTCGTCCCGGCGGGTGCCCCCGACGAGTGCGCGCAATGCTGCGGCGTTACGGCAAAGATACTCGACGGCGGACTCGAAAACGCGTCCGTTCCCAGCATGACCCCCCACGGTGCTCCCTCACGAATGCCGCCGATCCGATGAGATATGACGATACGCGGCGCTACCTTGGCTCGGTGGGAGAACTTCACGATCGGGTTATGGCAAGGCTGTTGACAGCGGACCGCTTGCGCAGCGCCGCACCGCTGCGAACCCCGGAGGCGACGACGGAGGCGTTCGCGCTGCTGCGTGAGGCGACGCCCTCACCGGAGGCAGCCGTCGACCTGGAGGCGGTCCACGCCGTCCTCTTGACGTTCTACCACCGGCATCTGGGCTCCGACGACCCCGAATCGGCCTGGGACTCGACCGTCATGAGCAGCGCTTTCGGTTTCCTCTACCCACGCGCGTCCGGGAACATGGTGTTCCCGGACGCGCTCGTCGTGAACTTCGACCCTGCCGATCCGCTGCTCGACGCACGCTTCGCGCACCTTGTGGGCGATGCCCACGGCGCGCTCGCCAACGCGCCCGACACCGGAGAGGCGGAGCGGCTGGCTTCGCTGGGGCGCGCACTTGCCTGGTCCGGGCTGGCGCGGCGGCTGGTTCCGCCGGAACACGCACCGGACATCGGGCTGGAGATGCAGGCCCTTGAGTTCGAGACAACCCGGTTCGAGATGGCCGCTGATCCCGATGCATTGGCGCGCGCCGCCGGGCACGGGCGGGTGGTGTGTGAGGTGCTGCCTGTCGTCGCGTCGGAAGATCTGGGACCGGACACGGTTGAGGCGGCAGCGATCGCCCTTGCAACCGTGGCCGATGCGTTCTGGCTGCTCGGTGAGCCCACGCTCGCCGAAGTCGACCGGCTGATCGCTGGCGTGCCGTCCTGGGTGGTCCCGCCCGACACGCTGGAGGCAGTGCGCCTTGCACAACTGCTCGAGGCCCACGCTACCTCCTGGCCGGGGCAGTTCGACCTGTTGATGGGGCGGAAGGTCGCTGAGCTCGGCGTGCTCGATCACGACGCCGGACGGATCGCCTGCGCCGTGCGACGGCTTCGAGCGGCCCTCGACGCCGCTCCGGCCGGCCATCCGGCGCGGGCTGACGTCGTCTCCGCCCTGGTCGGTGCCTTGGAGGCATTAGCCCGTGAGCGCGGCGACGAGGCGGCGGCGCGTGAAGCGGCCGAACTGCGGGCTCATGAGCTGGGAGAGTCAGAACCGCTACTTCACGGCCGCGGCTTCCTCGACGAGGATCCCTTCGACGACGGCTTCCTTGACGAGAACCTGTTTGGCGACCGCTTCCTCGATGAGGAGCTCTTCGGCGACCGCTTCCCGGGAAGCCCACGGATGGATGATCGCTTCCTCGACGGCTTCTTCCATTTCGTCGAGAACCTGCACGACTTCATCGATGTATCTGACGACTTCGACATCCCCGGAGCAGACGGTCTCGGGACGATGGACGGACGGACCGAGGAACAGGCCGAGGCACAAGCGCTGGTCGGCCAGGAGCTCGCAGAGCTCAGCGCCGCGCTGATGTCATCGAGTGACCCGACGGGCGACTGGGTTTCCGACGATCAGATCGAACGGTTCCGATCCGCCCTGGCCACCGCTTCGGCCGAAGACCCACGCCGTCACCTCCATGTCGCTGTGCTGGCTGCGCTTGCGGGAACACGGGCCGCTCGGCTCCGGGAGGCCGAGCCTGTCAGAGCAGCCGAGTTGGACGCGTATGCCCGTGCCCGGGTCGAGGAAGCCGCCGCTATCGCGCCGACCGGGCCTCTGCTGACCGGGCTTCTCGCGGACGGCCGCTATGAGATAGCCCTGCCGATCGCGATGGTCACGGCCTCGATCGGCGAAGCCGACGGCACCATCGCCGATCCGGAACGGGCCCACGCGGCGTTCTTGCTGGCTCGGGTAGCCGACCTCCGGCCCGACGACCTGGGCAGCCTCGAACACAACATCGCCGTCATGCGGGACCTCCTCTCGCGGATCCCCGAGGATGCCACCGGGGCGCGCGCCTACCTGTCCGCAGCCCTCGGTGCCGCCGTGGCCGAGCAGGCCGGTCGGACCCCTGACCTGGCGTCCGCAGAGGAGATCGCGTCGCTGCTGCGGTGCGCCCGCGCCTATTCGCCCGATGGCTCCGCGCCGACCGACCATCTGCTCGTCCAGTTGTTGATGTGGATCTCGCTGGTTCGCGCCGATCCGGGACCCGCGCGCGAGGCTGCTGCTGTCAACGCCGAGCTGGACGCTCGAGGGCCGTGGGTCGTCTGGGGAGGAACTGCGTACAACACCGAAGCCGAGGACTCGCCGACCGCCCTCGGCCAGGCCGCCGAAGCCGCCGACCTGAAGTTCTACAACGCCCTGCAGAACTACCTGCTCGGTCATGACCCGGCCGAGCTCGACCGGGCCCGACGAGCCGCGCTGCGGATTAAGGAACTGGGCACCACGGCAGACCCTAAGGTGGCACGGGGGCTCGGACTCGACGTGATGGGTGACATCTGGCTGGACCTGGTGGACGGCATCGGACCGAACGGCGGATTGAAGAGGGACGTCACCGACGCCCATGTCGACCGGTGCCGGGCGACGTTCGCCGCGTGCCCACCCGGCCACCCCAGGCGGATCCACGGCGCGATCTCGCTCGCCCGCATGCTCGTGCAGCGCGCCCTGGGACTCAGCAACGAACCGTTGCGCGCATTGCCCCTCCTCACCGAGGCACTGCACGTCGCAGACACCATCGCTCCGGCTGGTTCCGAAAGGCTCGGCGAAGGCATGCAGCTCCACATCGCGGAGGCCCTGGCCGCCGTTCTGCGCCTTCCCCTGCCCCTGGAGCCGCTGGATCCTGCGGACGCCGCCGTTCAGGAAGCTGCCGATCGCTTTGAGCCCGCGGATCCCGTCGCAACCGCGATGCAGCGGCTGTTGACCCTGCTGCGTACCACCAGCGGCCGGACGGCGGACGATGCCACGACCCCTCCGTGGCATCAGGCACACGAGGAGTTCCGCCGGGCACGCCTCGCCATGGCGGGGGCCGAACCGCGCCTCGATGACGTGCTCACCCACCTCGACACAGCCGTCCAGCTGTTGTCCCAAATCACCGACCGGGGCAGTGATCAGCAGTCTGCCGAGCACGGGCTGATGTCCTTCGACGGCGACCTACGAACGATCACAGCGCTGATCCTGCTGGTGATCGCCGTCCGGGACGACCGCGGCCGTATGCGAGTCAACGGGGTGGACCTTAACGCGCTCCCGCTCGACGCCCTCGCCGACCGGGCCCGAGCCGCCACCGGTCCCCACGTCGACCGGGTCACCGAAATACTGGAACGCGGGCGAGGGCTGCTGCTCTCCCGGCGGATCGAGACCCGGGGCGATCTCACCGAGTTGCGGGCCGCCAGCCCTCAACTGGCCGAGGAGTTCAAGCAGCTCACCGAGTTGCTCTCTGTCCCTGTGGCCGGCTCTGTCCCCGAGCGGGCCCGCTACGACAGGCTGCAGGCGTCGCTTCGTCTCGACAACCTCATCGGGCGCGTCCGCGAGCTGCCCGAGTTCGCTGGCTTCCTGCGCCCTCTTACCGCCGACCGGTTGCGCGCCTTGGCCGCCGACGGACCAATGGTTCTGCTCCTGCAAAGCCAATTCCTGCGCTACGCAATCGTCGTCACCGGACAGTCAATCACCACGCTGTGTCTTGCAGTCGAGACTGGCGATTCAGCGGATCAGGCGCGTCGACTGCGTGACGCCATCGACGCGATCAATGCCATGGGTGCGGTGCGGCCGTCCCCCACGGAACTGATCGATGCCAAGATCACCGTCCAGCAGTGTCTGTCCTGGACATGGCACACCATCGTCAGGCCCGTGCTCGATCACTTGGACATCACAGAACCCGTGCCCGAAGGGGGAGCCTGGCCTCGGATCTGGTGGGTGCCGACAGGGACATTCAACGCTCTGCCCCTGCACGCCGCGCAATGCACCCTGCCGGACTGCGGCTTGCACGGATGCGGGGCCGCCTTGGACGCCGTCGTGTCGTCGTACGTACCGGGGTTCCAGACTCTGGCACATGCGCGAAGTCGGGCCGCACACCACGAACGGCACACCGATGCAGGGGGCGGCGGCGCCTTGATCGTTGCCGCGCCGGAGGACGAGCTGCCCGGCGCTGAGTCTGCGGCCCGATACGCCGCCGAGGTGCTCGCCACCCCCGAGCCGCTGATCGGCGCCGCGGCGACGCGCGCGGCCGTCCTCGACGCGCTCGGCAGTGTGCGGTGGGCGCACTTCGGCTGCCACGCGGCCACCGATCCCGCGGAGCCGTCTGGCGCCCGGCTCCACCTGCCGTGCGGTGAGCAGCTGTCTGTTGTGGAAATCTGCCAGGCCCGGCCGGACGCCGCCCGGCTGGCCTTCCTCACGGCGTGCGGCACGGCGCGCAGCTCAGAGCGGCTCAGCGACGAGGCAATCCACATCACCAGCGCGTTCCTGCTGGCCGGGTTCCCCAGGGTGGTGGGCACGTTGTGGGAGATCGACGGTATGCATGCCGAAGAGGTGACCCGCGCGTTTTACCGGCGGGTCACAGCTGCGGCCGGCGACGGTTCCGCCGAGAGCGCTCTTGCCCTGCACCACGCCGTTCGGGAACTACGCGGGCGGCTGCCGGACCGGCCACACCTCTGGGCGGCGTACGTGTACGCGGGAGCATGAGCCGGGAGCGTCGAACTTTGGCCCGCGACTCGACCCAGCCGGTGACGACGTATCACCCCGCCATGATCCGTGATCTTTGAAGACGGACCCTCGTACTCCAGCAGGATTTCGCTGTCTGACCTGGTCTTTTCTTCGGGTGGCGGGAGTGTAGCGGGGCTTCGATCGTGCGGGGGCGGTCTCACGGAGACCGCCCCTCGATCCTGCGACAACGCCGCAGGTAGTGACAGCGGCGGGCGACTGCTTGTCGGCGGCGGCGGTGAGGCCGTACTCGCCGGGCACCTGTTCGCCGCCCCCGGCTTCACCGTCATCGGGGCCGATGCGCCTCAGGCAGCCCCGCAGTGGGGGCTGTTCGAGACCGCCCCTGCCGCGGCGCGTGAGAAGGCGCTGGCGTGGCAACGGCACGTCAGGGAAGTCGAACGCGGCCTGCCTGGCGGGCCCGGCAGCGAAGGAGCAGTGCGCGAGCAGTACGACCCCGAGCGGTACACGCTGGCCGAACGGGAGCAGGCCAAGGCCCAGGAGCTGACCGCGCTGGGCTTTGGCCGGGTATCGCGCACCACGGTGCAGCGCATGCGGCTCGCCTACCGTAAGCAAGGCCTGTGGAGGCTCCTCGACCACCGCACCACCCGCGCCTCCAGCCCCACCGGGCGTTCGGACGAGCGGGTCGTCGCCGCCGTCCGCGAGGCACTGCGCCGCCGCCGTGGACGTTCCAAGGGCACCACCAACGGGTTGTCCCGCTGATCAACCAGATTCTCGCGTGCAGCAGCGCGCTGTTTGCGGAAGGTGCCGGCGCGAGGGATCCGAGCGTCGACGTCGGCTGGCCTCGCACCTTCGGGCCTGAACGCTTTGCCGCTGGCATAGACGACCCGACCAGACTCCTTCTCGTCACAGACTGTGCCCGGCAGGTCGTCGGGCACCTCACCGGGGCCGTCGCCGCAGGATCTGCGATGAGGCCGGTCAAGATCGCGACGTTCCTGAGCATGTAGGTGCAGCCGGCCCACCGCCGCGGCGGGCTTGGAGCGCGCTTGATCGCGCAGTTCTCGGCGTGGGCGAAGGGAGCGGGGGCCGAACTGGCCGAGGTGACCGCGTACTCCAGCAACTCCGACGCGATCCGCTTCTACGAACGGAACGGATTCGCGAGCCAGTCAGTGACTCTGCAGACCGCTTTGTGAGATCGGTCGCCAGCCAGCGTCGCGGCCGGGACGCGATCGGCGCACGCGCTGACCGCCGTGCCGAACCACCGGCACCTCGCCGAAGAAAACGACACCTTGCCGACTACCGCCCCGCCGGAACTCCCACCGGCGGGGCGTCGATCCCCTCCGGGACCAGGAGACAGATGCCGTCCACACTCACGCCGACAGGGTGCTGTGGCGGCCGGTTTCCTCGGCGTGGACCTGCAGCGCGCCGCCGAGCAGGCGCATCAGGTCGCCTCTATGCCACAAGGCCAGGCGCAGCAGGGCGGACGCGACGTCACGGGCACGCAGCTGGACAGTGTCGGGGGCCGGGTGGAGGGGGCGGAACGTTTCGCGTCAGCAGGAGCAAGAGCATTGCGCGGCGGCGAGAAGCGGACGGTGCCCGGCTGCGTCTCCTACCCGAACACGGTGTCCCCGTCCCGCCATGACACGTGCACCGTCGACTCGTCCGAGAACGACGCCTGTCGGGTGCCGTCGTGGCAGATGAGCCGCTGGCACCGCCATCCGTCGCCCATGTACCGATCCGGCCGGGCAGTGCACTGACGGCGGCGCTTCATCGAGGGACCTCCACCGTCACGAAGCGCTCCCCGGCAGGGTTCAGCCGGTACTTGCGGCCGTCGGGGTAGAGCACCAGGACCTCGTTGGGCGGCTCCGGCCGACGCACCTGCCACCCGGCCTCGTACGACTCCCCCGGGTGGTCCTCGAACCACGAGTTGCACACGGTCAGCAGCAGGTTGTGGGCCTGGTTGATCCACTGCTCGCGGGCGCCTCCCCTACCGCGGTTCACGCGGTGGTGGACGGTCGTCCTGCCAGCCGCCGCAGCGCACGCACGCGCCGCCGTCCCGGTCGTGGACGATCGTCTTCACCGCATCGGTGGGGCCGGTTCGCCGTCGCGCCTTCACAGCACTGATCTCCTCGCCTGCCCCCGGCGCCGCGCCGCGTCGTTCACGGCCCTGGTGGGCGCGCCCGGGGCGAGGCGGGAGAGTGGAGGGCGGCCGCGGCTTGCGTCGCATTCCGCCGTGACGTGTACGTCGCGCGGTATAGATCCGGCTCATCAGGCCCACGCCCAGAACCTCATAGAAGTCCGGCACGAAACCGCGTAGGCCCACGCACGCCGGTGGGCGGCAACGGCGCTCACGGTGCTGCAGGTTTCCCAGCGCCAGGCGCTCGCCGTTCTGGGAATGTGCAATCTTGCAGCGGGAAGGCAGCAGGATGAGGCTCTCAGTCGATTCTGGTACGTGAAAGCTCTTCAACCGTTCGTCACCAGGTTGCCGGAGCGGGTCGTGGCTACTGAACTTGAAAGGGTAATGTCGGAGAAAGGGAGGGCCGCTGTGGGCAGGAGAGGCGGGCCTCTCGTCAGACAGTCCGACGGTGCCGGCTGGCACTCACCACTCGAAGGTCTTCCACTCCTGTTGGGGGATGCAGCCCTCCGTGGTGTCCCAGCAACGGTCGGCCCATGCTTCGGCCACCATCACCGGGCGGCTCAATACGAGGTCGCCGGCCCGCTGGGCTCGGAGCACCAAACCAAGCTGGGCCGAGCACGGATCGGCGCACTGCGAGTACTGCAGGTCCTTATTGTGCGTCTCGAGGTAGACGGTGAACTGATCCTCCAGGCGTGATGGCACCTGACCCACGAGGCCTATCCCGTCCAGGGTCACCTGCGGGCCCCGCAGCGCGTTGACCGCGATGCCTGCCAGGCCGATCGCCCGGTCGTAGTAGACGGTTACCGCCGGCCCGGAGAACCATGCATCAGGACGCTGCGCCAGCCAAAAGTCAGCCCGCACCTCGTTCCCGGAAGAACCCTCACGGAGAGCGGTCTGCAGCATGCCATCGACTGCTGCCTCTGCCTGCTCGTGCGTCATACCGACGTCTTGGACGACCCACTGCCCGGCATTCGGGTGGCATATGCCAGTGGCGGGGGTGTTCGAAGGGTCATGCGACGGATCACCCAGAACCATGGTGCTCGACCCCGCCTCAGGAGGTGATCATGTGAAGCTTCCCCTCAGACCATGGGCCGACTCGCGTCTCTGGGCGACGGTGCGGCCGTGGGTGATCGTGGCCTTCATCGTGCTGGTCCTCCTGGTGACGACGGCATACCTGGCATGGTTCGGCCTCGAAGACCTGATGCACGCCCTGGACTTCCCCGGACGCATCACCGGTGCCGTGCTGTTCGTCGCCTCGGTCATCACCTTCGTGGGGGCCCTCGCCGTATTGGACTACGCATTGCGGGGCTGCTTCCCGCACTCCGGCCTGGTCGCGCTGATCGGCGCGGTCGCCGCATTCGTGACCAACGCCATGCTCACCCTGGAGGTTTTCAGGGACGGCGACTCCACGGCGTACCAGGTTCTGTGGGGCCTGCTCACGGTGGCCTCCGCGTTGGCCGCGTTCCTGCTGTGGCGGACAAGGGTCGACATCCCCGCTCCGAAGCGCGTGGCCGCGGCAGTTATCGTCTCCTCGGTCCTCGCGGTGACCAATTTCGGCTATCAGCACCTGTACCAGCCGTATCAACGTGGAGGCAGACCTCTCATCACGTTGAGCGTGGGACAGGCCATGCTGAGTCAGGACCGCAAGAGGTTCGCCGTGCCGGTTGACATCAGACTCGAGAACCACAGCGAGATGGGCTTCTACGTGGTCGGCGCTGAATTCCACGCCATGGGCGTGCGGGTGCCGCCTGCCACGAAGGACCGCCTCCGCCTGCAGTGGCGCGCTGACGCCGGGCAACGGCGTGAGTTCCGGGAGAGGAGCCCGCTAACGCGCAGGGAGGTACACGAGCCCGGCGAACTGGTGATGGCGCAGCCGTGGATGGATCCCGGAGACTGGATCGAGGCGAGCGACAGCCTTGTCACTCGGACCGTCGTACAACTTCCCGTCAAGACGCCGTACGACCATTTGGCCCTCTATGCCACCGCGAGCTTCGGCCGTAAGGACCGTCTAGGTCTGGATCACTTCGAAAGTCTCAGCTACTCGTGGAACGGCGGCAAGGTTCCCCATTGGGCGAAGGAAAAAGACATCGATTCCGTAATCTACCGAGGCAGGGTGCATGAAAACAACGCGCTCGACGAACACACGCGGGACCCCCGCTACTTGAGTGTCTATTGGCGGTTCGGCACGCATGGCGCAGACGTGACGTACACCGTCGCGCGCTTGGGAGAGGAAGATCGCCTGACCAGTCCACGCAGGGTCGTGGGCCGGTAC
Source organism: Streptomyces sp. WI03-4A (assembly GCF_033792105.1). Lineage (NCBI taxonomy): Bacteria > Bacillati > Actinomycetota > Actinomycetes > Kitasatosporales > Streptomycetaceae > Streptomyces > Streptomyces sp. WI03-4A. Next base: position 20,632 of record NZ_JARAUO010000002.1, read on the forward strand.
GGCATCGTGGATGCCGGATCAGGCCCGATCGAACAGACCCTGTGGGACATCAAGAACCGCCGTTGACCAACCCCGCCAACCACATCACCAACGCCAGCGAGCTGTTCATCCGATCCCAGGCGTACGAGTCACCCATACCCAGCCGGGGAGCGCGGCTGCTCATGGCATGCGCGGCACCGCGGCTGCTCGGGGACCGTGCTGCTCGCCCTTACCCGCGATCGCAGCGGTCGCAGGTGGCGGCTTGCGGACACCTGCGCGGCCTGCGCGGCGGCGACCCTAACACCGCGGTGGTGCCCCCCCCCACATCCTTCGGCCCGCCCCCGCTGCTTGCGTCGACCAACCCGCCGACTCCCGCGTCCTGCACGGGCAGAGGCGGATCCGGCGAGCGGGTGAAGGTGCGCGTGCGGGAGATGCTCACCTATCTCGCCGCAGCACTCCCCCGGTTCACCTCTCCTCCCGCCCGCCTTCTGGCCTTGCAGTGCGCCCTCGTGAGTCAGGACGGGGGCTGGAGGACTGCGTCGACGACGTAGATGGTGGCGTTCGCGGCCTGGATGTTGCCGCAGACGATGGTCGCCTTGCCGTTCACCTTGAAGTTCGTTCCCGAGCCGGAGGTGGTCAACTTGCTGCCTTCCAGCGTCGTGAAGGACCCATTGGAGAGTTCGTCCGGGGTGATCTTTTTGTCCACGACGTGGTAGGTCAGCACCTTCTTCAGCTGCCCCTCGTTGCTCAGCAGCGAGGAAAGCTGCGACACGGTCACCTTCTGGAAGGCCTGGTCGTTGGGGGCGAAGATGGTGACATCGGGCTTTCCGTCCAGAGTGCTGCTCAGCTTCGCCCTGACCGTGGCCGCAACCAACTGGCTGAGCTGCGGATACGCGGCCGCGGCCTCCACAACCTTGTCCTTGGCAGTGCTGGCCTTCTGAGAAAGCGACGAACAGCCTGGACCGAACGTGCCCGAAGGACTGGGAGACGCCCCCTGCGCGTGGCTCTGCGCCGCCAGACCGCCCAGTGCGAGCGGGACGGCGACCACGACTGCCGCGGCGGCCTTTGCTGTACGGGTGCGGGTCAACCTCATCGCAACCTTCCTCTCGTCCAGGGGGCGAACCCTGCAGAGGTGCGGACTGCAGACGTCTTCGTTTCCGCTGGGCGGGGTGGGGAGCGGCTGCTGCACCCCGCTCTCCTTGGATTACCACCCGGCCCTCGGCGAGCGTATCCGGGAGCTACGGGGGATCGCATCTCGAAGTACGGATGAGGTGAAAGCCCGCCTGGCCCCGCGCCCTCTCCGGCTGCACCGACCGGGAAGACGGGGCAGGATGGTCGCAAGGACGGACCCACGCGGCGGCGTCGGAGACCAGTGCGACCCTCCATGTCGAGCGAAGCGATGCCGATATGGCCGAAGCATCACGGGGCCCCGCTCGGCGGCGGATCTCCGAGGACGTGGCCGGCGCAGCCGTCACGGTGGCACGGGCCGCCGGGCGCGCGGCGCTTCACCCACAGTCCACGATCGATCGTGCCGGCGCTGGGTCAGGCGGTGAAGCCGATTCTGACCGGTCGCGTGGACGGCTGGCCCAGCGAATATGCCCATACCCTCGGTGAGCAGGCATTCGTCTACGGGCTCAACCACGACGCGGGCGGTGCCCACCCCGGGCGCTTGCGGTGATGCGGTCCATGAGCCAGAAACCCGGGTTCGGGGGCGCCAGCGTGGCTCGCTTGACCTCTTCGGGCCATGAGCCGCAGAGTCGGGACACGGCGCCATGCGGGTACCAACGCCCCCGCCCTCAGGCACGCCCGTGCAAGACACCCGTCCAGGATCCCGGGCGGGTCTGACCTCCGGGAGCGGTTGTGCCGATGGTCGTCGACCTGGTCGTGATCGGCACGGCCATCAGCCTCGGACCGCTGCACAATAGTGCTTTCATCCTGCTGCTCGCGTCGCGCCGCGGTGTGCGTAAAGGCCTTGTCTTTCTGCTGTCCTGGCTGGCCGACCTGGTCGTGGTGGTTGCCTGTGTCATGCTGCTGACCGGCGGGAGTCCTCCTCTCCACCACAGCACGCCGTCAACCGCCGCCCTCGCCGCCAAGCTGGCCATCGGCGCCGGTCTCGTCCTGTTCGGCGGCTACCGGCTCCGGCAGTCGCCCCGCCCGTACCGGCCGCCGAGCTGGACAGCCCACGTCGACAACGCCTCGCTCGGTACCGCCGCCGCACTCGCCTGGTTGCTCCAGCCCTGGGCCCTGGTGGGTGCCGGCGTCGCCACGGTCGTCGACGCTGACCTCTCCTCCCTCTCCGACTGGCTTGCCCTGAGCGGCTACTGCCTACTGGCCACCCTCAGCCTTCTGGTCATGGAGCTGTACACCGTCTGGGCGCGGCACGCCGCCCAGACTCGGTTGAACGCTCTGCGGACTTGGCTCGAGCATCACCAGGACCAGCTGATCGTCACCCTCTCGCTGCTGGCCGGACTCTGGCTGATGAGCAGCAGCATCTACGCACTCGTTGCCTGAAGCGTGGCCCCGGTCCGCCTCCTCCCGACCGGCCCGCAGCGATCAGGCCGGGCGGGAACACACCGTCCACATGGGACCTTTCACGAAGGTAGCCATAGAGGCCAACAGCGCGAGACAGCCAGTCGGCGGCGCACGCAGCACGCGTCGGGGCGCGCAGCGACGCGGCGCCCCGGCCTCCACCCGGGCGTCAGCGCGCCCACCGCCCCATCCCGGGAGTGCGCGGCGCCCCGGGACACGCCCCCGACGGCACGACAGCCGGGACCCGACCCGCCACTCCCGATAGGAAGACCCAAAGCCCCCTCCCCCGTCATACCGCCGCGCCCAAGCCATCGTCAGGCTCCCGCCTCCTGCCGCTGATTCCGCACCCTCGCCCGCCTTCCCGGAGCGACCCGCGACGCGCCCAGCCACACGACGCGGCTGACATCCCCCGATCGCGGACCGGCCGACGTCGGCCCGCGCCCGCCGCGCGTTGAGTCAGGAACTGCATCCGGTGGCGTCCGTGGAGCGGACATATCGCGCACATATCCCCTTCTGAGTGCGGGGTGCGACAATGCGGCCCGGCCGGATCACCGGACACGAGACCGTGGTCCAGTGACCTATGTCCTTGGCCTCCCGCGGACCGCTCCTGTGCCGGGGGGACCTCGTCGCTGATCTGCCGCATCGCCAGCCGCTACGGGAGGGAAGCGAAGGTGCTGCGGGCGTGTTGGACGTGGCGCAACTGCCCGCCTGGGCATGAGGGAGGGGGCGCGCGGGCCGATGCCGAGGTGCTGCTGAACGCGGCCGGGCTATGATCGGCATTGCACCGTTGGGGGTTTGCGTGCCGGTGAGCCCGCCCACGCGGCATCTCGACGGCCGGTACGCCAGCGCCAACTTCCGACCCGGCGCGCTGCGTGGTGTGGACGCCGACGTCGTCTATCTGGGTGTCGGCAACCTGGGCAGGCGACCGGCCGGGTTCGTGCGTGCCTACTGGGACGAGGTCGTGGTCACGACCGGGGCCCGCCGTGTCGTCCTCGTGCACTGGGACGACTTCTTCCTCGGCCTCCACCGGCCCCTGCGGCCCATGCCCTACGTCATGGACGACCTCGGAGTCACGACGGGCCGGCTACTGCTAACTGGCCCCGTCGTGACGCCGTCGACGTCGTCATGCTCGTCGCCTGGCAGCCGTCCGCCCCGCTCGCCGGCCTCGGGTGAACCCTGGCCCGAGGGTCAGAACTGCTCGACGAAGTACGGTTCGACGGTCATCCAGCCGTTGCCGGCGGCTCCGTTGAGACGTCCCGTGGAGTTCCTGGCCAGGGTGTACCACGACTCCACGTAGTCAGGGTCGTCGGTGAACCAGGAGTCGGGCATCGCCGACAGCACCGCGTTCACCAGCGGGATGTAGGTGCCCTGGTCGGTGACGGTCAGCAGGGCCGTGGTGAGGGCCTGGGCGAGCGACTTGTAGTTGGTGTCGTCGTCGTCCTCCATCATGACGACGTCGGCCAAGTTGTACTTGTAGTTGGACCAGTTGACCAGGATCTGGTTGGGGTAGTACACCGTCCCGTCGTAGTCGAGGTAGGGCATGTCGACCGAGTCGACGCGCGCCTTGCCGTCCTGTCCGAAGCCGGTCACCAGCGAGAACATCTCGGCCGCGCCCTTGAACCAGGGTTCCTGGTCGTCGTTCACCTCGACCGCGGTGACCTTGGTGGCCCACCAGCCCGCCGTGTCCGCGGCGTGCGTGCCCTGAGGCGCGGGTGTGCTGACGCCGTTGTCGGCGAGTTGGTCGCGGAGCACTCGGAGTCCGGCCTTGTGCGCCTCGGCCGCGTCGATCTCCAAGACGTACAAGGGGAAGGTGGGTACGTGTGTCGCGTCCACGGTGTGGCCGCGGCCCCGGCTGTCGTACGCCGTGATCGTCTTCGCGTGCTCGTCGGAGGCGGCGACCGCGACCCAGGGGGTCACGTCCGGGGTCAGACGGGCACGCATGGAGGCCGCGCCGAGACGCACGCGAAGCAGTGAACCGGTCGAGGCGGGCAGCCCCTTCAGCGCGGCGACCCGGCGGTTCGCACCGGCCACGGACGCGGGCAGAGCCTTGCCCGCGAGGCTTCCGGCCTTGTCAGTCAGCGCCTGCAGATCGGCGTCCTCGGTGGCGAGCGTGGCCGCCCGTACCCGCGCCCGCCAGTCGGACCGTGCCAGCGACGAGGCGAGAGAGCGTGCGACCGCCTTCTCGACGCCGTGGACCGAGGAGTGCGGGGCGGCCGGATGCCGTCGGCCACCGTCGGCCACCGTGGAGGCGACGGCGGGCTGGGCGGTTCCTACGACGGCGGCGCACACGATCGCGCTGATCAGTGCTCTGCGTCTGCTGCTTGCTCTGCTCATCGTGATCTCCGTTGGTCGGTGTCGCCGCGTCAGATGTCGCCGACGCACTATTTCGTTCCGCGTCCGGGCGCTCGACGTGATCGAGGTCGGATCCGCGAGCCGCCGATCTGTTTGCCCTGCTCATGACAAATCAGTCCCGGCGGGATTCGGGGACAACAGCCAGTGGGTGAGTGGCTCAGCCACTGCCGAGTCAGTGAAGCAGCCGCACGAGCCGCTCGTCAATCCTGCTATGCGCAACGGAAGTTGCGCGCGTAGACACGGGCGGCCCACGGGTGTTGCCGGCCACCAGGCTCGCCCCGGTGGACCGGCCCGGCGGGTCAGGAACGGTCCGCCGAGAACGTCGTGCAGTTGGGGCCGTAGACCCGGCCGTCCAGGTGATCCGGTGTCTGAGTGTCGTACGAGCCCTGGAGGTTGACGGCCAGGAAGTTCGGCGGCTGCTCGATCCACCGTGTGGCCCGCAGCGTCAGCACCCCGCCCTGGAGGGTGCCCGCCATGGCGAAGGAGCCGCGCGGCACCTGCGGGTTGGACGGCGCGGGGTAGAACGCGAACACGGCGTCCACGGTGCCGTCGCCGTGGTCCTCGATGGTGAGCACCAGCCCGGTGATGCCCTGGTTGCAGACGTAACTCCCGTTCCACCGACCGGAAAGGTCGGTCACGTCGGAGGCGGGTGCGGACGGGCTGTCCTCGGGCGGGGTGCTCGCGGGCGGGGTCGGGGTGTCATCGGGCGTGCCGGCCGGAGTGTACGGGCTGTCCAGCGGCGTCGGCGTGGCGTCGGGCGAGGAGGGACCGTCCAGCGGCGTCGGGCTGACGTAGGGCGACGACCCCGGCGAGGAGGCCCCCGAGCCGGAGCCGGACCCGCCGCCGAGCACGGCGTCGGCCTGCCACGCCACGAGCCCGATCGCGACCACCCCGGCGAGAACGGAGCCGATCACGGCCGCTCGCCGTCTGCCGGTGGACGCCCGGGAGGATTTCCCGGGCGGCCGCGGAACGGGGGTCGGCAGCACCGCGGTCGGCGTGTAGGCGGGCGGCGGGGTCGGCGGCACCGGCCCGGTCACGGTGGGCGCCTGGTGATTCCTTCCGGCGGGGTCCGGGGCCGGCGGCGTGCCACCCTGCGCACGGCCGCCCCCGGGCGGCGTCTCGGGCACCGTCGCCTCGAGGCCGCCGTCCCGGGCGCCGCGCACCTCCGCAGCCACCATCGGGGGGAGCCACGTCGCGTTCGTGAACAGGAGCGCCGTGCGTGGCGCGCCCGCCGCGTCGATCAGTTCCGACAGCAGCGCGTCCACGGTCGGCCGGTCGCCGGGCCGCTTGGCCAGACAGCGTCCGACCAGACCGCGGATCGGCCCGGGCACCGCGTCGAGATCGGGGTCGCCGTGGACGATGCGGTACATCAGCCCCTGGGCCGAGCCCGTGCCGAAGGGGCCGGAGCCCGACGCGGTGAACGCGAGGACCGCGCCCAGCGCGAACACGTCGCTCGCCGGGCCGACCGGCTCCCCCGTGAGCTGTTCCGGAGACATGAAGCCAGGCGTCCCGATCACCACCCCGGTGCGGGTGATCGCGCTCGCCTCGGTCGCCGTCGAGATGCCGAAGTCGATGACGCGCGGACCGTCGGCGGCGAGCAGCACGTTGGACGGCTTGAGGTCGCGGTGCACGAGCCCCGCGGCATGGATCGCCTCCAGCGCCTCGGCGAGCCCGGCGGCCAGCGTGGTCACCGGGCCGGCCTGCCAGGCGCCATGCCGGGCGACGGCGGTGTCCAGCGAGATGCCGGGCACATAGGCGGTGGCCAGCCACGGCGGGTCCGCGTCCGGGTCGGCGTCCACCACGCCCGCCGTGAAGACGCCGTTGACCCTCCGGGCCGCGGCGACCTCCCGGGCGAACCGCTGCCGGAACTCGCGATCCTCGGCGAGTTCGGGCCGCACGATCTTCACGGCGACGGCTCGGCCGCCCTTGGAGCGGGCCAGGTAGACCCGTCCCATGCCGCCGGCACCCAGCCGGCCCACCACGCGGTACGGACCGACCCGATCCGGATCCCCCGCCCCCAGCGCGCGCAAAGATTCCATGTGACCCCCCAAGGCCCGCCGCGTCTCCCCACGCGGCGATCACATCATGACGTCAGCAAGCGCTTGCGGGGTTTCCGCTTTCAACAGACCCGGGCCGAATCACCCTGACTCGGCGGTGTTCGAACGCAGTCGCGAGGAGTTGCGCCGGATCGGACGGATCGTCAGCCGTGCCGGCTCAGGTCGTGGAAGAAGTCCTCGACCACGTGGAGTCGGCCCGCGCGGACGGTCTCGTCGTAGACGAACCTGCCGACGGCGAGGTCCAGCACTCCCAGGCCGAGCGGCGAGAACACCAGCGGCCTGTCCGCGGGCGGCGTCACCCACCCCGCCGTCACGTCGGCGAGCGTGCCGGTCGGGACGCGGTACCTGGTCACGAACAGCGCGGCCGACCATCCGCCTCACCGCCCGATCGGGTAGAGCCGGAGCCGGTCACCGGGCGTGGCGCGGCATGGTGCCGCTACGAAGATCACGACCCGATCGTGATCTCCGAGAGGATTCCGTCCTGTGCGTTTCGTCCGCACCGCCTCCGCAGCCGCTGTCGTCGCCGCGCTGCTCGTCCCTGCCGTCAGTCGGCGGGGCCGACCAGGTCCGGTGCTCGCAGGACAGGAGCCGGGATGCCCCAGGCGTCGACGAGGTCGACGGCGCGGGGGCGCACCTTGCGGCAGAGGTCGTTCACCTCGCGGCTGATCGCCTTGGACCGCTGGACGGTCAGTCGGCCGTGTTCCATGAACCAGGCGCGGTCGGCTTCGATGGTCGAGAGCGCGAACAGGTCGCACAGCAGGCCCAGGGCATCCTTCTCTGTGCCTTCGGGAAGAGCCCGCACCTTGTCGACGAAGGCTTCAGTGACCAGCCGTTCGACGTGGGCCCGGGCGAGGGCGATGACGTGGTCCTGGATCTGCGAGAAGACCGCGCCGGGCTCGTCCTGCTGGATGCCGCGCTTCATGCGGCGGGCGAGGCCGGCGAGCATGTGCTCCTCGCGGAAGCGGACCATGGCGAGGTGGTACTCCGAGTCGAGGAGTCCAGCTTCCCGGTCCCATGCGTCACCTCCGGGCAGCAGGTCGCGGACACGTTCGAGGAGTTTGTGCGCCGAGGTCCGCTCGATGACGGTCTCGACGGCGAGGCCGGTGACGTAGCGGACCATACCGAGCTGGTCGAGGTCCTCGAACTCGGTCGCGTGGTCGGTGAGCAGGCCCTTGGCCACGAGCTGGAGGAGCACGTGGTTGTCGCCCTCGAAGGTGGTGAAGACGTCGCTGTCCCGTTTGAGGGCGGCGAAGCGGTTCCGGGCAAGGTAGCCCGCGCCGCCGCACGCCTCGCGGCACTCCTGGACGACGCGGGTGGCGTGCCAGGTGGCGAGTGCCTTGATGCCGGCGGCTCGCGACTCAAGGCGGCGCCGTGCCTGCGGGTCGTTTTCGATGCTGGAGAAGACCTCGTGCAGCTGGGCTCGTACGACGTCCTGGGCGAAGTGCAGCGCGTAGGTGCGGGCGAGGAGGGGGAGCAGCCGGCGCTGATGGAGGCCGTAGTCGAGGAGTACCTGTTCCTCGGTGTCCCGGGACGATTTGAACTGGCGCCGCCGGTCGGCATACTTGGTGGCGATCGCTAGTGCGACCTTGGCGACGCTGACTCCGGCTCCGGCAACGCTGACTCGGCCCTGCACGAGGGTGCCGAGCATGGTGAAGAAGCGTCGGTCGGGGTTCTCGATGGCGCTCTCATAGCGACCTTCGGGGGTGACCTGGGCGAAGCGGTCGAGGAGCGCCTCGCGGGGGACGCGTACCCCATCGAAGCGGATGCGTCCGTTGTCGACGCCGTTGAGGCCCATCTTCCGGCCGTCGTCCTCTATGGCGACACCGGGCAGGACCCGGCCGTCCGAGCGTAGGGGAACGACGAAGGCATGGACTCCCTCGGTCCGGCCGTCCACCTCCAGCTGGGCGAAGACGACGGCGAGTTCGGCGTGGCGGGCGGCGTTGCCTATGTAGTCCTTGCGAGCTTGCTCGTCGGGAGTGGTGAGGACGAACTCCCGGTTATCGGGGTCGTAGCGGGCGATGGTGCCGAGCGCCTGGACGTTGGAACCGTGACCCACCTCGGTCATGGCGAAGCAGCCCATCAGCTCTCCGGTGACCAGGCGGGGCAGGTAGGTCTTGTGGTGGTAGTCGGTGCCGAGATGCAGGATGGCTCCGCCGAAGAGCCCGAACTGGACGCCGACCTTCACGAGGACGGAGAGGTCGCCGAATGCCAGGGTCTCGAAGGCGGCGATCGACGCGCCGACGTCGTCGCCGCCGCCGTATGCGCCGGGGAAGCCCATGCCGGTCTGACCGGTCGAGGCCAACTGGACGACGACATCGCGGACCCTCTCGCGGAACGCGTCGATGCCGAGCGCGTCGGCCTCGTCGAGGACGGCGGCATGGGTGACCAGGTTGGTCCGGACGAGGTCCCGGATCCCGGCGTACTCGCCGTCGAGGACGGCGGTGAGGGCCGGGACGTCGATCTCGGGCTGGAGCCGGCCGCCGGCGGAGACGGAGCAGTTCTCGGTTGCCATGCCGCTTCGCTACCCCGAGCCGCGACTATCAACCGACGCGACTCCGGCGCCAAGCGTGGTCGGCGCGGGGCGCGGGACCGGTGCGCGGTTCCGAACGGCTGACGGACGCTGCCGCCGGAGGCCGGGGGGGGCACCGTCTGGCGCGGCCACGGCATGCGATGCCAGTCCGACCTGGGCGTTCGAGAGAAGTTCAACGGATTCGCGTTCACCACCTTGTCAGGGCCACGCCCCTCTCCTACAGTCCCTGCGAAACGAAAGCCATGGGAGCGCTCCCAACGTTTCCCGTCACTCCTGCGCCCTCCCCCACAGAGCGTGTGGCCTGTTAGGCGCCCTGCTCGCCTCGCTCGCCACCCTGGCCGCCCTGCTGGGCACCGCCCCCGCGGCCCACGCCGACACCTCGATCTGCGAACAGTTCGGGTCGACCACGATCCAGGGCCGCTACGTCGTCCAGAACAACCGTTGGGGCACGAGCCGGACCCAGTGCATCACCGCCACGGACTCCGGGTTCAGGATCACCCAGGCCGACGGCTCGGTCCCGACGAACGGCGCCCCCAAGTCCTACCCGTCCGTCTACAACGGCTGCCACTACACCAACTGCTCCCCGGGTACCGCCCTTCCGGCCCAGCTCAGCAGCATCTCCAGTGCGCCGACCGGCATCTCCTACAGCTACGTGAGCGACGCGGTGTACGACGCCGCGTACGACATCTGGCTCGACCCCACGCCCCGCACCGACGGGGTCAACCGGACCGAGATCATGGTCTGGCTGAACAAGGTCGGCCCCGTCCAGCCCGTCGGCACGCAGGTCGGCACGGCCACCGTGGCCGGGCGCCAGTGGCAGGTGTGGTCCGGCAACAACGGCTCCAACGACGTCCTGTCCTTCGTCGCCCCCTCCGCGATCGGCAGTTGGAACTTCGACGTCATGGACTTCGTCCGACAGGCCGTCTCGCGGGGGCTGGCGCAGAACAACTGGTACCTGACCAGCGTCCAGGCCGGGTTCGAGCCCTGGCAGAACGGCGCCGGCCTCGCGGTGACCTCGTTTTTTTCCACGATCAACACCGGCACCGGTGGCGGTTCCGGGGGCTCCGGAGGGTCCTCGGCCTGCACCGTGTCCTACGGCACGAACGTCTGGCAGGGCGGTTTCACCGCGGACGTGACCGTCACCAACACCGGTTCCGCCCCGCTCGACGCGTGGAAGCTGGCGTTCACGCTGCCCGCCGGGCAGCAGATCACCGGTTCCTGGAACGCCTCCCTCGCTGGGGCGTCGGGGGCCGTCACGGCGAGCGGCGTCTCCTACAACGCGCGGATCCCGGCCGGCGGGAACGTCACCTTCGGCTTCCAGGGAACGTACGGCGGCACCTTCGCCAAGCCCGCGACCTTCAGCCTCAACGGGACCGCCTGCGCCATCGCGTGACCCGCCTCGCGCGACAGCTCCTCCTCTCGTCCTCGCCCTCCCGGGTGACGTCCTCCCGGGCGGGTCGTGTGGCAGTTCATCCGCGGCATTCCCACATCCCTCCGCGGGCGCCGTCCTGGTCATCCTGCCGACCCTGATCGTCTTCCTGTTCCTGCAGCGCTACATCTACAACGGGTTCGCCCAGGGGGCCACCAAATGATCGCTTACAAGGAGATGTTCACCCGGCGGCCCTGGACGACTGGTTCCCGGTGGGAGCCGGTGTCCGCCTTGCCGACGCTGAAAGGCTCAACCCGACGCACAGACCTACCGAGGCGTAAGGGAATGTCGAGGTAACCGAACTGGTCGCGCGAGCCGACGGCGTCGTGATCGGCACGCCGGTCCACAAGGCCGCCTGCACCGGCCTGCTCAAGTCGCTGCTGGACCTGCTTCCGCAGTACGGGCCGCCAGCAGGGCCGTACGGCTGCCGAGTGCCTCGGAGAAGCGATCGACGACCTGGGCCCCTTGTGGGCATGACGGTGCTCCCACCGGCGCCCGGCGGAAGCATGGACCTGGCAGGTCTGGCCGGTATGCCCCCGGCATCACCTCGGCGTCTACGGCTCGGAGCGGGAGGGTGCGGCCGTGTGGTGGTGCGCGGGCGATGGCGGGTTGCGTACGTCTCTGGTCGGGCGCGAGATAGGGGCGTTCGTGTTCGCGGGCGGCGTGGTAGCGCCAGCAGAGGCCGAGGTCTCCTTTGGCCAGGATGGTACGCAGTCGCAGTACGGCTTCCGCTCCGTGAAGCCGCCGACGGGCGCCGGTGATGTCGAGGCGGTCGGCGATCAGGTGGCGGCAGGCACCCTCGACCGCGCCGGTGGCGATCGGCCAGCCAGCTGCGAGGGCAGCGCCGTAGCGGAGTTGGTCGAGGTGGCCGGCCAGGTAGCGGTGGCAGGCGTCGACAGCCTTGACGGCGTTTACAAGCCCGCTTCACGGACATTCGGAGCCCCCGAGACGGAAACCGAGATGCGCAGGCATCTCTCCAGCGCATCTGTGGAGGATGAGCGTGACTGAGAACATGTGGAACTACGCGCCGACAGCCGGCCACACTCCTGACGCCGATCTGACCGGCTATGCGGTGGAAGCGACGGACGGACACATCGGCAAGGTCGACAAGCACTCCAGCGACGTCGGATCGCAGTACATCGTCGTCGACACCGGAATGTGGATCTTCGGCAAGGAGGTCCTGCTCCCAGCCGCTACGATCACCCTCATCGACCACGATGCGAGCACCATCACTGTCGCTCGCTCCAAAGAGCAGATCAAACGCGCACCGGAGTTCGATAAGGACAAGCACCTGGGCGACCCCGCCTACCGCGACCAGATCAGCGGCCACTACGGGGCCGGCGGCACCGGCCACTGATCCCGCCGATTCCCAACAAGGCGGTCGACCACGACTCCGCTACGCCTCAACAGCGACGTCACGGCGGATACATATCTGCTGACACACGGCGCGTGGACCTGGCGGCCGCCCGCGCCCGGCTGGAGGCGGATGCCGATGCCGCCGCGCGCGCCAGGGCCGCCGAACAGGCCCGCCGGTCCGCCGCCGCACGTGCCGAGGCAGCCGAGCAAGCCCGCCGGTCTGCCACCGCACATGCCTCTGCCGCCGAACGGCGTCTGCAGGAGGCCCTGCTGCAAGCACCGGAACGGCGGGCCGAGCAGGAACGATTGACCGTGTTACTCGAACACGCCGGGATGGACGCCGAGGTGTGGCCCGCCTTCACGCGACTGGTGCGCACCGTCTCCGGCAAGACGGTCGAGTACGGCGGCCGGAGCCCCGCGCACGGCAACGGACTGCTCGTCTACAGCAGGCCCCACCCCGGCCGGGAGTTCCGGCTCGCCGGTGTGGTGTCCGCGATCCTGAAGCACTCGCCCAGTGGCCGGCAGAGCTGACGATCCTGGTAGCCAGCCGGACCTGGCTCGCCCGCATTCAGGCCGCCGCCCGCAGCCCCCTGAAAGTCGCAGTGCTGAACCCGACCACCCGGCAATGCACCTTCCTGCGCATCCGACCCCAGCCCCCAGCCTGCCGTAAACGCAAGCACGTCCTGAAAACCGCACCTGATGCACGTCACGTTCATGGGATGCGGCCCTTCGACGTTTGCGCAGCTCACTCGATCTGCCTATGGGCGAAGACGACGTGGACTGTCTGACCGCAGCCGTCATCCGGGACGGGCCTGTGCTCAGACGCCACCAGCACCTCCCGTAGGCTCCCGGCATGTCTTACGGGGTGGAGGCACGGGAACTGTACGAGGCCCTGGGGTGGCACGAGGGGATCTCTCCGTACGAGAAGATCGTCGTGCCTTGGCTCGATCGGGCCCAGGGCAGCTACCGCGCCTGGCTGGCCAGGGCGGCAGAAGACAGCTCATGGTGGACCGGGAAGGGAACGCAGCATGACGGGCAGGAACTTGTGTGGGAGCTCTACGCCCTGCACCGAGTCAGCGACCGGCTGCTGCTCACCTTCCAGCCTCCCCCTGACAAGCCCGGCTCCCCGGACCTGCGGCCCTTGCCCTCGAAGCGCCAGTACCTGGCAGTGTTCACCTCGCTCGGTATGACGCCGTTCGAGGGCGGCGACGCGTTCGACCCGTTCCTCCACGAAATCGTCGAGGTCGAACAGGCCTACGATCCGCAGGCGCCGATCGAGATCACCGAGCTCCTCTGGCCCGGCCTGATGCTCGGCCAACTGCTGTTCACCCGGGCCGGCGTGCGGATCCGCGCCGGCATCGAGTACGCGCAGCGCGGCGTCGCGGACCGCTCACCGCTGTACTGGACCTTCCTGCGCCGCCACCGGCCGACGGTCGACCTGTCCCAGGGCTGGGGCGGCAATTCCCAGTGGCGCACCGACTTCCGCCTCGACTACCGGACCCCGGCCGGCGATCGACTCAACGTGGCGGGGGACCGCCCGATCGACGGCCGTGCCGACCTGCACCCCGACCACCCGGAGAATCTCAGCCCCGAGGAGAGACTCCTCACGCCCGGCGAGCGGCGCGAACTGTTGCGCCACCGCTGTCTCCTGCGCTCACCCGAGGCCGCCGACGCACTGGCCGGATCGCCCGCCTGGGAGCGGGATCTGATGCCCTTCGACTGGCAACTTCCGCACTCCGAGCCCTGACCCCGGCGGCCGGTGGGGGCAAGACAGCGGGACTCGTCCGGATGCGGTGGCGCTGGCCGCAGAGGCTATGATCGCCACCCGCACCTCGGGCCCGTACGACTTCGGCCGTCCTGACTGGTGGTCGTCGAGCAGCCGCTCCATGCCCCGGGCCGCGAACCGCCCACGCCACTTGCGAACCGTCTTAACCCACCCCCAGGTGCCGAGCGATAGCCCCATTCGTGATCCCCTTCGCCGCAGCGAGCACGATGGCCCGCAACATCGCTCGCACCTCGGGCTTCGCCGAGGCCGCCCGCCGCCCTGGCGGCGATTCTTGAAAACGGCATTGCCCGCAGTTCCGTGAATCCCCAGCCAGCTACTGGAACTCGGGATCGTTTCGGCAGGAGCTTGGCCGGCTTCATCCGCCAAGATGTACGTCTGGGCATCGTCCGGGCTCCTCCGCACCGGCATCCTCACCCAGCCGCCGATGCCCCTTCAGCGGGCTTCTGGCGGGGAAGGAAGGCTGAGCTGTTCCTGCAGGAGGGCCGCAGCCTGGAGGTCATTAGTGACCATCACCTGAGCCAACCTGCCCGCCACTGCGGTCACGGTGCCCCAGGCTGGAGCGTCAAGATAGACCTCGTCCGGGGTACCGCGACCTACTTCTTCCTGCACGGCCGAATAGACCTTACCCAGCTCCTTCATCAGCGCGACTTCCTCCTCCGTCCGCAGGCTCTTACCCAGCCACGGCGCGGGATCGTCTGCGTTGCAGAAGTCGTCGAACAGAACATTGACCACGTAGTCCAGGTTCTCGAACTCCTCCGGGCACAGCCAGACATCGCGCTGCCACGAGGGACTCGCAAGGGCGAGAACCGCTGGCACAACATGAAGTCGGAATACCGGGAACTCAATGCCGTGATCCGTCACGCTGCGAGCCTACTTGGTGATGACCCCCCGCATCGGGGAGGACTTCGTGGGCTTCCAGCCGCCCGCTGGCGGCGACAGCGCACTGGGCGTGGTCGATTTCTCGATCTTCCCGCACCTGGATCATCCGGAGTGTCCGGACAACACCATGGCCGCAGCGGAGCGCTGGGCGGCCCAGATCGCGGGCCCGGCCTACGCGATCGACGAACAGACCGCCATCAAAGTGGCCGACGGCGCCGTCGAAGTGATCTCCGAAGGCCACTGGAAGGCCTTCTGACAGCGGACGGACAGCACTTCAGCAGGCATCCGTGCCCTGCTCCGGATCGAGGGCGTCGTCTTCAAGCGGCTCGACGCCCCCTACCGGCCCGCGGTCCGGGGGTGGCGGAAGTACAAGACGCGGGAGACGACCGAGGCCATCGTCGGCGCCGTCACCGGCCCACTCACCGCCCCGGGCACCCTCCTGCTCGGCCGCTACGACACCCGCGGCCGCCTGCACTACGTGGGCCGCACCACACTCTCGCCCGGACCGCCGCCGTGGCGACGGCCGCTCTCCTCACCCCGGCGGTCAGCGGCCACCCCTGGACGGGCTGGACGTTCTGCGCGGGATGGGGCAGCCGCCAACAGTCGAAGTCAGCGTCGCCGTCGCCCGCGACGCAGGCGGCCGGTGTCGGTACCCCGCCCGCTTCAACCGCATTCGAGCCGAGATGCATCCGATGCAAGTGCCGAAGTTGGGAGAACCGGACTAACCGCCAGCTCCTGACGATGTCCAGGAGGAACCCTGCCTCTGCTGAGCTGGGTCTTCACGGAAAGCGGCATCGTGATGCCTCGATGTTGTATTGAATGCAACATGTGGAGGAGAGAATCGTCTTGCCGGGAAGGACAACCCGGTCAGCCGTCTCCCTTGCCCTGTGGTGATCGCTGAACCGGCATGAAGATCATCCGACGCACTGTCACGGCGCTCACCCTGACCGCTGGCGCCCTTCTCGTCGCCACCCCCGCCTACGCAGCCCCCACCATCTCTCCTCTCCGTCTCTCCCGTTGGTCGGCGTGCCACTCGCGGCGGCCCTGCGATCGATTGAGGGGGTCGTCGACACGGTCGCGTTCGCCGTTCTTTCGCTCATCCCCACGCAGGCCGTTTTCCGCTCATCCCCAGCTAGTAGGCCAAGCCTTCACGCGAAGCGCTCCGGAGGTAAGAGATCCCCGGGGCGCTTCGCGGCCTTCCATCACGGCCCGCACGGCGCGGTGGCCAGACGGACCAGCGGTTTGCGTCACCAGGAGGCGTCACGTGTCGCGAGGCAAAGTGCGGCGGCCGTGACACAGTGTCATAGTCGATCACACAGAGTCCCGCAGAGGAGCCGTGCCGTGTCGAATATTCCTGACAGCCTCATGTTCACCGCGAACCACACATGGGTCCGCGACGAGGGCGGGTTCGTGACAGTCGGCCTGACTGACTACATCGTGCAGGATCTCTCGGACGTCGTGCACGTAAAGGTGCCCGAGGAGGGC
This sequence comes from Streptomyces sp. WI03-4A, assembly GCF_033792105.1. Lineage (NCBI taxonomy): Bacteria > Bacillati > Actinomycetota > Actinomycetes > Kitasatosporales > Streptomycetaceae > Streptomyces > Streptomyces sp. WI03-4A. Next base: position 37,014 of record NZ_JARAUO010000002.1, read on the forward strand.
AGCACCGTCCGGGTCGGGGAGACCATCTGCGTCGTGGAGTCGACCGAGGCTACCCACGAGGTCTACTCCCCGTTCAGCGGTGAGGTAATCGGGGCGAACGTAAGCCTCGAAGCTTATGCCGACTGGGTGAATCATTCCCCCTACGACCAAGGATGGCTGTTCAGAATCAAGCCGATGGATGGTGCCCCCACCCTCAACCTCCTCGCCGCCGCCGAATACGAGAGACTGGTCGGCTGACCACCCTGCCGCACAGCACCCGCCGCCCGACGCATCAGGTGCCAGCGTCCTCTCCGTTGAGGCCGTCCACGAGCGCGGCGAGCCGGTCGACGTCGGCAGCGCCGCGACGTCCTCCAGCTCCATCCAGTCGCCAGCTGGCCCGTGGCGTCCAGCAACTCCGCCAAGTCCCCAGGGCGACGCTATCCGCCGACCCGCTTTCCTTCGGGCCTGCTCCGGCAGGCTGAGCCAGCGGCCCCGGCCTCGGGCTGCGCCCGCTGCACGATCCGGACGCCGCGGAGGCCCTCGGTGGCACCGGCCTCGCCCTGACCTACGCCCGCCGACGTAGCCAGCCAGGGAACCCGCCCGGCGATCTTTCCGTGAACCTCAGCGGAGAGGCCCGGTGCTCTCTGTTCCCTGCACACACGGTTCCGCCGGTGGGCGGCCGACGGGACCTTCGATCGGATGTTGCGGGCCGCCCAGGCGAAGGCGGATGCGGCTGGGGCCGTCGACTGGATGGTGTCCGTCGACTCCACCATTGTGCGGGCCCACCAGCATGCCGCCGGGGCCCGAAAAGGGGGCTCCGCACCGGACGGTCGAGGGGCGGCCTGACCAGCAAGATTCACCTTGCCTGCGACGGCCTGGGCCGCCCGCTCGGCTTCACGATCACCGGCGGCAACACCAACGACTGCACCCAGTTCACCGCCGTCATGCATGCCATCCACGTGCCCCGGCTCGGTCCCGGCCGGCCCCGCACTCGCCCCTAGCACGTCATCGGTGACAAGGGCTACAGCTCCAAGGCGATCCGCACCTGGCTGCGTGAGCGGAGCATCGCCACACCATTCCCGAGCGGGCCGACCAGATCCGCAACCGGCTCCGCCGCGGCCGCGGGACGGCGCTTCCGGAGAAGCGGAAGGCCCGAGGCAGGTGTCACGGGCACACCCGCCCAACTGACAGTCCGGGCAGAAAGGCCGCCCGTTCATCACGGGTGAGATCGCGGCCGACATTCCGGCAGACGGTGCGAATAGCCACATCAGGCTCCGGGAGGCTCGTGTCCCACAGACGTACGGTGCGATCGTCACTGGCGGAGGCCAGGGTGCGGCCGTCCCGACTGAACACCACTGACCACACTGGACCCGTGTGGCCTGCGAACGTGGCGCGGACCTGGCCCGTGCCCACATCCCACAACCGCACCCTTTGATCGTTGCTTCCGGTGGCGAGGGTGCGCCCGTCAGGACTGAACGCCGCCGAATGCACGGGGCCGGTGTGGCCCGTGAGCGTGGTGCGGGTTCTGGCGGTGGCAACGTCCCACAAGCGGGCGTTCTGGTCCTCGCTCCCCGTGGCAAGGGTGTGGCCGTCAGGACTGAAAGCCACCGCGTCCACCGCGTTCGTATGACCGGTCAACGTGGCGCGGGGCCTGCCTGTGACCACGTCCCAAAACTGCACGGTGGTGTCACCGATGGCAGTGGCAAGAGTTCGTCCGTTTGGGCTGAACGCGACCGAGTTCACGGGGAAGCCAGCCCCTTGGGTGACGGTGATCGGAGTGCGGACCTTGCGGGTGGCAACGTCCCACAGTTGCACGGTGTTGCCGTCGGTGCCGGCGGCGAGAGTGCTTCCGTCCGGACTGAATGCGACCGAATACACGGCCCCGCCGTTCCCGGGGAGGGTGCTGCGGAGCCTCCTTGAGGCAACGTCCCACAGCCTCACCGTTTGATCATCGCTACCGGCGGCGAGCAGGCGCCCGTCCGGACTGAACGCCACTGAATACACGTTCCCGGTATTTCCGGGAAGGGTGCTGCGGGCCTTGCCTGAGGCCATGTCCCACAACCGCACCGTATGGTCGCCGCTGCCGGTGGCGAGCAGGCGCCCGTCGGGAGTAACCGCGACGGCTGCGACCGCATCCGTATGACCGGTGATGATCTTGCGGGCCTTACCGCTGAGCAGGTTCCACAACCGGACGGTCTTATCGTCACTACCAGTGGCAAGCGTGCGCCCATCAGGGCTGAACGCCACCGCTTCCACCGCGCCCTTGTGACCAGCGAGGACGCCGCGGGTTGTGCCGGTGGTCACGTCCCACAGCATTGTGGTCTGGTCCTGGCTTCCGGTGGCGAGGGTGTGCCCGTCAGGACTGAACGCGAGCGCCCAAGCCGCAGCTGTATGGCCGGACAGGGTTATACGGGTACCGCGGGTGGCCACGTCCCACAACCGCACGGTGGTGTCGGCGCTGCCGGTGGCAAGCGTGCGCCCGTCCGGACTGAACTTGGCGGACCAGACTGCACCGGTGTGGCCTCTAAGGACGGTCAGCGCCTGATGAGTGGCCGCATCCCACAACCGAGCCGTGTTGTCGGCGCTGCCGGTGGCAAGCGTGCGCCCGTCCGGACTGAAGGCCACCGAGTACACCAAGTCGCTGTGGCCGCGCAGGATGGCACGGGGCTTACCGGTGGCAACGTCCCACAGTCGGACGGTCTTGTCGTCGCTACCGGTGGCGAGCGTGCGCCCGTCAGGGCCGAACGCCACAGAGTTCAGTGTGCCTGTGTGCCCGCGGAGAACTCTGCGAGTCCGTCCCGTCGCCACATCCCACAGGCGGGCCGTGCCATCCGCGCTGCCTGTGGCAAGCGTGCGGCCGTCCGGGGAGAAGGCGACCGACCACACCTCGTCGGTGTGCCCTCTTAGAACGATTCGGGTTCTGCCAGCGGAGACGCCCCACAAGCGAGCCGTACCGTCCGTGCTGCCGGTGGCGAGCGTGCGCCCGCCCGGGCTGAACGCGACTGAGTACACCTCTCGCGTGTGATCCATGAGAGTCCGGTGCAGCGGCAGCGCCGCAGCGTCTTGCAGACTCGCAAAGGCTTCGGGTGTGGGGCTGGTGCGGTAGGCCTGGACGGCCAACAGGGACGCCAGGTCCGGATTGGTCTGGATCAGCTGACCGGACTTCGCCGCGATCTGCCGGGACCCGTCTGCCTGTTGCTCGGCCCTGGCCGTCCGCCATTGCCACATGGCTACCCCTGCCGCGATCAGCGCGAGGGCCAGCACAGAAGCCAGGACCGCGTTGAGGCGTCTGCTGCGTCGGAGGACCTCCTGTTGACGTTGCCGGCTCGCGGTCAGATAGGAAGTGATCTCCTCCGGCAAATGGCGTTTTTGCGCCCAATCGAGGCCTTCGACGAGTGCTGTCCCGGTGAGCAGGTCGCCGGGGTCAGACGTCTCGGCCCAGCGGGCTCGCGCGGCGCGGGCTTGTTCCAGCCACCCCTGGAAGCAGTGGTCCTGACGGACCCACTCGCGCAGGCTGCCCCAGTCGCGGATGAGTGCGTCGTGAATCAGTTCTGCCACCGGTTGCGCCGAGGAGGTGTCGGCGTCCTGTGGCGCATCCGGTGTGTACGTGATGACAATGCGGTGGGCGGTCAGGGCGGCGAGGACCTCACCGAAGTCGCCGTCATCCCCTGGCACAGTGCCGGGATCAGCCGCCAAGTCCCGCAGTTCTCGCAAGGGGACCTGGGCGCGCACCGCGGGAGTGTGGTGAACAGGGTCCGCAGGCCTCACCAAGGCGGTCAGAATGCGCCGTGCGATAGGACGTTGATGTGGCGGGAGCTGGACCAGGGCGGTATCCGCCCACGTGGTGAGGCTGCCCGTCACTCCGCCGATGCGCTGGTATGCGTCGTGGGTGAGATAACCCTCGTGGCGTCTCAGCCACAGCTGACTCAACGCCACCTCCACTAGGGGGAGCATGGTCGCCGGTGCCTGGCCGATCGTGGTCGTCTCGGGCGCGGCAGCCAGAACATCGGTGACGATGTGTCCGGGCAATCCAGGCTCGAAATGCGCTCCCGCCTCACGTATCGGCAGCGTGACGATGTCGTGTAGTTCATGCCGGTTGAGCACCGCGAGCACGTTGAGCACTCCTGGCATTGCGGCTTCCAGTAGCCGTGGGGCCACGGCGGCGAGCTGGGGGTAAAAGTCGTCGCGCATGACGAGGAGCACGCTGAGCCGATGGTGGTCGCCTAGTGCCTCGATGATCTGTTCCGTAACATCCCGACGGCAGTCCGGCGTACGGGCACTGGATTGAGTGAGCAGCTCCTCGAACTGGTCGATGACGAGCAGGAGACGCTGCCGAGTCGGATCTGCGGCGAGCATGCGGTCAACGGCCGCGGAAAGCCCATCGGTGCCGGCCCCGGATAGTCCCGCGCGCTCCCACTCGTCCAGCAGGTCCTGCCTCGGCCGAACGACAACGGGGAGCCAGTCGTCGCTCCCCGGCAGCTCCCCCGCGGCCAGTGCGGGCAGAACACCCGCCTGGATCAGCGAGGTCTTACCGGACCCGGAGGGCCCCAGCAAGAGCGTCAGCCGCTGTCCACGCGCCAGCCCCGCCAATACCTGCTGGACTGCCTCCTCCCTGCCGTAGAACCACCGGGCATGTGCGACGTCGAACGGCTCCAATCCGCGGTACGGGACCACCCCCTGCTCGGTCAATTCAGGCCGAAGCTCACGGAGCACCTGAGAGGGGATGGCGTAAGCGATGCCCTGTCCTCTCGCGTAGATATCAGGGGCGGTGATTTCAGTGAGCATGCCGATGACCAGCCCGGTCACCTCGTCGAAGACTGGCGCACCGCTGAATCCAGTGGTGAGGTCGTTGGCACCGGTCAGCTGAAGGTGCCTGCCTCGGCCAGCCGAGGCAGGCAGAAGATCAGCTACCTCTCCGACGCCCCAGTGCCCGTCTCGCGGAGCCTGGGCCGGGAAGCCGAACGATCGCACCCGATGCCCGCCGCATCCCTCCGCGGAGCCCAGTGACAACACCTGGGCACCCGGCGGCCTTCGACGCAGCCGGACGAAGGCGACATCCTCATCCTCGGGAGCACGCCATCCCTCGATGCGTCCCTCCAGTGCGTCGGCACCTTGCATGCAGGAAAAGCTCAGCAGCACTCGCTCCCCGGGCCCGGACCCGGCTGCCCGGACCACGTGCGCACACGTGACCAGGACGTCCTCGGCCACCAGAAAGCCCGCCCCCGCTACGCTCCCATCGGCCCCGAGGACCTGTGCCACCGCAGCGGGCAGGTGCGCCGGCATGCCGTCGTCCGCCACTGGCCCGGCGCTAGCCACCGTCGCCCTTCCACGGCACCGTCACCTGCAGGTGGCTGGCGGCCCTGCCCTTGGTGATCACCACACCGGCCTCCACCGCACGATGCACGCCGAACTCCACCGTGATCTCGTCAGGCTGTGCCTTGTGCAGCTGGTCGAGGTCTGCCTGGCCCGCATGTGTGATCGGCTCTAGAACGTTCCGCAGAGTGTCAGGCACCTCTCCGATGATGTTTCCAAGGCGCCCGGCCTTCACCGGACCCTCCGCACCCGGCCAGCGCCTCGACCAGGACCGACCCCCGCCTTCCAACGGAATCTGAGTGAGAGGTGTCAAGGCGCCTCCTCCGTTACTCAAGGGCGTTTGTCGGGAATCCCGGCCAGCATCCGGTACTACTGGCATATGCCGCAGCTCAGAGTGAGCCGTATGGAGGAGACACCACCCCGACCCGGCTAATAAGAGGCACGCCAGGAAGCCCGAGCCGGGGGCGTTGAAGGCGCCCCCGGCCCAGTACAGGACCTCCGAGAGAAGGGAGAAGCCCTCACGCCAAAGGAGTGGGATGAGGTGCCTGGAGACATAGAAGTCGTCGCCAGCAAGATCGTCACAAAGATCGAGCGCCGTGAACGGCTGTACACCGAAGTTCGGGACCGAGTGCGACAACAAGCACGGCACGAAGTCGACCAGCAGAGGGGCGATGACGACCGGGCCGAGTGGATCAAGAACTACGCCTGAGCCAAGGACGGGGCGGAAAAGGAGCTCGCTGATGCCACAGGCTATAGGCAGATCGTTTTCCGCGCTGAGGCAGCGGCTTGTGATGTCTACATGCAAGAGGATGCACGTCCTCTCAAGTATGGCGAGACTGCCACCGACAAGGCCCGTGAAGATGACAGGAAGAGGTACGGGCGAGCGTATCGGGCAGCTAGGGACGTGTACGTGCCCGCCTGTCGTGAGGCGCTGGCCAAGTACGGGCGTCAGTGAGGTACGCCGCGGCCTGCTGTTGCGGATCTTGCCTCCGTTCGGCGCCGGCGGCCCCACGGAGTTGCAGGTCCCTCGCGTGGCCGGCCACGGTGGCACGGCGCACCTCGCGCATGCTTGACGTCACGCACGATTCCAGTGCCGGTGACCAGCAGGTTCGCTTGAAAGGTGCAGATATAGCCCGCGGCGGTCCACCAGTTCGGGCTGGTGGACCTCCAGGCCGCAGGGGGCAACGGCGGCCAGGTGGTCGACGGCCAACTGCTGGTGGGTGTCGTCGTCCTGGGCGTCCCAATGAGCCGCCGTGCCTTGACCAGGGTTTTCCCGTCGCTGATGCCTTCTGCGCCTCGGGACGTTGGTTTGTCTCACTCGTACCGATCGACTCCATAGGACGGGTGAGACAGTCAGGAGAGCAGCCGGTTGATCGGCAGGTTGGGGGCTTGAACAGCGCTAGACGCGGGCGTCGGGGCTCCATGCATTCGGTGCATGCGCCCTGGCCCAGAACGCCCTCGATTCCTGCGTCGGAGTGTCTGCCCGTGCCGCCGAGCGACATGACTCGTTGCCAGGGCATGAAGAAGATCATTGTGCTGGGCGTGCTCACTCTCGGAGCCCTGTCCGTCGCCGCCCCTGCGCAGGCGGACGGCATCTCGAACAGCGACGCCATCATTCATGAGCTCGCCCCCTCGGGCGCGGGCCTTCCCCTCCTTTTCGGCCCACTCGACGCAATCGGTCATGGTGCCCTTGGCGGAATGGTGCCGATGGGCTGACCAGAGCGCCCAAACGCCGATCTGGCCGCAGGCGAAAGAGTCCCCTGCGGCGGGGCACCCCGTGAGGTGCCCCGCCGGGGTCGGTCGCATCTACGCATCACGGCCAGCAGTACGGCCGAAGCCTGCCGCAAAAAATCGCACGATCAGCCGCAGCTCTTAGAACCTGTGCCGCATCCTCTTTCCGCAGCTCACGGCATTGTGAGGTGCGGTCGTGATCTGGCTTGCCGTTTGATTGGGCGTCGATGGACGGGCAGCCGAACGGCAGCGGAGGGATCTTCAGGCGACGGCCGCGAGGACGGTCGGGACCGCCTCGGTGCGGCGGTGCTGCCGGGCCAGGCGGCGGGACGTCACGCTGGCCTGCACCGCCTCAGTCCGCGCCCGCGCCCGCGCCCGCGGCATCCTGCGCCAGTGCCGTGACCGGCACGCCCGGCGAGCAGAACACCGCGTCGCCTTCGCCGTCGGCATCAGCGGACCACCACACCCACGGCACGACCGCGGACCGGCATCGCGGTCGTCCGCAACCACAACCAGCCTCAGCCGGGGCGCCCTGCCCCTGCCCATATGGCAAGCCTACGAAGCGAGAGCGACCGCCGGGATTCCTCCACCGGGTAGCCGGTCAGCCTTCTCCAGCAAGGACATCAAGCTCAGGGGCCAGATCGGGCGCCATGCTGTTACTGGGTGAGATGGCGTTGCAGGTCGATGTGCCGGAACTGATACACCGCTCCGACCTGCCGCAGAACACCGCGACGTTCATGCGCGTCCTGCAGAAACACCATAAGGTCCCGCGGGATGTCACGACGCACCGTCAGGTAGGCGCGAGCCACGACGAAGTACACCCATGCTGTATCGCTGAGCCCGGCCGCGAGCCCGAAGGGTGATCCCGGCGAGCCTGCGCGCCGCCGAGCGGGCCTGCCTCACTGGCGGGCCCGCCATACAGGACGAGGCAGGGCGGGTGGCCTACAACGAGGCCCGCTGCGTCTCCAGCCGCGCTGTCAACTCGGCGGTTTCCGCCTGGCGTGGCTCCACCCGCCGGGTGCCCGGCGGGCCGCTGGGGCGCTTTGGTGTGACGGCCGGTTCCGCCGGCGGGTGTGGGGAGGTCAGCCGGTGCAGTCGGCGACGCTGCCGGGCGGGGCGCAGTTGTCCGGGCGGTTACGGCGCACCGTGGAGTCATTCAGCGTCACTGCGACGCCGCTGTTGAGGATGCCGCCGCCGCTGCCAGAGCCGCCGTTCGCGGTGTTGCGCTCCACCGTGGAGTCTTCCAGCGTCACCGTGCCCGTGCCGTTGTTGAAGATGCCGCCGCCGAAGCGTGCGGTGTTGCGCTCCACCGTGGAGTCGTCCAGCGTCACCGTGCCACCGCCGTTGTCGATGCCGCCGCCGTCGCCTTCTGCCGTGTTGCGCTCCAACGTGGAGTCGTCCAGCGTCACCACGCCGACCTCGTTGTAGATGCCGCCGCCGGCGCTTGCCGTGTTGCGCTCCACCCTGGAGTCGTTCAGCGTCACCATGCCCGAGCTGTTGAAGATGCCGCCGCCGGCGCTTGCCGTGTTGCGCTCCACCGTGGAATCGTCCAGCGTCACCGTGCCGCCGGCGTTGTTGAGGATGCCGCCGCCGAGGTTGGCCTTGCCGTTGGTGATGGTCAGCTTGTCCAGCCGCACCTGGACGGCTCCGACCGTCACGGTGGGGCCGACCTGGTTGCCGTTGAGGACCGCGCGGTTGCGGCCGAGCAGGGTCAGGTCCCTGTCGATGGTGAAGGGGCCGGTGCAGGTCCCGTTCACCAGCAGCTTCGCCCCCGGGGCGGCGGCGTTGATCGCGGGCTGCAGGGCCGCGGGGTTGGCCGTGCAGTTCACCACGGTGCCGCCCTCGTCGGCTGCCGCGGCCGGGGCCGCCCCGACCAGGCCGACCACCCCCGCCGCCACCTGTGCCCACCGCGGCCACGCCGCCCTGGCTCCTCGCATGAGCGTCCGACTTCTCCTCCTTTGTGCGCAGGGGCAGGCCCGAGGTCCTGCCTCTGCGGTCGTTCCTGGGCAAGGGCGTGAGCGCGCACGCGTGGAGCCGAGTGCCCTCGCGTGGGACCAGGGATGCCCGGCCGGGTGGGAGCCGTACCGGCGACGGCCGGTGCCTCGCCCGAACGGCGGAGACCGGTGGCCGGCTCCCCGGGACGCCCGGCTGCACCGCAGACTGTTCCCGGAGTCCCGGCTCGGCCTGGTCAATGTGGCGCTCAACCCCCGCTTCCGACAGCGCATGTCCACCTCCCCTGACTTCGCCATCGCCGACCCCACACTCTTCCGCGTTGTCGTCGAGTTCTGAGCGCGGGTCGTCCCCTCCCGAGCCGTTCGCCCCGGTGGTCGGATCCGCCATGTAGGCAAGTGGCACACCGCGCCCTCCGCGTCGGCCATGAAAATCGCTGTCCGGTTGCCGGAGCACACTGACAGACATCCAGAGTGGAATGACTCTGGAGTTCCCCGATCTGCTGCGGCTGATCAACGATCGATCGACGGCCTTCCGCGCCGTGGTCGCCGCCGCGCCCAGCCTCGACGTGCAGGTGCCGACCTGCCCCGAGTGGACGTTGTTCGATCTGGTGCAGCACCTGGGCCAGGGGCGCCGTAAGTGGGCCGCCATCGTCGCCGCAGGCCCTGCCGACGCTCCGCCGGCCAAGTCCGCATGGGGCGCCCCGGCTGCGCCTCGGGAGCGCGAGGCCCTGCTGGACTGGTGGGCCGCATCGGCGCAGCAGCTACTGGACGCACTGCGGGAGGCCGGCCCAGATCGCGGCTGCTGGACCTGGTGGGATACGTCGCAGTCGCCGCAGACCGCCGGTGGCGCCGCCCCACACCAGCTCCAGGAGATCGTGGTGCACACCTACGACGCCCAGGTCACCGCGGGCGCCCCGAAGCACTGGGATGGAACGTCCATTACTGACCGGTGTCGCGCCGCCCGCAGTTCCGAGGCTGGGGGCCGGCACCGCCGGTAGAGGCCACGGCCGCCGAGGCCCCTGCCTTTCCGAGGCCGGGACCATAGCGGCGCCAGTCACCGGGCAGCGCGCACATCCTGCCCCTCCTGCTCACCGATGACGACCTGCACCGGCGCCCCAAGCTGAGGGCACAGGACGCAGCCACCGCCGCTGCGTGGATAGCGGGCAGCGGATTCATCGATGTCCGTACCCGCAGCCCTCGGCACAGCACCGAAGCCGCGCAGACCGGCCTGGAGGCTGTGCGGACCCTCGAAGAACTGAGACCGAGCGCGGAGTTGGGCGGAGCGTACTGAACTTGTCCACACTGGCCGTCTACGGCCATGAGGATGCGGAGGTGGCCGCTGCCTACGCCGACAGGGCGATGGCCGTGGGCAAGCAAACCCGGGCGTATTGGCGGGCGTAGCGCATTGGCGGGTCGGTGATCAGCATCTGCCGGTTCTCGCTGCAGGGTTCCCAGACCATGCCAGCTTCCTCGAGACGTTCGATCTGCCAGTCCTTGATTTCGCCGTTGCGGCGGGCGGCCCGTTGGGCGTCGAGCCAGGCAGGCAGTTCCAGGAAGTGCGGGTCGGTGCCCTGGCCGGGCAGGGTGCGCGGTGGGGACATCGACACGGTGGGCGAGGTCGCTGCCGCAGGGCGGCGTCCGCTGGGTCTGGACCGCGCCCTTCGCCGAAGCGGAAGAGATGGCCCTGACCGGCCTGATCACCCATGCCGTGACCATCAGCGCCCTGTTCAGAGCACGCCAAAGCGGCCTCACCGGCTGGGCCAACGTTGACGCCAGCCGTTGCGCGCTGCATCTCGTGGTGGATGATCACCCCATAGGCTCGATGCAACCGGATGTGACGTGGCCGTTCACCGACGCTGCGGCCACGGAACTCGGCATCGATCTGCGCGCTGTGTGGGCCAGGGCCCCCGCACCGACATCCGACTGGCGATCGCTCTCGCCGGCCGGGATCCCGACGTGCACGAGGAACGCGGCCACGCCCTGCGGGCCGACTACCTTCGCCTCCTGGCCCTCGGCCTCCCCCCGGGCCGGGCAGAGCCGATCCTCGGTATCAGCGGTGCAGGGGCCTGGCAGGGAGACGATCCGACGTTCGCGGCCGCATGCGACGCGGTCAGCGCCGCCTCACCCCCATACGGGGCCAGCAGGGTCATCCGGCTGACTCCCCAGCGCGTGGCCCGTTTCCTCGAGGAACTGAGCAAGCCGGGCACCACCGTCATCGCGGCCGCCGCCGCCATCGGCGTGAGCAGCGCGGCAGTCTACCAACGGCGCGGCCGGGACGCGGAGTTCGCGCGCGCCTGGCAGTACCTCCTCCGCCTTCGCGGCGTCCCAGGCCCGCGCCATGTCGTCCTCCTTGCGGCCACAGGCGAAATCGCCGGATCTTCAGGAGGCGCGTTGGCGACTCCGGCGTGTCAATGCCCCTCACTGAAGACCGGACAGCTTCGCATAATTCTTCGACTCGCCGCTGGATGAAAGGGGGGTCATCGACAGGCATACATCTCAGCCTTCGAGCAAATCGGTCACGTATTCGCGAAGCGTCGATGGCAGTTCCTCGAGCCGAATCTCGCACAATGGTGAGAGGTGGTCACGTGTCACATGACCGGTCGACATGAGCTCGAGGATGGCGTGGAGGTCGGCCTCCAGCACCGCCGTCTCCTTCTCGCATACCGCAGCCGCCGACAGCAGCGTCGCCAAAGCTGAAACCTGGGCCGGTGAGTAGGCGCTCAACCGGTCGGTCACTTCCTCGGCCGTGCGTTCACGCACGGCCGCTTCAGCATCCAGCACGTCACGTACCATGTGGACGAACTCGTGGGATTCCATTGTTTGCAACCTAGGATCAGTAGGGCAGCGGATATTGGGTTGGCCAGGGTATATGGGTGCTGTTGGCCGCACCGGAATTGTAGTTCGGACTCTTCGGGTTGTGAACTTGCCGGTGATACAAGTTGCCCGCAGCGTCCTGATATTTTCCACCGATCGAAATGCGGTAGACATCCCCTTTCGCCGCGTTGGAGCCCGCCGGTGCGGTACCGTCCTTGTCATGCACCCGGAGTCGAACGGTGTTCCCGGTCTCAGGGTCTATCCATTTGTATTCAACGCCCTTTTGCGCACCCCCATTAGGGTCGGGTTTGAGGACGCGCGTCTCTGCGCCTTCAGGCACAACGTCGAGCGGATTATGATTCCTCAGGTCCCAGCCCCCGTCCTTGACACGAGGCGGGCAGGGGGTCAGACCCATGGGATCGACCCACGCGTGCGGGTTGGGTACGTATGCGACGGGATTCGGCGAAGGCTCCAACCCGAGCGGAAGTAGTTGTAGTGGAGGCCGGTTTCCGGGTCGTAGTACTGGCCCGGGAAGCGCAGGGGTGTGTATGTGGTGCTGTTGGCCGCCCATGCCGTTGTTCCCCAGAGCGTGCTGCGGGTGTGCCAGGCGATGTCGCCGTGTTCGTCGATGAGTTCGCTCGGGGTGCCGACGAGGTCGGTGACGATGGCGAAGAAGCGGGAGTCGATCTCCTGCTGGGGTGCGTCGGCTGCGGTGATGCGTTCCGTCTGGGTCAGGGGTTGCAGGCCCTGGTGGTCCCAGGTGAGGGTGACCGGGTTGGGGAGGTCGGCGGAGGTGGTGGTCTGTTCGCAGAGGGTGGTGTCGTCCCAGGTGAAGTCCACCCGTTCCAGCACCGTTTCGGCGTCGGCTGCCAGGCGGAGTTTCGCCGTGCGGCGGCCCAGGGGGTCGTAGGTGTAGCGCCAGCGGGTGCCGTCCGGGGTCACGACCGAGGTGAGGCGGTCCTCGGTGTCCCATGTGTAGCGCCAGGTGTCCGGCTTGCGGGACAGCCGGGTTTTCTGACGCAGGATGATGCGGCCGAGGGCGTCGTGCTCGTAGCGGACGTTGCCGGCGCGGGCGATGCGGGTGCCCGTGTACTGGCGGGTTCCGGTGGCCTCCTGGCCCGGGTGGGCCGAGGGCCAGGACGCCTGGATCTGGTTGCCTGCCTCGTCGTAGGCGTACCGTTCCGTCCAGCCGGCTGCGTGGACCGCCGTCACCCTGCCTGTCGCGTCCAGGTCGAATCGGCGGCTGCCGGAGAGGTGGTCCTCGATGCCGATGACGTTTCCGTCGGCTCGGTAGCTGAAGGCCCGGTGCTGCACCGTGCGGCCCGCGGCGCCGGTCACCGACTGGGTCGTCAGACGGCCCAGCGCGTCGAAGGTGTGCTCCAGGGCGATCGTGCCGCCGATGTGGCGGGTCAGTTCGCGGCCGGCGGCGTCGTAGGAGAAGTCGATGGCGCGGCCTGAGGCCACCATGCCGGTGCGTCGGCCTGCCGCGTCGTAGGACCACGTCGTCTCGGCCCCGGTCGGCGTCGTTCGGCTGGTGCGGCGGCCCAGAGCGTCGTAGGTGTACGTCAACGCGCGGCCGTCGACCGTCTCCGAGCGCAGGCGGCCGTGGCGGTCGCGCAGGAGGGTCAGGGTAGTACCGTCCGGTCCCGTCGCCCGGGCGAGTTGGTCGGTGAGGTCGTAGGCGTAGGTCGTCACCTGCCCGGCCGCGTCTTTGCGCAGTACCTGGCCGAGTTCGTTGCGGTCGAAGGAGACCACCTCGCCGAGCGCGTTCCGCCGCGCGAGCAGGCGGCCGGCGGGATCGTAGTTGTACGTCAGGGCTCGGTCGTCGAAGTCCCTCTCGCTCGCCAGACGGCCGGCAGGGTCGTACTCGTACGTCCACGTCAGACCCTGCGGGTTCGTCACTCTCGTCAGGCGCAGTTCGGTGTCGTGGCCGAACTCGTAGCGCGCCCCGTCCGGGCCCGTGCGGGCCGCCAGCAGATCGAAGTGGGTGTATTCGAAGCGGGAGACGCCACCGAGCGCGTCCGTGTGGCTGGTGCAGTTGCCCTCGCCGTCGTACGTCCACGTCTCCGCCGTACCGTCCGGCGCGGTACGTCGGATCAGGCGGCCCTCGACGGACCAGTCCAGCAGCGTTGTGGCGCCTGTCGGATTCGTGATCGTGGTCGGGCGTCCGAAGGCGTCCCGTTCGTAGCGGGTGACCGCGCCCAGCGGGTCCGTCACCCGCACCGGCAGGCCCGCGCGGTCGCAGACGACCGTCGTCGTGCTGCCCAGCGGGTTTGTGACCGATGCCAGATGACCGGCGCCGGTGTAGGTGAAGTGGGTCGTCCGGCCCGAGGGGTCCGTCACCGAGGTGCGGTTGCCCCGCTCGTCGTAGGTCTGGCGGACAACTGTGCCGTCCGGGTTCACCACCTTCACGGGCAGGCCCGCTTCACCGTGCATCGCTCGTACCTCGCGGCCGTCCGGACGGACCACCCGCATGAGGTTGCCGGCCTCGTCGTACTCGAACGTCGTCGTGTGGCCCAGCGGGTCTGTCTGGGACAGCAGGCGGTTGTAGCGGTCGCGGACGTAACCAGTTGTGGCACCGAGGGCGTCCGTCTCGGCGATCACCTGGCAGCGGCGGTTGATCAGGTATCGGGTGTCGTGGCCGTAGGAGTCGGTGATGGTCGTGGTGTGCTCGCCGGTGTCCGGGTCGACTGGCCCGTAGGTGAAGGTGGAGCGCAGGTGGCCGGCGGCACCGGACTGGTGGATGCAGCGGTCCTCGTCGTCGTAGACGTACGTGAAGTGGCTGTCGTTGGTGTCGGTCCAGGAGGTAATGCGGCCCTGGCTGTCGTAGCCGAAGCGGGTCGGACGGCCACAGGAGTTGGTCGTCTCGGTGAGGTGGCCGTCGGTGTAGCCGTAGCGGACCAGTTCCTGGTCGCCGCCCTCCGCAGCCGCACCGGCCAGGTGCAAGGCGGTGACCCGGCCCTGCGACGTCGAGATGTGCAGCCGGTAGCCGCCGCTGTGGATCACCGAACGAGGTGTGCCGTCGGCGTCGTACTCGAAAGTGATCCAGTTGCCGTTGCGATCGTCGAGCTGTTCCAGCAACGCCAGCGCGTCGGAGCGGTCGGCGAAGTGCCGTACCTGGCGCGAATCCGGGTCGGTGACGGTGTACCCGTCGTCCACCCTGTCCAGCGGCCAGCGCGGACCGTGGCTTGGCAGCGTCGGGACGCCCGGTGCCGGGTGCGGGTAGGCGAGGGTCAGGCCGTCCTCGCCGACGAAGACCACGCCCTGGGCGTCGATCTCCAGGCGCTGGTCGAGCGTGGAGGACCAGGCTGGTCCGAACCAGCCGCCGAGGCGGTACGAGGACTCGAACTGCCGCTTGAGCAGCAGCGGCAGCTGGGCCGGGAGCGAGACGTCGGTTACCGGCAGCACCATCCGGCCGGTCGCGACGTCGACGGGGTCCTTCTCACAGACCTTCTCCAGCGGCCGGCGTGAGACGTCCTCCGCGCCCTCTTCCACGGCGTTCCGGGCGGTCTTGCGCAGTCCCTGCTCCGCGACTCCTTCCGCTCCTTCCTTCACCGCGAGCCGCAGTCCGCCGCGGGCGAGGCCGGCGCCCTTGGTGCCGACCAGTTCGGGGATGAGGCGGCCGACGAATTCCGAGGGGTCCTTCTTGAAGCCGTCGACGGCGGCCTGGACGACCCGCTCGGGGTGGGAGGCGGTGGAGACCAGGCCGGCCAGCGTCATGTTGACGTTCTGAATGTAGGCGGCCGGATGGGTCAGGTTGTACGGGTCCATGGGGTTCAGGCCACGGGCGAAGTTCAGCAGGCCGGCCGTGCCCTTGAGCGCGCCGCCGACCACGTGGGTGAGTTCGGTGTTGACGGCCTGGTAGCCGTCCGTGAGGTCGTTGCCCAGGCGCTGAAGCGGCGGCGGCTCGGCGGGGGCGTGCGCGAGGGCCGCCTTCACCTTTCCCTGGGCCTCGGAGGCGGCGGTGTTGCGCTGCTTGCGGGCCTCGGCGAGCTTCTGGACGGCGGCCTTGACGTCGGCCTTGCCCGCCTCCATGTCCTGCTTCGGCTCCGGTCCCGGGTCGTCACCCGCACGGGCCTTGGCGTCGTAGGCCTGGGCCTTGATCCGGTAGTCGTCGGCCGCGGCCTTGGCCGCCTGCACGCCCTTCTTGTAGAGCTCGACGGCCTCCTTGGCCTGGGCTTGCGCCCACTTCACGGTGCCCGCGTACGCCTCCAGCGCCCCCGCGGCCGTGTCACAGGCCTCGGCGGCCTGCGCCCACTTGGTGGGGTGCACGCCGAACTTCTCCCGGAACGCGTCGCCGCCCTGGCCCTGCCAGCCGGAGGAGTCGACCTTCTTCAGCCCCGTGCTCACCTTGTCGAAGGCGCCGTGGAAGTCCCTCAGGTGCTTGGCGCTCTCCCGGATCCTGTCCGGGTGGCCGTGGACGAGCTCGTCCGGCTCCTCGGTCTGGCCGAGCTGCTGCTCGCCCGGGGTGGCGCCCAGGTCGGAGGCGACCTCGTCGCCCCAGTCCTCCACATTGTCGGCCCAGTCGTGCAGACCGGCGTGGTCCAGCGCGCCGCCCAGCTTGTCGGTGCCGTAGTCGACGGCCTCGCCGAGCTTCTTCTTGCCCTCGTCATAGAGGTGTTCGCCGTAACCGAGGGCGCTGTTGAGGCCGTCGCCTATGTCTCCGAGGACGCCCATCAGCCTTCACTCCCCTGCTGCCCGGCGGCCTTGGCGCGGGCCTCGGGAGAGGGCCCGAAGGTGTCGTCCAGGTACTGGTTGTACTCCTGGTCCGAGACACCGAACGCGCTGTGCAGGTTCTCGGGGTTGACACCCATGGGCCCGAGGGTGTGCGAGGTCATCACGTCCCGGCCCGCGTCCTTCCACGCCTGCCCGCTGTTGGCCATCGCCTGGTCGAAGGACTCCTTGCTGTAGTCCACGTTCCCGCCGTAGACCCCGGACGTGGCGATGTCGCCCCAGCCCATCTTCTCCACGTCCTCCTCGGAGGCGTACGGATTGCCGACGGCCGAGTTGGCGACCACCTTGAAGGAACCCTCCACGTAGTGCTCGGTCTCGTAGTACGTGCCCGCCGACAACCCCGTCTTCACAGCGAACCCGTTGCCCTCGGCGACCAGCGACCGCACCCCCCACTCCCAGCGCTCGCAGAACGACTTGAAGTCACCCGTCAGCCCCTCATGGCCGAGTTCGAGGCCCGACAGCGCGATGTCGGAGAAGCCGCGCCCGGCCCCCGCCTCACCCACCATGCCGAGTTCCTTCAGCTCACCCAGGGCCTCGGTCAGGCCCTTCGCGACCAGTGCGAGCCCGTCCGCCTTCAGGTCCTTGCCACCGTCGCTCATGCCTCGTCCCCCGCCTCGAAGTCCAGCGCCGCCTCGTCGGGCACGATGCCCCGCACCGGCGGGAACACCATCCCGTCCGGCCCGTCCGCACAGTCCAGCGCCACCCCGCACGGCACCCCCGCGGCCGGCACCGCCACATCCAGCAGCCGCGCCCCGAGCACCGTCTGATACGTCCACTCCCGCGCGAAGGCGCCCCGCTCCCGGGCGTAACGGGCGAGCGCCCGCTCGTCCGAGAACGCCAAGATGAAGCGGATACCGCTCAAGTCGGCAGTCAGCAGGCCGCGTTCGTTGTCCGGTCCGGGGCCGTCACCAAGGGGAACCAGGACTGGGGTACGACGGAACTCGCCGAGCAGCGCCGCGAAATCCCGCCTGTGCGCCGCCACTTCGGGATTATCGAGTGCAGCGCTGTGCACTCGCTCCAGAGCGGTCGGCTGTTCTCCCAGCTGCGCATCCTGATCGCGCTGCTCATGCGAAGACGTCGTCGGCTCGACAGCGACCGGCGCGTCCGTCATGTCCGCGTAGTCCGCGAGTCGCGACCGTGGAACGCCTTGCGGCCCATCGACCGCACCCCCGTGCTCAGACATGCAGCACATCATCACAACTGCACACCGCACGCCGCAAACTCCTGGCGGAAACAAGCGTCACACCAGACGCGCTACACGCGTCAACCGACTGTGACAACTCCCCCACCCCTCCTACACCCAGCGGGCGCCACCGGTTGGCGGGTGGAGAGGCAGTAGTCGTCAGTGGTGAAGTCGTCCGCCAAACGCAGCACGGGAGCCGGGGCGGTGCGCGTGCGGGCCAAGGCCCAGGGGATGACGGTACCGGTGTGGCGGTCGACCTGGCGGCAGGCGCGCTCGCGGTTGGGGAAGGGGCGGCGATGAGCCATGACGCCGCAGTCTGGCAGAGGAAGGCGGCACCCCCTGTCACGTCGTCAACCCGCTGACACAGCGCCGTCTGTGACGGTAACGGTGACAGTCACGGAGAGTGTGCAGTTGGGCATGGCAGGTGGACCTCTCCACAGTACGGGGAGGCCCACGGTGGGGCGCCGACTAACCGGCCGGCGTCACCTACCGCCACCATCAAGGGGGGTCAGCGGCGGTGTCCGCGGTGGTGGCCCCAGGAGATCTCGTCGACGAACCGGCCGCGGTCGTTGCGCAGCGTCGCGGTGTCGTGGTCGTTGTTCCACACGTGCACTGTCCACAGCCGTGCAGGCTACGCGGCAATCCCAGCCGCAGCAGCCCGATTTTCGCCTGCAAGAACGGGCGAACGTTGCCTGACGCGGCACTAGCCTCTCAGCGGGCGGCCTTCTTCTGCAGGACCCAGACATAGTGCCACTTGTCATGAGCGCGTTTGGGTCTGGTGTCGGCGAATGCCTGAATGGTGGGCCACAGGCCAGTGGCTCCGGCCGCGATCGTCGCGCTGATACTGAGGGCACCTTGCAGTGCCGCGGGGCGAACTGCGGCAAGGACGGCACTCGTGGTGCCCAGTAGGGCGCCGGCGCGAGTGAGGGCCCGGGACCGGGCCGCGGTGCTCATCTGCGCGGCCGCGGCGTTCGCCTCGTCACGGATGGAGAGCGCGATTCGTTCTAGGGCCACCTGGGAATCGACCGCTTCCAGGGCGTCGTCGAGTTCGAGGAGCTGGGAACGCATGAAATCGCGGTACAAGCGGTAGGAGTCGAACTCCTCCCTGGTGACCTTGGCGAAGTCGGTGAGGGTGAGCCCGTCGATGAAGGGCAGAACGATCTCCAGGATCGGCCGGACCACGCGGCTGGCAAGGGGCTTGGTCCCCGCCAGATCTACACCACGGCCATGCTCCACCATGAAGTCGATAGACCGGTCACTGAACGAGGGCAAAGGGCCAGGACTGCTGGTAGACGTCCTGTCTTCGGTGTCGTGCCAGCCCGAGCGTCCTCGCGTGTAGACCGGTAGGTACCAGGCGAGCCCGCTGCGTAGAAGGGGTTCAGCGACCAGGAGCCACCGCCCCACCTGAGCAAGATCCTTGGTCACCATTCCGTAGCGATGGGTCTCGGTTGTAATCGGTGTCGGAGCTTCCCCGCCTGCCGTGTGATCGAAAGGGCTGCCGTAAGTCCTCCGAGAGAGCTCCCCGAGCTCGTGCACCGATCCGATGCCGTGGTCGGACAACAGCATCGTGTCCGCGACCAGAGCTATCCGCTTGGTGACATGCGTGAAGCTCCCCAGCTCTGAGGAGAGGCCGACGTAGTACGGGCATGCCGCGGTGGCCTTCGCGCTCAGGAGGCGCTCATGGTTGGAATAGAGTGTGCGGGCGTAGTGGCGGGCAACGTCTGAGAGACCGCCCCTCCTCGGTGCCGGAAGAGAGTCGAAGAACTCGTTCATCCGGGCGGCCACAGCTCGGTTCTGGTACAAGCGTCGATCACGCCACGCTCGCCGTCTGCGTCGAAACATCCATACAGCATTGCCGGGAGCCGAACCCCCCCCCGCAGCCAGTCAGACCGATTAGGGCGATCAGTCTTTGGTCACACAGACTCGCGTCGCTCAAGATTCGATGACACGCGCTGGAACTTCGGGGTCACAGGACACCATCCGCCGAGCAGGCAAAACAGCGCTGACCTGCGAAAACACAAACCGAGTCTTCACGCGCTAGGACTACCTACAACCCACCCGGGCCACACTCCACACACAACATATAGGCCCAGCTCAGACACCCCGCCCACGCCGACCCAACCGCCCCTCGACCTCTCAACGAACCCACAACACCCCAGGCCAGCAAGCACTCGACACACCAACAAACCCACCTCCGAGCGTTATGAAGTCACGGCCGACGGTGCAATAACGAACGTGTCACCAGCCCCAAACGCCATGGTTCCGGCTGGTGAGGGCAGACTTCCGCAAGTCTCAAGGGCTGATACGGGCGCGTTCAAGCACTCGATACACCGTCGCCCGCCATACAGAGAACAGCTCGGCGAGGTCGGGGGGCGGGGTCGGTGGTCAGCCGCTCCATGAGCAGTCGCCACACGCGCACCGGTCCGGGCTCGGTGAGAATTGCTTTCGCCAAATCGTGAATGAGTCGTGCATCGTGCCCGGACAGAGCTGTCACACATGCAGTGTGCCTGACCCGTTACCATACCGCCGAGCAAAGTACAAAGAATCTTGTGCGACACAGCCCTTACCGAACTCGGCCTGCTGTCACAGGAGTTCACTCGGCGCAAACTCCTGCGGCGCTACGAACTTTTTCGTATTGAGCGGACTCGCACCGAAGGCCAACCTGGTGAGCCAGGAGAGCGGGACCACCCGCCCACCGACGTCGCCGTTCTGGAGGCCGAACGTGATTCGGATGCCCTCGCTGAAACGTGTTGCCGCAGCCACCTCCGCCGCGGGCCTCTTATGCCTCGCCGCAACGCCTGCCGAGGCGACCACGACCTATACCTTCGGCAACCTGAACAGCGGCAAGTGCCTGGAGGTGGCGTATGCCAGCACCGCCGACCTCGCGAACGTCGACCAGTACACGTGCCACGGCGGGAACAACCAGAAGTGGTACATACAGCCGGCGGGCGGAGGCTGGCAGAACCTGGTCAACGTCAACAGCGGGAAGTGCCTGGACGTGTACGGCTGGAGCACCGCTGACTTCGCGACCGTGACCCAGTACACCTGCCACGGCGGAGCCAACCAGAAGTGGGAGCTCGTCGAGGTCTTCATCGGGCCCGGGCAGCCGAGCAACCGGATGATGCTACGCAACCAGAACAGCGGGAAGTGCCTGGAGATCCTCAACTACAGCCTCGAGGACTTCGGCCCAGCCGTGCAGTACAGCTGCTACCAGGGAGCCAACCAGGTGTGGGCATCGCCGCAGTGGAACTGGCCGACCTGATTCTGGCCTCGTGGACGTAGCCGCTGACGGCTGCCGATTCGGCACTACTTCCGCGACAAGGGCCGCCGCGCCCACGGACTCGAAGTCGAACTCACCGACCTGATCGATCTCGACTTCGAGCTGTAGCCCGGTCAGGGGGCCGGAGCCGGACGTTCGGAGCTGTCCGGCCGGCCCGAGCCGTGGGCAGCGGCCCCGTAGACAGGAGGAGCAGGGTTCCACTGCTGGGTCCGCGGGGCCGCTGCATCACTCACGTACCCTGCGCTGCGTCCGATACGCCCGATCCCTCCCAACCGCGCGCACACGAAGGCTTGTTGCGCGAGTGGGGCCCGGCCGTATCCGGCCGGGCCCCACTCACCTCTCGCGCGGCGCGCTCATCACGCCTGGTACCTCGTGTCTACCACCGGTACCAGCGGCCCTTGCGGCCGCCGCTGTCCGCGGTGCGGACGACGAAGCCCAGCAGCCACACGACGAGCACGATCACCGCGATCCACCACAGCGCCTTCAGCGCGAAACCCGCACCGAAGAGGATCAGGGCCAGAAGAAGAACCAGAAGCAGGGGAACCATAGCTATCAACCTCCTGGCCACCGAATGCCCTTACCTTCTGCTGACAAGCACATGAGGTGGGAGTTATTTCCGCGCGGGGCGGGGCATATGCGCGGGCGCCGAGCGCCCTGCCTGGTTCCCCTAGTTCCGCCCCTCAATAGTGGGAGCGGCAGGCGATCTCCCGGCAGCCTGAACCCGCGCCACCGGCCCGCACCACCACCTCTCACCCGGGCGAACCCCGCCACCCAGCTCACACAGCTCACGTCCGACACGCCCTCGACACCTCGGCTCACACCTGCAACCGGAACGCTACGGCCGCTCCCTCCCACTCCACGACCTCCTCCAACACGGCCTAGCCGTATCTCGGGTAGCCCGCGAGCATTCTGTATTTGTTGAGCGACAGCGCGCCCGGCAAGCACCCGCCGCTACGCGTTCGACCAGCCCCGCTCGCAAAGCACGAGCCGGTAACCGTCCGGGTCCTCGATCGTGACCCCCCACCGATTCCAGTACGGGTTCCCGGCGCCGACTCCACCCAGATCGCCGACCTCACGCACGCCGCAGCCGGCCCCGGCTGGCTCTACGGCGCCTTTCAACTCACTAGCTCGCTACTGCTGCTCGCCGCCGCCAGCTCCTCCTTCCAGGCAGGGCCCGGCCTGCTGAAAGCCCTGTCCGGTACGCCCGAGCAGCCGGGCGTACTGCCGCCGGTACTCGGCCGGACCAACCGCCACCACACCCCGTACTGGTCAATCGTCGTCTACCTGGCCGCGGCAGCGCTCATCATCATCGCCGCCGCCGGCCAGGAACAGGAGCTGGTGCTCTTCTACGCGGTCGCGGTGTTCATCAGCTTCCGGATGGGCCTGCTCGCCATGACCCGCTTCGCGCGCAGTGAGAGCAAACCCGTACTGGCCTGGATCAACGGGATCGCCGCGGCGGCAGTGGCGTTCACCCTAGTGGTCAACCTGCTGCGCGGCTGGCCGGTCCTGTCGATGGTGGCCACGCTGCTGATCGCCACAGGCCTGTTCATCCGCTGGAACCGGGCCGCCCGACCCACTGGGATCGAGGACGCGGAGGCCCAGGCAGAGGCGGCCTGACCGAATACAGCAACTGCCTTCCTGCCTGCCCGTGTTCTCCCCAAGCCCGGGCAGGAAGTACTCCTCGGCCTGTGTCACCCGTCGCACGTCGACACGTTCCCATTCCAGTGCCCACTGCGCCATACGACGCCGCCGTGCTCACCGCGAGAGCCGGCCCATCTCCGCAGTGAAAAGCACAGGGTCGCTGTCGTATCCCCGGATCATCTCGTGCAGCTCCCACGCCCCGTCCGCGTTCCTGGTGAATTGGGCGACCGTCGCGGCCGTGGCGTCGGCAACGCCGGCGAAGTCGTGCTCGAGCAGTTGCTGGTAGCCCTCGGCGACGATCACTCCGGCGTCGTACGGGCAGGCCCGCGCCCTGCTGGACGTGCACACGGCTGTCGGCGGAGTGCCGGGAACGGGCTGGGACCTGCACGAGTACCGGCACTCCGGGTTGACCCACCTCGGGGAGGCCGGGGCCAGCCTGCCGATGCTCATGGCGAAGTCCCGGCACAAGAAGCCGGAGAACCTACGGAAGTACTTCCACCCGTCGGCGGAGGCGATTGCCGAGGTCACCAGCCTGCTCGCGCCGGGAGACAGCCGACGCTGAGGGCCAAAACCAGCCCAGGGACAGGACCGGAGGAATGTCACAGCAGGCTCGACATCACCAGGAGGTAGGCCTGCCTCGCATCGCCTGGTGCCGCTTACCGCCCGTCGTCATGATGCGGCGGCGGGCACCCGTCAACCATTTGCTCAGGCGGTAAGTTCGGCGATGCTGAGGGCGAAGTCCAGGTTCCCCACCCCGTGGTTGGCGAGGCCTACCGTGACCACGCCCGCTCCTTCCAGCCAGTGCGCCATCTTCAGGCCGCCGACGTCCAGCGGGCGCAGCCCGAGGCTCTCGACGAACGCCCCCACACTTGCCTTGGCCTGCGCATTGTCGCCCGCGATGAAGACGTCGGGCCGGCCCTTCTCCAAGACATGGCGGAAGATGGTGTTGAACGCCTTCACCACGCTGGCGCTGGCCGGGGCGGCCTTGGCCACTTCCTGCGCGATCGAGGTCTCCTCGCGGTGGGCCAGCCCGTCGAAGGTGGAGTTGAAGGGGTTGCTGACGTCGACGATGACCTTGCCCGCGAGTGCGTCTCCGTACTGGGCGATGGCCGGCACGACACCGTTGTACAACAGCGCCACGATGACGATGTCCCCGGTCGGGACGGTGCCCCATTCTCCGGTCGTGGCGCCGTCACCGAGAGCCTTGGCCAGGTCAGCAGCCTTGGACTGGTCCCGGCCCATGATTTCGACGGTGTTGCCGCCCGATATCGCACGCGCGCCGATGGTGCGGGCCATGTTCCCGGCGCCGATGATGCTGATGTTGCTCATGAGATGTCCTGCCCTGGGTGTGGGTTGTTCGGTTCAGATGGCGGTGGTGCCGCCGTCGGCGATGAGTTCCATGCCGTTGACGTAGCTGGAGTCGTCGGAGGCGAGGAAGAGGGCGGCGGTGGCGATTTCGTCGGGCCTGCCCATCTGGCCGCGGGGGATGAGGGACTCGAACTGGCGCTTGGTGGCCTCGTCGAAGAGTTCTTCCTGCTTGGCGGTGGCGACCTGACCGGGGGTCAGGACGTTGACGCGGATCCGGCGGTCCTTCAGTTCGTTGAGCCAGATACGGGCCCAGGCCTGCTGGACGGCCTTGCTGCCGGCGTAGACGCTCCAGCCGGGGAAGGCGCCGAGGGAGGCGTTGGAGCCGGTCATGAGGATGGAGCCGCCGTCGTTGAAGAGCGGGAGGGCCTTCTGGACGGTGAACAGGGTGCCGCGGGCGTTGAGCCCGAACCAGGTGTCGAACTGGGCCTCGGTGATCTCGCCGAGCGGGGCGGGCTCGCCGCCGCCGGCGCTGGCCCACAGCACGTCGAGGCTGCCCTTCTCCCGCTGGACGGTGTCGTACAGGCGGTCCAGGTCGTCCAGGTCGGCGGCGTCGCCCTGCACGCCGGTGACGTTGCGGCCGATCTGCTTCACGGCCTCGTCCAGGGCGTCCTGGCGGCGGCCGGTGATGAAAACGTGTGCTCCTTCTTCGACGAACAGCTTCGCGCCGGCCAGCGCCATGCCGGTGGTGCCGCCGGTGATGACCGCGACCTTGCCGTCAAGCTTTCCCATGGTCGTTCCCTTGGATCGGTGGTGCCGTGTGTATCCGGGGAGACGGCGTTATGTACACCGTCCTGTGTATGTACCGTACGGGGCGGCTCGCCGCGGCGCAAACTATGTACACCGGTCGTTACCCTGCTGGGGTAGCATGAGGTCATGACGGAGTTGGAGAAGGGCCCCACGGGGCGCCGCCGCGGCCGGGGCGCCCGCGAGCGCATCCTCAGCGCGTCCCAGAAGCTGTTCCGCGAGCAGGGCATCAACCGCACCGGCATGGACCAGCTCTGCGCGACGGCCGAGGTGTCCAAGCGCACGGCCTACCAGCACTTCAGCGGCAAGGACGAACTCGTCGCCGAATACCTGCGCCGGTTCGACCCTGACGTTCTGTCTAGCGTGTTCGACCGCACCGACCTCACGCCCCGTGACCGGCTCCTCGCCGCCTTCGATATCCCTGCCACCACGCCCTTGTGTCCCTACATCGGTGCCGCCGTCGAACTCCACGACCCCCAGCACCCCGCATCCCAGTACGCGCGCGACTACAAGAAAGCGGTCGCCGCCCGGCTCGCCGACACCGCCCGCGAAGCCGGCGCCGCCGACCCCGAACAACTCGGCGAGCAGCTCGCGCTGCTCATCGACGGCGCCGCCGCCCGCACCCGGGTCCTCAACGCCGACGCCTTCCCCACCGCCGCCGCCATCGCCGCCGTCCTCATCGACAACGCCATCCCCGCCACAGCCGGCGACGACCGGCGACGGGAGGAAGTGTCAAGCTGACTTGGCACTCCGCGAGTGCGGGGTGCGGCCCGATACCGTGCTGCACCGCCTGCACGGCACGGTGACGTTCTTCGAGGCCGGCACCGGCCACGCCGGGTTCTCCCCCGCCGGCGGCCACCGGGCCATTGCGCTACCGGTCCACCGGATCGTCGCGCTCTCCGGCGACCGCCGACGACGCGGGCACGAGGAGGTGCCCGCCCACCGAACCGGTGGATGAGCCCTGAGGATCGTGTCGTCGGCCAGCCGTTCAGTGAGCTGTCGACCTGCCTCCGCCACCGCAATCCAGGGCGGCATCCCAGCGGGGACCTCTTCAGCGCGGCAACCGCCATAGCGCGTACATACCGCGTATGAATCGCGTACAAGTGTCAGGTCGAGGGACTGCAAGGAGGTGGCCCAGGGGGCCCTGGTCGAGGGCGAAAGGTCGCTGCGGCGCAGCCCGTGCTGGGGCTCAGCCAGAGCAAGCTGACGGGAAGGCCGGGCTCGGCGGCTACTGGCCGAGCTGTCGGTGGAAGGCGTCCATCATCGCGGCGTGGGCCTGGTCGCTGGTCGTAGGCAAGGCGCCGGCCCCCGCCCTGTCGGCACGTCTTCACTCTCTGGGGCGCCGGAGCCTCGAAACCGCCGAAAACGGATGGCTGACAGCCTCCCGCCCGGTCATCCTGCCCTAGTGGGAGACAGAGCCAACGTCATCGTGGTCCGCGAGAACGGCACACATGAGGTGTACCGGACCGGCTGGGCGGTCGGAATCGACCTCGACCTGCTGGAAGGGCCGACGCCGGTTCTCGCCATGCTTCCCGGACTCCGCCAAGACGGCTGGTGGTTGGACGACACCATGGCCCAGGGCGGGATACTGCTCGACCTCGGCCGGAAGGTGCTCCTGTTCTTCGCCTGGGAGGGGCCCAGCACTGAGCTCCGCCACCGCGCGACCATGTTCGAGCTGATACGAGCCGCGTGGCCGGGCTGGGAGGTCCGCTGGCTGTACGACGGCTCGGCTGAACTGCGCGAGTACGTCGGGCTGGACCCGGAGTGCGTCCGCCGCCGCGATTCGGACCCCTCCTTGGCCCCGCTCCTCGCCCCCGACGACGAGGACTTGGCCGGGTCCGACCCAGGTGGTGTGGTGATCACGGTCAGCACCGACCGCTGCCATGTCGCCTCTGACGTCTTCGACCACCCTGTCCGTGAGGGCGCCGCCCTGCTCAACCGCCTGGCAGACGCCCCCGGACACGGGGGCTGCCACGTGCACGTCAACTCCGGCATCCACCTCGACCCGGAACGCCGCCACCTGGGCTGGTGGTCCCTCTACTCCTCACCACAGGCTTACCGAGTACCGGAGTTGTGGCCGGGCTGGAGGGTGGAGTTCTGACAGGACGAGTGGGAGCAGCACGTCAGAGCCAGCGACCGCTTCTCTCCGGCCCCGTTCGACGCCGGGGAGGAAGCCAGAGCAGCGGTGCTCGCCGAGGCTGGGGAGCGCCGGGCTCTCCGGGCCCGCAACCGCGCCCAGGTCACCCGTCTAGTCGGGCAGGTCGGGTGCGTACGCGACGAACAGCGGCGTCGCAACGACCAGGGGTCGGGCTTGCCCCGCCTCGCCATCGAAGGGCTGGGTGACCAGTGAGACACGGGCATACCCGCGCATCCAGGCAGCGGCGTCGGAGAGCCGGTCGACCGCGTCGAACAGTTCGCCGAACGCCGACGGGTCCGCGAAGCGGGGTCCCGGTATGGGCGGTGCGGGCGCATCGATCTGATCTGCCATGGGAGGTGCGACGGACCTCAACGTTTGGATGGCCATGTGCAGGCGGCTGCCCCTGACACCCGCGGCTCGCAGGTTCGTTGAGGGGATGTCCGTCACAAGGTGGTTGCGACTGCCGTGCAGCAGCAGACGGGTGCCGTGAGCAGGATCATGACCTTCCACACGGCCCGGCGGGGCGTCCGTGAACAGCGCGGTGTTGAGGCGCCCCATCATGGGGAGGAAGGCAAAGAGCGGAGCCTCGAAGTACACCCAGGCCCCCACTTTGGCGCGCTCCCAATACCACGGTGCGCGTCCATCGATGTGCTCGACCACAGCGGCGAGTTGGTCGGCGTTGTTCTGCTCCCCGCCCGCTCTGTCCAGAGCAAGCTCCACATTGCCGGAGAACGACGCGGCGGACCCACCCAGCTTGAGCCCGGTGACACGGCGCCCGAACCAGGACCGGCGCTGTGGCTCCGGCACGAACTGGCGGAGCTTGGCGTCCGACAAGTAGATCAGTTCCTGCATCAGTCCCCTCCCGCAACACTGGCTCGATCCTAGGGACGGGACGGTGTTCGCGCCGGGTGGTCTGCGAACGCGGACCGCTTCGTCGCGTGGCAGGCGCCGCTAGCTGTATGGGAACGACGTGCGGGTGTTCGGGCGTGCGGGCGAGCACGGAGTGGGGAAATTCGGTCGGCCGGGCAGGGTGTGGCCGGGATACTTTCGGGGTGTCGACGATGGATCTCGAAGCCGTCCGTGCCGCGTTGCGCGCGCAGAAGCCTGACCTGCTGCTGGAGCAGCCGGAGGGGTAGTGGCTGGACGCCAAGACGGTGCCGTACGCGCTGCGGGATCCGCGCGCGGTGGAGGAACTCGCCAAGGATGTGTGCGCGTTCGCCAACGGTGGCGGTGGTGTCCTGGTCCTGGGCATTGCCACGCGTCTGGTGGACGACGTGGAGATCCTCGACCGGATCATCCCGGTCGACCGCGCCTCGGTCGACCGCGACCAGTTCCGCAAGCTGATCCGCGAGCGCATCACCCCTGCCCCGCGCCAGATCAGCGTGGACTGGTCCGACGACCAGCAGGGCGCTTGCGTGCTCTACATCGACATCCCTGCACAGCAGGCGGGCACCTTGTTTGTCGTGGCGGCGCCGGTCGGCAAGCTCGGTGCGGTATGCCCGGACACGGTCGCGGTGCCCGTGCGTGAGGCCGACGGGACCCACTGGCTGGCGCGCACCGAGATACAGCGCCTGCTCTGCGCGGGGGTCGCCGCCTGCGGCATGCCCACCGCCGAGACGCTGTCCAGGCTCCTGCACGAAGCCGTCGCGCACTCCCCGTCGGCGCCGGCTGCTGTGCGGGTGGGGCAGGGCCTGCCCGAGTGGGAACGGGAGATGCGCGAGGCGTACGAGGAACTGGCCGGTGCGGGCCTGGGGGCCCCGATCGGTGAGGCGTACCCTCACGGGCGGGCCGCGCTGCAGGATGTGGGCCACGCCCGGGACGCTGAGCCGGGCTGGGTGCTGTACGTGGCTCCCCCGCACCGCCGGTCGTGGTCGCCGCGCCGGTGTGGAAGGCGATCGTCACCGCCGGCCGGAGCGATGCTGGCGGGGATGCGCTGGCGGCGGTGGGCTATCCCGTGCGCCCGGGAGCGGGCGAGGACGGGCGTGCGTGGGTGGTGGCCGCCGACGCTGCGCGGGTGGACCTGAAGGGCGGCAGGTGGGGCGCCGGCCGCCTGGTGCGCTCCCAGACGGGGGGATGGCGGTGGGAGCCCGCCGTGCGCTTCGGTCTCGAGCAGACCCGGTCCGCGCGTCGGTGGACGAGTCAGGCGCCGCAGCCGCAGCTGCGGCTGCGCGCCCTGGTGACGCTCCCGTGGAGCGACGCCTGTGCACTGGAGATCACCCGCGCGCGGCGCCAGGATCTGGAGCAGCAGTTGCCGTACGGTGCGCTGGCCGGTGCGGTGACCATGCTGTCGACGAGGCGCGGCGGCGACCTTCGAGCGGCCCGGTGGCAGGCGGGCCCGCACGACAACTCGCTGCATGCCGCGAGCTATACGAGTGTCATCGCCGCCCCGGACGGCCGCCGCTATGATCGCGCTCCCCGGTGTGATGGACTCCGCCGCCGTGTCCTGCGCGGACGTCCTGATCGAGGACACGGCGGCCTGGACGACGGCGCTGGG
This sequence comes from Streptomyces sp. WI03-4A, assembly GCF_033792105.1. Classification (NCBI taxonomy): domain Bacteria; kingdom Bacillati; phylum Actinomycetota; class Actinomycetes; order Kitasatosporales; family Streptomycetaceae; genus Streptomyces; species Streptomyces sp. WI03-4A. The sequence goes on from NZ_JARAUO010000002.1 coordinate 66,384, forward strand.
CGGCCATCGGGGGGTGCCGCTGGACTTCGAGGAGGTCCAGGACGTCCTGTTCCACGCATGGGAGACGGCGGCCGAACTGCTGCCTGCAGTGTTCGGCGACCCGGCCCTGCGGCGCTGGACGGCCCCGCCCACGACCGAGCTGCGACTGAGCACCGAACGGCATGACGACACCGGTGCAGCCCCTGCTCTGCCGTCCGTCGTCGACTTCAGTGCGCTCGGCCCCAGCAGCCGCGGACCCCGGCAGGAGATGGCGGTCACGATCACCGCCGAGCCCTCCCTGCGGCGTGCCGAGCGCCAGGACCTCATGCGCCGAGCGCTGGTCCACATGGCCCGCGCCTTCGGCCACCTCCACGCCGAAGTGGGGCTGGCCTAAGACGCCAAGCCCCGCCCGTCACCCGCGTCGTCCGGCGGCCGCCGGCGGCCGGGGCCTGGCCCCGGCCTGCCCGCCCTCCTTGCTGATCGGCGGCCGGACGCCGACGGCGCTGGTACTCCTTGCCGAGCCTGCCGAGTTTGCGGTGGCTTCGTTCACTTCAAGTGACAGCGTTTGTTCATGAATTTGGGCGGCAGGGAGTGATCACAACCTCGCTGGATGTTCACTGGGAAACGACGGCAGTTCGGTGACGGTCGTGGGCTGAAGGGCAGGCGCCTCGTCAGAGGACCAGGGTGAACCGACGGCAGACGTGGACGCGGGAGAACTCGTCCCTGAACTGCTGTTCATCGCCAAGGCTGGCGTGCAGGAAGGCAGCCATCGGTTTCAGTCCCGGGCGCCGGCTTCCTATAGCCCGGTCCGGTTCGCCGGGCTCGGTGTAGTAATTCGCGTAGACGTGCAGGTAGTGGCTGCTCTCCGTGAAGCCCATGGCTCGATACCAGCGCAGGGTGTCGGGGAGGTCTCGAGTCCAGGCGTCGAGCGTGTTCAGGCGTAGAGCACGGGCGCGAGATTGGGCTTCTGCGAGGAGGGCTCGGCCATGTCCTTGGTGCTGATGGTCCGGGTGGACGGCAACCGTGTCGATGGTGGCCAGGTCGCCGTCGACCGTCACGTCCATGGCGCCGAGTATGGTCCCGGATTCGTCCGTGGCCACCAGTTCGAAGCCTGGCGCAGGGATCTGTGGCTTCGTCTGATGAACGTCGTCGAAGTAGGGCGTGTCAAGGAAGGAAAGCACCCGGCAGCGGAGCCATGACGCCTCGTCTGCGTGGGTGTAGTCACGGATGATGCGGGTCACGTTCGTGGTCCTCGTTCGTCGTGGTGTTCAACGGCGCGTGGTCACGAATCGGCGAGATCATGGTCGCCAGCGTGACCGCGAACTCGCGGCGCCGCAAACGGATTTCACTGTTGCGGCCTCGGCAGGTCGCCCGTCTGGTCCCGTCGCATCGTCAACGAACGGTGAGCGGTCCGCCGTCCGAAAGAACGGTGGACGTTGGAGGCTCCGAGGGACAGGTCAGCCGGCCTTGGCGGATTCGTTTGCTTTCGCTCATGTGGAGGCGAGGCGGTAGGAGTCCGTGCCGGTCTCGATGATCGTGCCGTTGAAGGTGAGCCGGTCGACGATGGCGGCGCAGAGCCGCGGGTCCGTGAACGTCTTCGTCCACCCGCCGAACGACTCGTTCGAGGCGATGGCGACGCTGTTCTTCTCCTCGCGCTCGGTGAGGACCTGGAACAGCAGCTCCGAAGAAAAGACGCAGCCTTCCCTGGCCGAATGATGCGATCCACGATCTGAAAGGCCAGGCTTTCCGGCGAGCTGAGGCTTCCTGCTTGTACGGGTTGTGCCGGCGAGCAGTGTGGCGCGCGCCGGTCGCATCGGGCCTTGTCAGAGTCGCATCAGTCGTCCGTCAGGAACCCCTGCCACTCTTTTCACGTGAACAGCTCCAGGGGATCAGCGGGGCTGGGAACGAGGAGAGGTGCCCGGAGTGGTTGATCGGGGACCAACGAGCATGTCTCGCGGTCGGATCCCAGCAGGGGTCCACGCAGGTTCGAATCCTGCCCTCTCCGCATCTTTGCGGCCCCGCGCTCACCACCGCACTGGCCGGTGGTGAGCGCGGGGCCTGGCCACGAGATCAGCTCAGTCGGTGCAGGGGCGAGTATCGAGGACAGCGCTGCCTTCTCCTTACCGGTGGTGGTGAGCTTCCATACCGACTTGACGCGCGTGTAGTCCTCGGCATACGTGCACCAGAAGGCACGATTGGTGGGCTTCCAGTCAGCTGGCTCGCTGTCCGACTTCGAGGAGTTGGCCGACTCAGAAGCAATCAGCAGATGGGGATCCTTGAGGTCGTTCCCGAATGTGATCACATATCTATCGCTGTCCAGCTCGAGGTAGAACCCGATGCCGTCTTCATGCCAGAAGCAGCGCACCCAGCACGTCACTGGTTCGAAGCGTCGAAGGGCTCGTCGAACCAGCGCCAGCCGGCGGTGCCGTCATCGTGTATGTACAGCATGAACTCAGCAACCGGGCTGCCGTCCGGGAACGTCATGGTTAGTGATCCACGGATTCGCGTGTAGCAGGCATCGGCCCGTTCCCAGTCCTCTGCGTCGACAGCCCGTTCCTGTTCGGCGAAGACAGGACGGAACTCTTCGAAGTCCGGAAGCGTCTCGACTTCCGCGTGGGTCCACGGCATGTCGACATCGGTAACGGTCAGCCGGGCAATCGCCTGGTCGCCGCGGTGGAGCCCCCAGATACTGCCGGTTCTCAGGTTCGGGTTGGCCATAGCTCCATGATGGCGAACACCACTGACAGGCAGGACGCGGCGAGGTCGTCCCGTAACTGCTGCGGGACGTTCTCGACGTCTATGTTCCCTCAACCCCTCATGCCCCCAGCGATTCTCTCGCCGGGGGCATGACGTGCCTATGCGCAGGGCTAGAAGAGACCCTTGTAGCCCTGCCAGCCAGTGCCGATCTTCACGCGAGCCGCGAACGAGCCCTTGCCGTCGCCCGCGTTGCGGTACAGGTTGCCTGCCGTGTCCCGTTCGACCAGGTCGCTCCTGCCGTCGCCGGTGATGTCACCGACGCCGACTATCGCGTCGTACGAGCTGCCCCAGTCGGAGAAGAGCTTCACGCGCGCCTTCAGGCTGCCGTTGCCGACGCCGGTGTAGCGCCAGAGCATGCCGGCCTTGTCCCGGGCCAGGACGTCCCCGATCCCGTCGCCGTTCAGGTCTCCCGCGCCGACGACCTTGCTGTAGCCCTTCCAGGCCGTGGCGATCTTCTTGCCGGCCGCGAGCGTTCCGTTGCTCTTGGCGGCGTACAGGTACAGGTCACCGGTGGACGCCTTGCGCGCCAGGAGGTCCGCCCGCGAGTCCCCGGTCAGATCACCGGGCGAGGTGAGCACGTCGTACGCGTTCCAGCCCGTGCCGAGCTTCGTGTACGGCATCCCGCTGCCCAGGCCGTTCTCGCAGGGAACCTTGTAGCCGCGCAGCGAGCCGTCGCTCATGCGTGCCAGCACGTCGTTGCACCGGTCCTTGTCCAGGTCGCCGAACGGCACCGCCACCGCCTTCGTCGACCAGCCGCCCCCCGCGGCCTTCCCGGAGAAAGTGCCCTTGCCCGTCCCCTGGTGGAAGGTCATCAGCCCCGAGGAGTTGAGGGTGAGTAGGTCACCGAACCCGTCGGCACCGATGTGGTCGTGACGCACCGGGGTGCCCGCCTCGATCCGGACGGAGCCGCTCACCTCGACCGGTGCGCCGACCCCGTCGGCCGGGGCGACGGACAGCGTCCACGCGTAAGTTCCGTTCGGCAGCGGCACGTCCCCGGGGACGGCCTGGTTCATGCCGAACCAGGGCACGTTCAGCTCGCCGCGTGCGACGGCGGTGCTGTTCGCGCTGTCGACGACCTTGCCGGTTGCCTTGGAGCGCACGGCCAGCCGCCAGCCGGCCGCCGGCTTCGACAGCAGCACCCTGGTCAGGGTGTCCGCCGTGGTGTCGACCGGGTGCGGGGTGACCGAGGACGCGTTCTGAGCAGGCTCGAGCAGCCGCAGCGGCTGCTGGGCGACACCTGACGGTACGAGGTGGATCTGCTCCTGGCGGTCGACGTAGGCCGCGTTCGGCCCGGACTCGTCGACCGTCCAGCGCACGTCGCGCTGCGAGACGCCGGTGTCCGGCAGGTCGCCGATGACCCGGCTGACCGGCGTCGCGTCAGCGACGGTCGTCAGCACCAGTTTTCCGGCCCGCTTGTCGTGCGTGACGACGTACCCGTCCCCGAGCTTCGCCTCGTCGGCCGGCACCGGCACGGACGTCTTGGTCGTACGGTCGTACACCCCGGCCCGGTCGCCGCAGGTCCAGTACAGGTAGCGGCCGAGCGCCTGGAGTTCGGTGGGCACGCAGCCGGTGTCGAGCATGAGGGTCTCGACGGTCTTCTTCGTGCTCAGGTCGAACGCCGTGACCTCACCGGCGGCCGCGCCGGCCGTCCAGAGCAGGTCCCCGGAGAGGGCTGCGGCGCCGGGAGCGCGGGTGACCTTGGCCGGTGAGCTGTCGCCGATCTTGTAGACGTACTGCTGGGTGGCGGTGGCGTAGAGGACGTAGTCGCCGGAGACGTCGGTGATCCGTCCGTCAGCCGGTACCCCGCGCTCCCACCAACCGTAACCGGGGCCGTCGACCCGGAGCAGGTCGTAGTCCCCGGACTCGCGGTTCAGCCACACCGTCGCTTCCGCCGCGGTGCCGAACACCTGCGAGCAGCCGACATCCTTCGCCGGGCAGCCGAATAGCTGCATGGCGGTGCCGTCGTAGTTCGTGCGCGCTCCGAATTCCGGCGTTCCGGTCGCGGAGACGGTCCGCCCGTACGTATCCCGTGTGCCGCCACTGGCATCGGCCTCGACCAGGCGTCCCTGGTCCAGCGACAGCCCCTGGATCGGGTACGGCGGCTTGGGCAGCGTCTTGACCATGGTGACGACCGGTCTGCCGTCCGCGCCGGGGTGGATGCGCTGGACGCCCCAGTCGTCGGCGTCGGTGCGGCCGATGACGAGCGCGGTGCCGTCGGGGGCGGCGGATACCCCGCTGCTGGAGGAGGCGACGAGGGTGACCGGGGCGCCGCCCGCCATCGGTACGGCCGTCACCTGCGCCTTGCCGCCCGGCCGGTGGACGATCCAGTCGCCTACGACGGAGAGGTCGTCGGCCGTGTCGCTGCCGGTCGTGCTGTCCAGGGTGACCTCGGTCGGGGCGGCCGACAGATCAGCGCGGGAGTACACGTAGGCCTTGGTGGCGTCCGAGCCGGCGTAGGCGACGAGGTGCTCGGGCGAGAGTTTGACGAAGGTGGAGTCGTGCAGCACAGGCGTCCGACTCCCGAGCCGGCCTGTTTCCGGGTCCACCTCGACCAGGCGCGAGCCGTCGAGGTCGGCGAAGAAAAACAGCCCGGAGCTGTCGCCGCGCACCGGCCGGCCGACTTTCATGCCCTCCGGCGCGCCCTTCACTGTCACGTCACGCATGCTGCCGTCGGGGTTCGGAGTCAGCAGGTGCTGGACCCGGGTGACCGTACCGTCCTCGGCGGTGACGTCCTGGTAGGTCGCGAGGGTGCTGCCGAAGATGCCGTACAGGGTGTGGCCTTCGGGGACACGGAGCACGCTCGTGGTTCCGTCGACCGCGTTCCAGAGGCCGATCCGGCCATCACTGAATCTGTAGGCGAGAACGTCACTGCCGGTGCCCTGACGGAGTCCACCAGCCAGTGTCGACGGCTCGTCGAAGGTCCGGCCGTCCGAGTACCGCGTCCACACCGCACCCGGATGGCCCTCCAGCCGATGGAAGACGCCCCGCGCGCCCGCTCCGTCACCACCGGTGCGGGTGTCTGGACTGGTGAGTGAGGCCACCGCATTCGTGCTGCGGTAGGTGGCCGGGACGACAGTCTCCAGCGCCTCGCCGACCGCGACGGCCTCCGACGGCCCGAAGGCAGCGACCAGCGCGGCGGAGGCGGCGACGGCCACCGCCGCCCGTCCGGCGCGGGAGTGGTGGACATGAGCATGGCTGGCCAAAGTGGGTTCCTCCCCGAACAGCACCTGGGGGGACGCACGCCGCTCACGTTCTTCCCCGGCCCCGGCCTGGTCCGTCCCCCTCGGAAGTCGCCTGATATTACATGGCCTTCACAGACTCTTAACGAGTTGGTGCGTTATAGCGGGTGAGGCGTCGTGCCTGGCCGGTGGCATGATCCGTCTGTGGCGATCATGGTCAATCGGACAGTGCTGGCACATCGGCTGCTCACGGGGATCTCTCGGCGTCATCTCGCGCGTCTGATCGAGGAGTTGGCTGTGTCGTGGCAGGCCGGTCTGAAGGGCCGCCGTCATGCTGCGCGGGGTGGGGCCAGGAAGCGGGCCGCGGGTGCCGGCGCCCGTCACCAGCTGGTCTTCGTCGACCGGCTGGTGGCCACACTGATCCATCTGCGGCACGACCTGCCGCACTCCGTGCTGGGGCTGCTGTTCGGCGTCGACCGCTCCACCATCACCCGTGCGATCACAGAGATACGTCCGCTCCTGGCGGAGCGGGGGTGCGCGGTTCCCGACCGTCCCGGCCTGCGTCTTCCGGACGCTGGCGGACGTGTTCGCCTACGCCCAGGCCGAAGGCATCGAGCCGCGGCTGGACGCCACCGAGATCCAGGTCCGCCGGCCCCCGGCCGGACGCGGCGGACGGCGTGCGTTCGTCTCCGGGAAGAAGAAGCAGAACACGATGAAGGCCACCGTCATCGCTGACTGGCGGGGTCGCACGTTATGGACGGACGCCCTGCGGCCCGGTCGTGTGCACGATGCCACGGCCGCCCGCAACGAAGGCATCGCCAGCTGCTTCCAGCACTGCCCCGACGTCGAGGTCCTCCTGGACGACGGCTACCTCGGCCTGAGCCGCGACCACCGCGGACAAGCGATCACACCGCCCAGAAAACCGCGTCCAGGATCACTACCCGGCAGAGTCCAGCAGTGGGAACGCGACCGCCACGGGCACTCCTCCGACCGCATCACCGTCGAACACGCCCTCGCCGACCATAAACGCTGGAAGCAACTGACCCGCTGGACCCACCGCCGCGACCGCCTGCCTGACACTTACCGAGCCATCGCCGGCCTCGTCTCCGACCGCACCATCAACGCCTGAAAAACCGGCCACGACCAAGCCAAACACAACCCGCCCCGCTATCACGCACCAACTCGCTAAACCTCCTGCCATGCGCCGTAGGTTCGGGCCGTCGCACGTCCGCCCGCTCGTGGTGGGGATTGCGGGGCTTGGCCCCGGCGGGGGCAGTGTCGGTGGAGCCGGAAGCCGCTACCAGCCGGGCCGCCCCCACCCATCCCCAAGGGTGGCCCGGCACCTCTGAGTCCGTCGCTTAATCTCGCCTGAGCTGGGGGTGGGCATGGAGCAGATGGTTTTCGAATCCGTCTCGTACGTCGGTGTGTGTCCGGACTGCGGTGCGCAGATGGCGTGTCGGGGGACGCAGGCCCTCGTCGGCGGCCGCTTGCGGTGGGACGTCGAGGCGACGTGTTCCGCCTGTGGAGGTGCGGCAGCGGTGTGCGGTGGCACGGTGCCGTGGGAGCGGCGGGACCAGATGCTCTCCGAGCACGGACCTGGGCGGCTGCGCGTGAGCGGTTCGTCGGCCACGGTTGTCGCGGTGATGCGGGTGCTGCGGGCTGAGCTCGGTATCGACCTGCCGACGGCGAAGGCCGTGGCCCGTCGTGTGGTGACCGGTGAGTACGAAGGGACGCTTCCGGAGATGGAGCACCTGGCTCGCAAGCTGAGGCAGGCCGGCATCACCGCTGCAGCAACGCGCGAATGATCACGGCTCGGAGTCCGCCCGAAGGTTTCGCGCGACGCGCGGGCGCGGGCGGGGCACCTTCCGGGTCCTGTTCGGCCCGCGTCCGGAGCCCCCGGCGGCGCCGCTGCCGCTGGTGTCGGCGTTCAGGTGAACGTGCTCAACTGGGTACAGACGAACGTGCCCGGAACCGGGCCGAGCAGGATGCCCCGCAGGAGGTCCGGCGGCCCGCGCTGCGCGCCGGACTGCTGACCGGAGAGAGCGGGCCTGGCCACCCGTCAGGGAGTGTCGGTGGGGAGTGCGATGCTGACGCCGACAACCCGCTGACGGTGATCCATGGGGGCCGATGCCTGGTGGACGACTCGGTCCTGACATGACTTCGGTCGGCTTCGACTCGGCTTGGTGTGCGACCGACCTGGGTGCTTACCGACCCTGCCGGTCCACCTATGAGTACTACCACTGCGAGAGCCTGCCGCCTGTTGACTCCACCGGGTTCACGGGCGCCTTTCAATGGCTCGGTGGTGCCGGCGAACCTGTTCCGCAGTGAACGAGATGCCGCCGTACTCGTTGAAGTCTCAGCCCGGTACGGATGAGTGCTCAGTCGGTGGCCGGCTACATGTGGGTCTACGACACCGTTTCTGATGGTGGGTCCATGTCGTTGTCGGGGTATGGCAGGCCTTGTAGAGCGGCTGGTGCCGGAGGAGCTGTGGGAACTGTTTCGGCGGGTCGTGCCGCCGACCGAGGTAGTCCGCCCGCAGGGCGGAGGGAAAGGCGAGCTGCCGATCGCGAGGTCTTGGCCGGGATCATCTTCGTCGCTACCTCCGGCTGAACCTGGCGGCAACTGCCGCCCGTGTTCGGCCCGTGCTGGCAAACGGTCTATCGGCGTTTCGCCCAGTGGAGCCGCGCACGGGTGTGGGCCCGGCTACACCGTGTGATCCTGGACGAGTTGGGAGCCCGTGGTGAGCTGGACTGGTCCCGCTGCGCGATCGACTCGGTGAGTATTCGCGCCGCAAAAGGGGGCTGTTGACGGGACCGAATCCGACCGATCGCGGCAAGAACGGATGGAAGATCCACTTGATCACGGACCGGAACGGACTTCCGCTGTCCCTGGGGATCTCGGCCGCCAACCTTCACGACAGTCAGGCTCTGAAGCCACTGATCTGCGGTATCCCTCCGGTCCGCTCCCGCCGCGGCCCTCGTCGACGCAAGCCCGACAAACTCCACGCCGACAAGGGGTATGACTACGCCCACCTGCGGCGATGGCTTCGAGAGCGGAACATCACCCCTCGCATTGCTCGCAAAGGCACCGAATCGTCGAACCGGCTCGGCCGTCACCGCTGGGTCGTGGAGAGAACAGTGTCCTGGCTGGCTGGCTGTCGGCGCCTGCACCGTCGATACGAGCGCAAGCCCGAGCACTTCCTGGCCTTCGTCGGCGTCGCAGCAGCCCTCGTCGGACATCGCCGCCTGACATGCTTAGGTGCTAGGTCAGTCCGCCGACGGGGTCAGAGGGTCCGGTCGGGACAACGTCTCGGACAGCGGCAGCCCGTCCCTTGCGGCAACGACCCGACGCACCCGCAGCTCGGATCGTGTCCGCGGGCGGTACTTGGGCTCCTTGCCACACCCGCAGACCGATAGCCCCTCGTAGCGCAGCCCTTCACCCAGCACCGCAGCCACCACAGACCACGCGTGGACATCACGCCTGGGCGGCGGAGCGAAGTCATGACCAGCGCAAATGAGGGGCTGAGAACAGTTTGGGCACACGTGCTCGCGCTGAGGAAAGGCATGCTGCTTGAAGCTGACACGGCACGAAACACACGCGTAGTGCAGCTTGTAGTAGGTCATGGCGTAGAAGCACACCGGGTCACCGTACCGACCAGTCCTTCAGGCAGACCACCCGTTTCGAGCGACCAACAGTCCGCCATCAGAAACACCCTCTGAGGCGTGTCTGGCGGATCATGCTGCGATCGGCACGTTAGGCAGGTCATCACTACGATCACTGGATGTTTGAGTACCACGGTTGGATCACGGTCAGGGCGAGCGCAGCGGAGGACGACGACGAGGCGCGTCTGCGGCGCATCGTCGATGAGCTTGAGCTTCACATCGCCCAGATGGACAGCCCGTACTTGCTTGACCTCCGGTGGATGAACGGTGAGCCGTTCATCCACCTTGGTGGCTACTCCAATCACCGTTCGTCGCCCGACGTTGTCGAACTGTTCAAGCATGTGGCCGTAGTTGCCCCGGGTTCCTATGGGCTCCTCCACGTTCGCGATGACGAGGATCCGGGCCACGAAAACGAGGTAATCGTGCTCAGGCTCGTTCGCGGCGTGGTCACGCAGCACACGGAGGCGCTGCTGTCTCCGTGCACCCCAACGGTGGAGGATCCCTTCACCGACTGAGGCGTCTTTGACGGGTCACGCTTGCAGCCAGAGGCGGATCGTGGCCACCGTGACGGTGCCGTGGAAGACGTAGGCTCGCTTGTCGTAGCGGGTCGCGACGGCGCGAAAGCTCGTCAGGCGGTTGATCGTCCGCTCGACTTCGTTGCGGCGCTTGTACTGCCCCTTGTCGAACCCAGTGGGCCGGCCCCCGCGGCTCCCTCGGCGCCGACGGTTGGCCCTCTGGTCCTTCGGCTCGGCAACGGTGTGCTTGATATGGCGTCTGCGCAGGTAGCGGCGGTTCCTGCGGGAGGACTACGCCTTGTCCGCGCTCAGGTGTCCCGGCCGGGTGCGCGGGCGCCCCTCGCCCTTGCGGGCCACTCGGATGCGTTCGAGTACGGGGATCATCTGTGGTGCGTCGCCCCATTGGCCGGGGGTGATCAGCAGTGCGAGAGGTCTGCGACCACCTTCGCTGGCGAGGTGAATCTTGCTCGTCAGACCGCCCCGGGACCTTCCGAGTCCCTCGTCGGGGCGATGCTGCCGGGGTGTGGCTCTTTTTTCGGAATGCGGGGTGTCTTCCTGCGGGCTCCGGCGGCGTGTGGGCACGGCAGCACGTCGAGTCGACGCCCACCATGCTCCAGTCGATCCGGCCCTCGGCGTCGGCATCAGCCTGGACAGCCTGGAGGATCCGGTCCCAGGTGCCGTCCGCGGACCACCGTCTGTGCCGTTCGTAAACCGTCTTCCACCTGCCGAACCTCTCCGGCAGATCCCGCCATGGGATCCCGGTCCGCTCACGGAAAAGGATCCCGTTGATCACCCGGCGGTGACTGACCCACCGCCCACCACGCCGTCCGCAGAGGGGCAGATGCGGCTCAAGCCGGCGCCATTCCTCGTTCGTCAGATCACCACGGCCCACGACCAACTACACGGCCGGGCAAGCCGAAACACTCATGATCCGCCGGACAGACCCTAGGCCGGGTCCCGTTCCCAGGCCGGGGCGTGGTCGAGCCGAGATCACGGTTACTACCTGCGCCGCTATCCCGCTGATGTGCCCAGCGCCGGACGGGGCGTCGTACTGCGGTTGAGGGTCCGCCGGTTCGCTTGCCAGGATGTTGCGCGACGGGTGCCTGGTTCGGTGTGGCTGACAGTTCGGGGTTGTGGACCGCACCCCGGGCATTCGGCACCCTTCACATGCAGCACACATCCACGCGCACTATCGCGATGTTCACGTCCACCGACAACGCTGCACTGCTCGCTGGAGGTGGTCTCGGTGACTGGCTGCTGGACCGATATCTCGGAGCCTCTGCCCAGTCCGGTCGAGCCTGGTACGTTCCTCGTGCGCTTCCTGCGCGATCAGCAGGACTGCGTCATCTGGTACCTCTACCTGCGCCCTTCGGGTGAGGTTGTTCGTGGTGCACTCCTGGCTCTACGACGCCTACGAGTACGAGGCACGGCGCGATGGAGAGGAGACGCAGACCGATCTCGACGATCTGGAGGAGAAGAGGCCGCGATCCTCTGGTGTGCATCTTCGTTCGCTCAACGGTGATGACCTGTCGGGACTCGAGCCTGAGGTGCGGGACTACTTGCGCCATTACGCGCCGCCCGGGACACGCGCGGGGCCTGTTTCGCGGAACTGGCGATCGCTCTCCCCGGCCAGGATCCCGACATCCTCGTGGAACGCTGCCGCATCCTGCGGGCAGACTGCCTTAGCCTCCTGGTTCTCGGCCTCTCCTCGGCACCGGGCGGAGTCGCGTGCCGGAGCCCCGCGCTTGGACAGGGCGCCCTCCGGGCGGTCACCAGCCGTTGTGCAACAGGAACTTGCACTCGGAACGTAGTGGCCGGGAAGGCTCGCGTCCCGGTCATGCCGACGCCCGCGAGCAGCGGGGTCGACGCGTCGGGTCAGCGACCTGGCTTCGTTCACGTGAAGTGGCTCTGGCTCAGGTTTTGTGTTGTGTGCACGCTGAGTAGTGGCTGAGGCCGTCTGGCCGGCTGGGCTGGGAGCGCTTCAAGCCGAGCATGGCCGAGTTCCGGTACCTGGCGCCGTGCTGCGGCTGACCGACACCCCGAGGACACCGGTCAGGCGGGCACCGGCCCGGCCCGCGAGCGCAAGACTGACTGCGGTCAGCGTCGACCGCAGCCTCTCGGTTCGCTGACCGTGCCGACGCGTCAGCCCGGGTATCTGCTCCACGAGAAGCGGTGGCGCTGGATGCTTGTTACTCCCCCGCGGGCCGCCAGCGCCCTGTCTCGCGAAGGGTGATCCACACGGACCAGCTCGTGATGACACAGGCGGTGGCCATGACGATGGCGATGGCGGTGCCTGCCAGGGCCGGGGGCACGCCTTGCGCGTTGATCGGTGGCTTGAGCATCGGCAGTGTGAGTAGGAGAGCTGCACCGGCGCCGGCCGCCACGGCGATCGTGAAGCCACCGAGGAAGACCAGCAAGGTCGTGCGGACGAAAACTCTGCGGCTGCCTGCGATCACTACGACCGGTGCCATGGAGCGACCGAACCGGAGGAACTCGGCCATGCTGGCAAGGCAGGTGGTGAAGGCCAGCAGGGCAACGGTGCCCAGAGCGAACAGGGGAAGCCACCATCCCTGTTCCTGGTAGACGGCGAGACCTGATGTCCACTCCGTCCCAGGAGGATCCGCGGTCCATCCGGGCAGCAGGCGAGCGTTGGCCGTTCGCTTGATGTCGGGTCCGGACACTTTCGTGCCGGGCTGGGCTACGAGGTACAGGTACGCGAGTCCGTCCGGATTCGTCACCGTGCCCACGGTCGTCACCACGTCGGTCGGGCGGCCCGAGGTGGTGTCCGAGGCCAGAGCACTTCCTCTCGGCGACGTGGTGTTGGCCGTGGTGACGCTGACCTGCTGATGAGCCTTCGGCAGAGGAAGACCTGCCTGCTGCAGTGCCGCCCGTGAGCCACTGATCCGCATGGTTGGCTGCCCGGCCACCGGAGCGCTCGGCTCGTACACCGCCAGTGCGGCGAGTCCGTCAGGCAGGGCCTTGAGGAAGGAATCGAGTCGCTGGCTCGAGTTCCTGTCGATCCCTTCGACCTTCATGACGGTGTCCGAAAGCTGGTGCTGAACCTGGCGTGCACCGGTCTCGCTCGGACTGACCCGGTTGTTCCAGGTGTAGAGCTGAGCGGAGACTCCCATGACCATGACGATGCTGACGATCACTCGGGCGAGCGCAGCCGGCTTGGTCGCAAGCCAGCGTCCGGCGAGGAGTGCCGAAGCGCTGGAGTACCGGCGCCCCCAGGAGGCCAGTCCTCGTCCGCAGTGAGCCGTGAGCAGTGCCAGTGCTGCGGGTAGCGAGCACAGTGCGAGCAGGGCGCCCACGGTGTACGGGATCAGGAAGAGGAACTCGTTGTCGTCGAATCCGAGCAGCGAGGGCCCGTAGAAGGCGAGGCCCAAGGCGAGCGGACACAGCCAGGCTGCGGTGCGCAGGAGCGACCGGCGGTCACGTGCGATCGGCCGGATGTGAGGTGACGCCGACACTCGAGGCTGCACGGTCATAGCTACGGCTGTCACTGCGATGGCCGCGGCGAGGGCACACAGGTAGAGCGAAGCGCCATGACTCTGCACATAGCGTGCGGTCATGACGAAGTTGACGCCGGGCAGGGGCCAGTTCGTTCCCTGGTAGATCCACAGGGTCAAGATGGCCAGGGCGCTGCCGACAAGGACGGGGGGCCCGGCTTCTCCCAGGTCGATCAGCAGACGGTGACGGCGTCCCACGCCCAGGGCATGCAGCACGGCCTGGCGCCGGTCCCGGGCCGCAGATCCAGTCCGCGCGGCGATCACGGTGAGGCAGAGGGCGGGGGTGAGCCATGTCGCGGCGATCAGGACGTAGAAACCTGTGGCGGGCTGGACGGATGCCGGCTCTCCGAACGGCATTCCGGCAGAGTCGCCACCCCATCCCTTGACGTACATGCCTTCTTCAAGGTGGCCGCTGGGCCGCACGTAGATCAGGCGCTCGGCAATGCTCGCCAGGCCGTCGGCCTCGAACGGCACGTCCATCGAGCCGTAGCGGCTAGCGATCTCTTCGTCGGCACCAGCCGCCAGAGCACCGTACGAGATGGCGGAGTGTCCGGGGGCGGGCCAGGAACGCAAGCCCGGCGGCGGTGTGGCGTTGCCGGTGAGCGGTTCCACGTAGATGACGGAGTACTGTTCGCCACCAATGGTGTCGAATGACTCCTGCCAACGTGCGATCGCCTCAGCTTTATGTGACGGGGGCACCACCTGCGGACTGCGAGCCGCCTGAACGCTGTCCCGTCCTTCATAAGTGGCCGCGACGACGACGAATGCGGCCAAAGAGACTGCGACCGCGAACGTCGCGGCGCACAGTGCGACCAGACGCAGCCGTCCGCTCTCCGTGCCCCGGGCGGCGCTGCGGCCGATACGCAGCGAGGCATTCGTGAGCCTCGCGGGGGCTGCTTTGCGTCGTCTCATACCGATGCCGTCCCGCCCTGGTGCAGCAGCTTCCCGTGACGCAGTTCCAGCTGCCGGTCCGCTCGTGCCGCCACCGAAGCATCGTGAGTCACCACGACCAGCCCGCAGTTCCACCGCGCAGGAAGGGAGAACAGCAGATCAGCAGCGCTCTCCCGGTTGTCCTCGTCCAAGGCGCCAGTAGGCTCATCGGCGAGAAGCAGGGCCGGCTCGTTGATCAAAGCGCGAGCCAGCGCTGTTCGTTGCCTTTCGCCCCCTGACAGGTCAGCGGTGTCGCGGCGGAACACGGGAACGCCCAGATCCCTCAGCAGCTCTTCCGCGCGCCCATAGGCGGCCTTCCTGTCACGTCCCTTGAGCAGGGCAGCCAGAGCAACGTTCTCGACAGGAGACAACTCGTTGAGCAGCTCGGCGAACTGGAAGACCATGCCGATGGTGTCGCGGCGATGGCTTGCCAGCTTTCCCTGGCTCAGACGCGTGATGTCCTTGCCGGCGATCTCGATCTGACCAGCCCTGGGCCTGACCAGCCCGAGCAGGCACGTCAGGAGGGTGGACTTGCCACTGCCGGACGGCCCGGTGATGGCGACGGACTCACCGGATTCGACGCTGAGTTCAGCCGAGTCGAGCAGGGTGCGGCCCGGGATCTCGTACTGCAGACCAACTGCTGTGAGGACGCGTCGAGCCGTGGCTGTCGAGGGTCCCGTGAAGGGGGTTGCGTGAATCATGGGCACTTTCTGGGGGAAGGGGGACAGCACGCCCGCATCCCCCGGAGAGCTGCAATCTCCGGGGGATGCGGGCACTAGACCGTCAAAGGAGTCGGTCAGTTGGGCCGGTGTTCAGCTCTTCCAGGAGCTGTACTTGTCCGTTCCCGTGAGCTCCTGCTCCTCGATGCGCGCCTTCAGGATGTAGCTGCCGGAGTCGCTCGAGTTGCATGTAGAGGAGCCAGTCTTCACCCAGATGGTACGCAGGGTGCTGGAGCGGTTCGCCAGGCCCACCACTCCTCCGCGCACGCGCACCAGCCGGGCCTACGCCCAGCCTGACCGCCCAGAGGCGTCGACGCCCCACTGGTCCCCGGTCGCGGCGCTGCTCGAGCCACACCGCGGGTGGCCTGCCAGAGCCATGCCGCGCCCCCGGGGCCTGCCGTGGCCTGCCGTGGCCTGCCGTGGCCTGCCGTGGCCTGCCGACGGGACCAGAGACGTCACCGCTCGTCATTGAGCAGCGAATACATGAACATGTCCCGGCGTTCGTCCCCCACCTGCTGCCATGACCGCAAAAGCCCCTCACGCTGGAACCCGGCACGCTCGGCCGTGCGTATGGATGCCGTGTTCCACGGCTCCACCCACAGTTCGAGCCGGGGAATCCGCAGATCACGCAAGGCCCAACCGGCCACTGCGTCAACGGCAGCCGCGGCGGCACCCTGGCCACGCGCCGACTTGACGACCCAGTAGCCCAGTGACGCACGGCCCTCAGCCAGGTCCCTCAGCCACAGCCCCACCTGGCCGACCGGCCGATCGTTGGAGGCCACGATGGCGAACGTGTACCCAGCCCTCGTGGTCGCCCGGTTCCACTGCCGTTCGATGAACGCGACGCCTGCCTCCTCGGAATAGGGCGACGGCACCGTCGTGATCAACGGGATGTGGTCGTCTTCCGACGCCTCACGGACAAGCGGAAGGTCCGAAAGACGCCATGGCCGAAGCATGAATCCACCAGCAGCGAGTTCAGGCACGTCAAGAGGTTGCTCCATGCGCCCATCCTGCCGTGGTTGCCGACCGGCCCGCTGCCTTGTCGCAAGCACCGCCCCGCGCTCGTCTCACCCGTCAGGACATCGCGCCTCGTCCCATGACCACGCGCCTCGCCCCGCACCAGAGAGCCACCAAATCCTGCTCAGCACCGGCCGCGGGCCCGGCCGTGGCAAGTGGGCGCCGCGCGGCAGGCAGCTGCAGAATGCGCACGGTCGGGGTCGACCCGGGCTGACCCGGATCGGGCGCGAACGCCCCTTGATCGCCCGCTGGCATCATCAAGCTCCCAACCCGTCCTCTGATTGTCCGTAGAGAACGCGGGAAGTCGACTTCGTTCTCGGCGTCGAAGGGCATGGAGTGCAGGCCGGTGATCTTGCGCGGGAGGCGAGCTGCTCGGCCAGCGCACGTCAAGATAGGAGATCGACGACGGCGAGATCGTGCTGCGGCTCGCCCTCGCCCCTCGGTGAGCGCCTAGGGGCACGCCGAGTGCGGCGGGCCGACACCTGCGATCTTGGTGATTCCTTTGCTCGTGCTTGGCCGTACCGCGTTGCGACAGGTGATTCCCGTGTGCGAAGCTGCCGAAGTTTGATCGCTGGACTGGTCGCAATGGCCGTCCTGCTACGGGGACTTGATGGTGAACGACGCAGGGGACACGGGGAGCGGCGGCCCGGCCGGAGCGAGCGCAGGCGTGCTGGGGCCGCCGCGGTCGCGGCTGACGGACATCGCCGATCAGACGGTGCTCGACATCGGACGTAAGAGCCCGGACACCGGGCGTAAGGGCCCGGACACCGAACGTACGGGCCCGGGCGCCGGGAGGGCGGGAGCCGGGGCCGCCCCCGAACCGCCGGACGGCGACGAGGGCGCGGAGGCTCCGGGCGGGGCACGGACAGGCGTCGCTCCGGCAAAGCACGCGGATGGACCGGCGCCTGCCGCGTCACCGGACGGGTCCCCTCTCGAACAGGAAGCCGCACGGGCGCGACGGCGGCAGTTCCCGGCACAGTTGGGTGAGTTCCGGCGGTCGCAGGTGCTGGTGCCGGTCGGAGCGCCCGACGGGCAGGGCGGCGGGGTCGCTCCGCTGACGGTGGACATGGGCGGGGTGCGGTGGATTCTCGCGTTCACCGGGGAGGCCGCGCTGGCGCGGTTCGCGGTGGCCCGTGGAGAAGGGGATCGGCAGTGGCCGTACCGCGGCGTGTGGGGCGCGGCGTTGCTGGATGCGGCCGTGCCCACGGTGGCCGAGTCCGGGATGCCCTGCGGGGTGCTGGTGAACGCGGCCGACGGTGCACGGGGGTTGGTGCTGCCACCGGTGGTGGGCGTGGTGCCGGAGGAGGTCGCGGTGGACCGGCCCGGCGGCCCCGGCTCGTCGCCCGGCCCGGCGGCCTCACCCGGCTCCTTTGATTCGTCGCCCGGCGCCGCTGCATCGCCGGGCCCCCATGATTCGTCGCCCGGCGCCGCTGGGCCGGGCAGGCAGGAGGAACAGTAATGGGGGCGATGCCTGCGGCAGGCGGCGGTGCCGGCGAGGGGCAGAAAGGTTTCGGCGGAGTTCCGGGCGGGGCTCCTGACCTGCGGGTCGTCGGGCTGGCGATGATCGCCGACGGGATCAACAAGGCCCTGGGCGAGCTGGGCAAGCTCGGCTTCACCGACAAGGTGGGCTGGTCGGGCGTGGGGCGCGGCTTCGACGACCTGGAGATGGACGGCATGACGATCGGCGACGAGTCCGTCGGGGCCGACTTCCACTCGTTCTGCGAGCGCTGGCAATGGGGGGTGCGGGCCCTGGTCGACGAGGGCAACGCGTTCGCGGAGGCGGTCGGGCTGTCGGCGGGGACCATGTACCAGACGGACCAGCTCGTCAAGAACTCCTTCAAGGTCGGGCTGAACTCCCTGGAAGGCAACCCGTACGCCTCCGAGCAGCAGATCGAGAGCCAGAGCTGGCGGCAGCTGGCCACGCCCGCGTGGCTGCATCCGGACTACAGCGAGAAGTCCTTCCGCGACGGCGCCTCGGCCTCGGAACAGGTTCTCAAGGGAATGGCACGTGACGTGGTGACCACCGAGACGCTGCCCGGCATGGAGAGCGTACCGACCGTGCTCGGTGTCGACCAGGACGAGTACAACGCCGCGGTGAACAAGGAGCTCGGCCTGAAGCAGGAGGGGCAGGGCTGATGTCGGTCTGGAAGTACGGCGGCGAGTTGCTGAGCGGGGGCAAGAACCTCTTCGACCACGCCAAGCGTGAGACGGGGCATCTTGTCGACGAGGGAGCCGACCTCACCGGCGACATGTTCGACGAGGTCGGCGCGCACGGCGTGGCCCAGAAGGTGCGGCACGGCGGAGACCGGGTCGCCTCGTATCTCGGTGCGCACGTTGCCGAGCGGCAGCTGGGACCGGACGTCGAGCCGTCCGATCTGATCCACGGCAAGCCGTCCACGATCCGTGACAAGGCCAAGCACCTGCTCGTGTTCGCGACCGCCTTCGAGGAGGTCGGCGTGGGCATGAAGGCCGTGGACTCGGGCGGCTGGAAGGGCCGGGCGGCGGACACCTTCCGGGAGAAGTTCGCCCTGCATCCGGCTAAGTGGCTGCAGGCCGCGGCGGCCTGCCAGGAGGCGGCCGGGGCACTGAACGGCTTCGCCGACACCATCGAATGGGCGCAGGGGCAGGCCAGGGAGGCCATCCGCCGGTACAAGCAGGGCAAGTCCGCCTCAGACGCGCACCGCGAGCAGGTGGAGGCGTACCGGCTCAAGGCGGAGCTGGGCCATGACGACCCGGGGCCGCGGCCTTCCGAGAAGGATCCCGGCGAGCACGCGATGCAGGAGGCGCAGGAGATCCTCGACGCGGCCCGGCGGCAGCGGGACAGGATCGCCGGCGAGACCGGGACCAAACTGCGGGCCGCGCTCCAGCACGCTCCCAAGGAGCCGTCGCTCGGCGGGCAGTTGAAGCTGGACGGGATGGACTTCATGGCATCCCAGAGCGTCGACGCGGCGCATTTCCTCGCCGGCGCCGTCAAGGGCACGGCGGGCATCGTGAACTTCGCCCGCAGCCTCGACCCGATGGATCCGTACAACCTCACGCACCCGGCCGCCTTCCTGCAGAACAAGGTGGAGCTGCTCGGCGGCGTGGTCTCCATGGCCACGCATCCCGACCGTGCCCTGCAGTCGGCCTGGAACTCGCTCAAGTCGGACCCGTTCCAGTTCGGCGGTGAACTGCTCCCCCAGGCCGCGCTGGCCGTGGCCTCGGACGGGGCCGGAGCCGCGGAGGTGGCCGAGGACGGAGCACTCGCGGCCGAAGGTGCCGAGACCGCGGCAGCGGACGGTGCCGCCGCCGAGACCCCGGGGGCGGCCGAGAGCCAGGCTCCGGGGGACGTCGAGTCCGGGGGCACGGACCCGATCAACCTGGCCACGGGCAAGATGTACCTCGCCCAGACCGACGTGACGCTGCCCGGTTCCCTGCAGTTCGCCTTCAAGCGCCGGGTGGAGTCGGGCTACACGCACGGGCGCCGGTTCGGTCCTTCGTGGGCGAGCACGGTCGACCAGCGGCTGGACATCACCCCGGCCGGCATCGCCTTCGTCCACGAGGACGGGATGCGGCTCTCCTACCCGCACCCGGCGCCGGGCCTGCCCGTCATGCCGGCGCACGGCCCGCGCTGGCCCCTGAGCCGCGAGGCCGACGGCTACACGGTCACCGATCCGCAGGCCCGGCGGGTGTGGCACTTCGCCGAGCGGAACGAGGCACTGGCCGAGCTGGTACAGATCGACGACGGCAACGGCAACTGGATCGGCTTCGAGTACGACGAGGCGGGGGTCCCCTCGGCCATCGTCCACAGCGGTGGCTACCGCCTGCGGATCGACAGCGCCGACGGGCTGGTCACTGGCCTGCACCTGGCCGGCGGCGGCGAGGGCGGATCCGACCTCCGGCTGGTCCGGTACGGGTACACGCAGGGGAATCTCACCGAGGTCGTGAATTCCTCCGGGCGGCCCCTGCGGTTCGGTTACGACGAGGCGCGCCGCGTGACGTCATGGACGGACACCAACGGGCACGCGTACGAGTACGCGTACGACGACGCGGACCGGTGCGTCGCGCAGGGTAGCACCGAAGGGCACATGAGCCTCCGGCTGTCCTACGGCGAACGCGACCCGGAGACCGGGCTGCGGACCACGACGGCGGTCAACGGGCAGGGCGCGGTACGCCAGTACTTCGTCAACGACCTGCACCAGATCGTCGCCATCGTGGATCCGGCGGGGCACACCCGCCGCTTCACGCACGACCGGTTCAACCGTCTGCTGTCCGAGACGGACGCGGTCGGCCGTACGACGTCCTACCGCTACGACGACCTGGGGAACCTGGCGGAGATCGTCCGCCCGGACGGCCGGCGCACGACGTTCTCCTACGACGCCCGCGGGCTGCTCACCCGTGTGGTGCGCCCGGACGGAAGCAGCGTCCGGCAGGAGTTCGACGACCGCGGAAACCGGACGTCGGTCGCCGATTCCGCGGGCGGCAGGACCTCTTTCGAGTACGACGAGTACGGGCGCCTGACCTCGCTGTGCGACGAGTACGGCCGGGTGACCGAGATACGCTGTGATCCTGCCAGCCTGCCCGTCGAGGTACGTGATCACGCGGGCAACGTCATGCGGTACGAGCGGGACGCGCTCGGCCGCGTCGTGTCGATCACGGACCCTATGGGCGCGACCGGTGAGATGGAGTGGTCCGTCGAGGGCAGGATCACTCGACGGCGGAACCCGGACGGGACCGAGGAGACGTGGACCTACGACGGTGAGGGCAACTGCCTCACCCACACGGACACGATCGGCGGCGTGACCCGTTTCGAGTACTCCGGGTTCGACCTGCTCACCGCGCGCATCGAGCCCGACGGTTCCCGCTACGAGTTCGAGTACGACAAGGAGCTCCGCCTGACCCGGGTGACCAACCCCCAGGGGCTGTCGTGGACATACGCGTACGACGCGGTCGGACGGCTGGTCACGGAGACCGACTTCGGCGGCCGGGTCAGCCGCTACGCCTACAACGCGGCCGGCGAGTTGGTCTCGCGAACGAACGCGCTCGGGCAGGTCGTCTCCTTCGAGCACAACGAACTGGGGCAGGTCGTTCGCAAGACCGTCGACGGGGAGGTGATGACGTACTCCTACGACTTCACCGACCAGATCGCGCAGGCCGCCAACGCCCACACCGACCTGACCCTCCTGCGCGACCGGCACGGGCGGCTGGTCTCCGAGAGGATCGGCGACCGTGAAGTGGCGTACCGCTACGACGAGTCCGGGAGGCCCACTGCCCGAACGACGCCGTCGGGCGCCGTGAGCACGTGGGAGTACGACTCCACGGGGAGGCCCTTCCGGCTCACGGCCGACGGTCGTGTCATCGCGCTGGAGTACGACCGGGTCGGCCGGGAGGTGGGCCGCCGGTTCGGTGAGTCCCTGAGCGTCTCCCGGTCGTTCGACGCGATGAACCGGCTGATCTCCCAGGCGGTGGACCACGCACGCGGGCGTATCCAGTCGAGGACGTACGAGTACCGCGCGGACGGCAGTCTCCTCCAGGTCCACGACCAGCTGAACGGCGTGCGGCGGTACGAGCTGGACCCGGCGGGAAGGACCACCCGGGTCAGCGGAGCGGGATGGGCGGAGTCCTACTCCTACGACGCGCTCGGCAACCAGCTCTCGGCCGACTGGCCCGGGCGCCGGTTCGGGGACGACGGGTGCGGCGACCGGGCCTACCGGGGCGCCGACCTGGTGCGCGCCGGCCGGATCCGCTACGAGCACGACGCCGCGGGACGGGTGGTACTCCGCCAGAAGACCCGGCTGTCCCGCAAGCCGGACACCTGGCGCTACAGCTGGGACGCGGAGGACCGGCTCACCCAGGTCGTCACTCCCGACGGAACGGTGTGGCGGTACCGGTACGACGCGCTGGGCAGGCGCGTCGGCAAGCAGCGCATGGCCGAGAACGGCGTCGACGTGCTGGAGCAGGTCGACTTCGCCTGGGACGGTGTCTCGCTGTGCGAGCAGACGACCAGCTGGGGGGACTCGGGCGACGCGGTGACTGTGACGTGGCACCTCCACGGCGCGGAGGCGGTGGCGCAGAGCGAGCGCGGGACGAGGGCCACGGCCTCGCAGGAGGAGATCGACGCCCGCTTCTTCGCCATCGTGTCCGATCTCTCGGGGTCTCCCTGCGAGCTGATCGATGAGTCCGGTGAGATCGCCTGGCGGTCGCAGGCCACGAACTGGGGAAAGCTGTCCTGGTCGGTGCGAAGTCACGCCTACACTCCGCTCCGTTTCCCGGGGCAGTACTGCGACTCCGAGACGGGTCTGAACTACAACTACCTCCGGTACTACGATCCCGAGGTGGGCCAGTACGTCAGCCAGGACCCGCTCGGCCTGGCTCCGGCGGCCAACCCCGTCGGGTACGTGGACCGCCCCTCGGTCCTCTGCGATCCCCTCGGGCTCGCGCCCCAGAAGTCACCGATTCCGCCGAAGCCGTACGAGACGCCGAATCTCGCAGACCTGGCGAAGCAGTTCAATCCCGAGGGAGGGATGACGAACTGCACCTACACCGTCGACGCATTCGAGCGCTATCTTCGCGGCGAGGGAATAAGCCCCGTGCCGGGAGACATCAAAATTCAGCAACTCGACCGACTGGAGCACGTGTACGGAGGCAGCTTCGAGCACAAGGGTTTCTGGGAAATGGTCGACCATATCCGGAACTCCGGTGACGGTGCGCGCGGCATAGTCGCGGCACGCCCCTGGGCAGATGACCCCGGTCACGTGTTCCACATCATAAACCACCAGGGTCGGGTACTTTTCGTCGACGTGCAGACGGGATTCGTCGACCCCATGCTCTATAAGTCGTTCAAATTGATGAGGACCAACTGATGTACACGATGCAGCAAGCGGAACAGCTGGCCAAGGATTTCCTCCGGGAGAAAAGCGCTGAGTCGGAGTGCGAGCTCGCCCTGTTCGAGGAGGACGGATACCGGGCGGAGAAGGGCGAGTTCTTCTACTTCGCCTTCCAGGGGGCGAAATACGTCGCCACCAGGGACGACAAGTACTTCCTCTACGGACCCACCAATATCTCGGTGCACCGCACGACCGGCGAATGCCGACTGCTCAGCGCCCACGAATCGCTGACGTTGGACCCCTTCGACCGCCGTTCACGCTGACCGCTTCCGGGACGCCGTCTTCTTCGCCGCCGTCTTCTTCGCGACCGGCTTGGCCGTGGTCGCCTTCTTGCCACCCGCCGACTCGGCCGCCGACTTGCTCGCCGTCGTCTTCTCGGCGGCGGCCTTCTTCCCGGCCGTGGAGGCGGGGGTGCCATCGGTGGTGTCGGCGAACAGGAAGTGATTGAAACCGTGCGTGAAGGGTCCGCCCTGCCCATCGAGGGCCTGGCCGATGGCGTCCTTCAGGGCAGGCAGGCGGTCGTCGGGGACGTAAAGGTCGACGAGCAGCACGAGTGCGAAGTAGGCGTCGAGTTCGTTCGCCTGTATGGGGCGGATTGTGATGCCGGGCGGGATGGTGGTCATGCGGGGTGCCCTTTCGGTCCAGGGGTGGTGCCGGGCTCGCCCGGGGCGGGGAGATCGGCGGCAGTCGGACCGTGACGGGGCCGGGAGCCAGTAGTGCTTCGTTACGTCGGGTGATCTTGCCTGGTGATGGGCATCTTCGGGGTGTGAGGCTGGGGGAAGTGGAACGGCTCCGGGGTGAGTTAGCGGAGTTCGTGGGTGATGTCTCGGATCGGTGCCGCGGCGGGATCAGCGGCGGTGGGGCGAGTGTTATCTGCGGGGCCTGATGTTGGACGGTCGGTGCAAGTCGATCCAGCCGATGGCCGAGCGGTTGCCGGACGGGAACATGCAGGCCCTGCAGCAGTTCGTGAACCAGTCGCCGTGGGATCCGTTGCCGGTTCGGCGGCGGATCGCCCAGCGGTTGTGCGAGGCGATCGCCCCGAGGTATGGGTGGTCGACGATGTGTCGTTCCCCAAATGCGGCACCGCCTCGGCCGGGGTGGCCCGCCAGTACTGAGGGGCGTTGGGCAAGCGGGCGAACTGCCAGGTCGCAGTCAGCGTGCACGCCGCCACCGACACCGCGTCGTGCCCGTTGGAGTGGGAACTGTTCCTGCCTGAGGAGTGGACCAGTGACCACGTCAGGCGACGGCGGGCCGGGATCCCTGACGAGGTCGGGCATGCCTCAAGACCCGACTGGCGCTCGGGCTGCTGGACCGTCTTGCGGAGCAGGGCCTGGCAGTGCCGGTGATCGTGGCCGATGCCGGCTACGGCCGCAGCATCTCCTTCCGGCTCGCGCTGGAGGAACGCGGCTGGTCCTACGTCATGGCAGCGGATCCCAAAGAGATCGCGCGGCTTGCCGATGCCGAGCCGTATCAGCCGGCTTACGAGTTGGTGCGTGATAGCGGGGCGGGTTGTGTTTGGCCTGGTCGTGGCCGGTTTTTCAGGCGTTGATGGTGCGGTCGGGGACGAGGCCGGCGATGGCTCGGTAAGTGTCAGGCAGGCGGTCGCGGCGGTGGGTCCAGCGGGTCAGTTGCTTCCAGCGTTTATGGTCGGCGAGGGCGTGTTCGACGGTGATGCGGTCGGAGGAGTGCCCGTGGCGGTCGCGTTCCCACTGCTGGACTCTGCCGGGTAGTGATCCTGGACGCGGTTTTCTGGGCGGTGTGATCGCTTGCCCGCGGTGGTCGCGGCCCAGGCCGAGGTAGCCGTCGTCCAGGAGGACCTCGACCTCGGGGCAGTGCTGGAAGCAGCTGGCGATGCCTTCGTTGCGGGCGGCCGTGGCATCGTGCATACGGCCAGGCCGCAGGGCGTCCGTCCATAACGTGCGACCCCGCCAGTCAGCGATGACGGTGGCCTTCATCGAGTTCTGCTTCTTCTTCCCGGACACGAACGCGCGCCGTCCACCGCGTCCGGCCGGGGGCCGGCGGACCTGGATCTCGGTGGCGTCCAGCCGCAGCTCAATGCCTTCGGCCTGGGCGTAGGCGAACACGTCCGCCAGTGTCCGCAACCGCAGGCCCGGACGGTCGGGAACCGCGCACCCCCGCTCCGCCAGGAGCGGACGTATCTCTGTGATGATGGTGGAGCGGTCGACGCCGAACAGCAGCCCCAGCACGGAGTGCGGCAGGTCGTGCCGCAGATGGATCAGCGTGGCCACCAGCCGGTCGACGAAGACCAGCTGGTGACGGGCGCCGGCACCCGCGGCCCGCTTCCTGGCCCCACCCCGCGCAGCATGACGGCGGCCCTCCAGACCGGCCTGCCACGACACCGCCAACTCCTCTATCAGACGCGCGAGATGACGCCGAGAGATCCCCGTAAGCAGCCGATGGTAGATCATGGTTGAGTGATACGTCGCCATGAACTGTCGGACGCCGAGTGGGAGTTCGTGCGGCCGCTGCTGCCCCGCGCCGAGTCGGGGCGGAAGCGGGGCGACGACCGGATGGTGTCCTGAACGGGATTGTGTGGAAGTTCCGGACCGGGTCGGCCCGGCGGGACGTGCCCGAGCGGTACGGATCCTGGGCGACCCTGCACACACGGTTCCGCCGGTGGGCGGCCGACGGAACCTTCGATCGGATGTTGCGGGCCGCCCAGGCGAAGGCGGATGCGGCTGGGGTCATCGACTGGATGGTGTCCGTCGACTCCACCATCGTGCGGGCCCACCAGCATGCCGCCGGGGCCCGAAAAAAAAAGGGGGCTCCGCACCCCGGGGCTCGGACGGTCGAGGGGCGGCCTGACCAGCAAGATTCACCTTGCCTGCGACGGCCTGGGCCGCCCGCTCGGCTTCACGATCACCGGCGGCAACACCAACGACTGCACCCAGTTCACCGCCGTCATGCAGGCCATCCACGTGCCCCGGCTCGGTCCCGGCCGGCCCCGCATTCGCCCCTCGCACGTCATCGGTGACAAGGGCTACAGCTCCAAGGCGATCCGCACCTGGCTGCGAGCGAGAGCGGAGCATCGCCCACACCATTCCCGAGCGGCCCGACTAGATCCGCAACCGGCTCCGCCGCGGCCGACGCGGCGGACGGCCCCCGGCCTTCCACAAGGCGATCTACAAGCACCGCAACGTCGTGGAGCGCTGCTTCAACCGCCTCAAGCAATGGCGCGGCATCGCCACCCGCTACGACAAGACCGCCCAGTCCTTCCAGGCCTCCGTCACCCTCGCATCACTGCTGATGTGGGTGACGTTTGACGACACGCTCTAGCGCTGCAGCGCCCGGACCGACGGCATAATCATTGCTGCCATTCGGTCCACATCCTGGCGCCTTCGCCGACGTATCTGATGGTGTTCTTAGGGATCTACTGGTCATGGATGTTGTTCCCCTGGTTCGCCTCCTACGACGCCGACGATCTGCCTTACCGGCTGCTTACCTTCCTGCAGATGGTCGGCGTGCTCGTCTGCGTCGCGGGTATCCCCGAGCCACCGCAGGTCAAGGGCAGAACGCCGTCTGCCGTCTCTCTTCTGCCTTCTACCGGGTCGTCCCGGAGCGGGAGACAACCGGATCGGGGATTCAGATACCGATGGGTGCCGTGGGGCGGTTGGCGAGGTGCTCCTGTAGTTCGCGCTGGCGGAACTGATAGGCCATGCCCGCCATGCGGAGCAGTCCGAGCTGGTGGCAGCGGTCCAGGAATCTGCCGAGCCGCCAGGGCAAGTGGCGCGCGCAGAGCAGGAAGGCCATGTAGCGGATGGCGACCGGCCCCGGGCCGCCGATGAGTCCGAAGGCGACCGCGAGAGCGAGCCCCCACGCGACGCCGCACACGGCGCCGACCGCAACACCGAGCCCGCCCGCGAACCCGAACCCGAGCAAGCTGGCGAGTCCCTGCAGGAGGCCGAACCCGAGCACCATGATGAGCATGCCGGTCAGGTCAGCCCGTACGGGCGCCCGCGGATCGATCACGGAACTGCTTCCCCGCTGGACGACGCTACCCAGGATGGTGCCGAGGACGACCGCGTTCACAGCACCGAAGGCGATCCCCGGCGCGGCCCCGTCACGGATGCCGATGGCGATTCCAAGGCCGGTGCCCACCGTGACAGCGGGGACCAACGCCACGAGGCCACTGCGGCTGCGCAGTTGCTGGAAGTCGAGCCCTCGGGGCTCCGGCCGGGAACGTCTGTAAGACATCATCCCCGCGAAGGGGGCGAGCGTGGAGACGACGCAGGGAATGACGAACGACCAGTGCAGCAGCACGCAGAACATGCCGAACGTGATGGAGGACGGAAGCAATATGACGTAGGTGACGATGGCGGCGACGATGCGGGCCCGGTCACCAGCCAAGGGCCACAGTTCGTGCAGGACGATGTCGCTGCCGGACAGCTCCCGGCCAGCCACCCGCCGGGGAGGGTGCAGGGCGTTGGCGTTCAGGTAGCGGGCGAGAGCCGCCAGATGACGCCAGGTCCTCTGCGGGTCCAGCCGGATCATCCGGGCGCGGGGAACCGCCTGCTCGCCGTCGCCGCCGAGGGGCGCATTGACGGCGGCTTTGATGTACCGGTCGAGCAGATGGCAGTAGAAATCTCCGCTGCGGGCGAGGGTAAGGAGGTCAGCCGGGTCGCGCAGGAAACTGTCGTCGTCGCCGCGTTCCTCGTAGACGACGGCTGCCAACGTCAGTCGCCAGGGGCTGTCGAGCTTCCTTGCCAGCGGCGATCGCGCCGACGGCTGACTGGTCGGCGGGGTGACCGCGTCGAGGACGGTTTGCCAGCGGGCCAGATTTCGTGGCGAGTACCCGACCCGTGCCCGGAGATACTCCACGATTCGCTCCGGGTCGATCCGGGCGATCTGCACCCGGGTTGCCTTCTGCGGCTGTGCCTCCGCGGCGACGAGAGCCTCGTAGGCGACGTGACGACAGGTCAGCACCACAGGAGCCTTCTCACCGGCGTGTCCGTGGAGGTCGACGGCACGCAGCAGTCGCGCGGCGCGGGAGGTGCGGCCGGGGGTGGGCGTGGTGTCCATTTCGTCCAGACCGTCGATGACCGGGAACACCAGGTTGTCGCGGACCAGGCGGCGGGCGTCCCGCGGGGCGAGGTGATAGGTACGCACCAGGTGATGGGTGAGCCAGTCACGGATCGGCGTGCCCGGCCACGCGGTGGCTGCGAGCCGAACCGGTACAGGCTGACTCTCGCGTCGGTCGCGGATAAGACCGAGCACCAGGGCGATGGCCAGGACGGTCTTTCCTGCTCCTGCGTCGCCTGCTTCGCGCCGCCGTCCACGGCTGCTGCGGCTGCCGGGTGGGCCAGTGATGACCAGGCGTGCTGGCCGAACCGACAGGTAATATCCGGCGATGTCTTTCAAGGTTCTGTGGCCGGCGGCGCCCTCCACGCCATAGGCATCCGTACAGGTGAAGGCGAGGTCGATCGGACCGTTCCGCGCCTGCCGGTCCCCGCCCAGGAGCTGCGTGTACTCCGCATCCTCGGTGGTCAGCACCCGCGTGGCCAGGTCAGCGGCGATCACTGGACCGGTGCGGGCCTCGCGTAGCGCGACCACTGCCAGCCGCACACCCCACACGCCCATGACGGTGCCCAACACGCCCGGCAATAGGGACAGCACCCCTGCGGCGTCGCCGTACTGCAAGTGTCCCTTGGTCAGCGCCCGCAGCGTCCAAAACGCAGCGGCCACGCACACCAGCCCGCCGATGGCTCCCAGGCAGTACCAGCCGACTGGTCTCCTCGTCTCCATGGGCGGGATCATCGCCTGCCCCACCCGTTCATCGCAGGGCTGTTACCAATTCTCTGCATTGAGAAGCCGTTGTCGTACCGATCTTGATGGACGCCGGCTCGAGTGCGGTGACTCGGTATGAAGGCGGGGCCTCCTACCCAGCTCGGGATTGTCGAGATCCGAACGAGCTGGCCGGGAGGCCTCGTGTCGCAGGCTTGCGGTTGTGCTTGCGGTGTCAAATCGGTTGCTCGGTAGTGTGATTGGGCTGGTAGTCCACCGACAGCGCCGACCAGTCAAGCCCTTTCACGCCACATGGGCAGCTGCGACTTCTGCTTCGCCGCCGGCGAGGGCAAAATGGGTTCGGAACTCGCCGACGCAAGCCTCTACCGTGAACGCGAGTTGCAAGACGGTCTCGCTTACACACCCCGAATCGCTGCGCTGGATCTTCTCTGACCTGGTAGAGGTCGAACTGCGCCGCGCGCGGGTGGAGTCACCCGAGTCAGCGCTCCTCGGAGTGACGTTCCTGTGGACCGCCTTGTTCCGTCGGGATGCAGCTGCTGCTGGCCAACGGCATGCTGCCGAAGATCGACTTCCCCGAGCTGCTGCTGGAGGTCGCCGAGCTGACCGGCATGACGACCGCGTTCACCCACATCTCAGGTGCCGACCCGCACATGGACGACTTCGAGGTCAGCGTGTGCGCACTGCTGCTCGCGGAGGCCTGCAACGTCGGCCTGACCCCGGTCGCCGCCGAACGTGCCCGCCCTGACCCGCGCCCGCCTGGTCCAGGTCGACCAGGGCTACCTGCCGGCCGAAACCATCTCCGCCGCCAACGGGATGCTCATCGGTGCGCAGGCCAAGGTCGACATCGTCCGCGCCTGGGGCGGCGGGCTGGTCGCCTCCGCCGACGGCGTGCGTTTCACCGTGCCGGTGCAGACCCTGCACGCCGGCTACAGCCCCCCGCTACCTGAATGTGGTCAACGACCAGCTCATGGGCTTGGGCGGCGTCGTAGTGCCCGGCACCCTGCGCGACTCGCTGTTCATCCTGGACGCGCCGCTGGGCCGCGACGGCGGCCCGAAGCCGGAGACCGTCATGACTGACACCGCCAGCTACAGCGACATCGTCTTCGGCCTGTTCGCGATCTGCTGCTATCAGTTCTCCCCCCGCATCGCCGACATCTCCGACGCCCGGCTGTGGCGCACCCACGCCACGGCGGACTACGGGCCACTGCAGGACGCCTCCCGGCACACCGTCCGTCTGGACCGCATCCGCTCCCACTGGGGCGACATGCTGCGGGTGGCCGGCTCCCTCACCCTGGGCGAGGTCCGCGGCCACGACCTGATCCGCATGCTGTCCCGGGACGGGCGCCCGACCGGCCTGGGCGACGCCTTCGCCCACTACGGCCGGATCTTCAAAACCCTGCACCTGCTGCAGTTCATCTCCGACGACGGCTACCGCCGCATGATCGGCAAGCAGCGGAACATCACCGAGGCCCGCCATCGTCTAGCCCGCAGGATCTTCTTCGGTCAGCGCGGCGAGCTGCGGCAGAACTACCGCGAGGGTATGGAGGACCAGCTCGGCTCCCTTGGCTTGGCCCTGAACGCCGTGGTGCTGTGGAACAGCCTCTACCTGGACCGGGCGGCCCAGCAGCTCGCCGCTGACGGCTTCCCCGTCACCGACGACCTGCCTTGCGAAGGCCGTGCCCGAATGGCGACGGCATTACTGGCGGCCTTGGTCGGACCGCGCATTGCGCGGTCCGACGCTTCTCACGGGATGAACTTCACCTCTGGGAAGGCCGCGCTCGGGCCGTCGAGCAGATGTCCCCGGCGGTGTCGCAGGTGTAGGTCGAAGAACGCGAGCGGGTAGGCCTGCTGGATCCGGACCGCCCGAGCCGGATCGAGGGTGCCGATCATGTCCTGGATCTGCTGGTTGGTCATGCCGAGGACCTTGCCCGCTTGCGGGATCAGTGTCGCGTCGTCGCCGTACGTCTTGTGGATGGCCCCGTCGGCCTGGATGTTCAGCCGCCAACCACGAAGGTGTGTCCAGAACTCGGCGACGTCCGGCATGGCGGCCCGGGTAAACGAGGCGGTCATCATCATGAACGGCCGGTCCAGATCGGTGGTGATGGTCGGCTGCATCGGACCGTCGATACTGAGCCCGGCGCCAACGCGCTGGTCGGCGAGCATGGTGAGCGCGGTGGCAGTGCCACCCTTCGACCAGCCGAACGCGCCGATGCACCTCGGGTCGAGGGCGCAGAGCAGGCCCTGGGGCAGTGGCCTGCCGTCGACGTCGGGGTTGTGCCCGCCGGCGAGGCCCTCGACGACGTCGAGCACGAACCGGAGGTCCGTGGCGAAGTCCCGGGGCCCCAGGAACGGCGGGACCTCTGCCGGAACGGTGAGTCGGCCGTCGGGGAACTCGCTGAACGCGTCGTACGTGTGGTCGACGGTGACCACGGCGTAGCCGTGGCTGGCGAGTTCCTGGACCATGATGGTGTGGTCGCCGCGATGGCTGCCCGCGCCGTGCGAGTACACGAGGACGGGCAGGCGATGGCCCGTTTGGTGCACGGGTGCGCCGACGTGTGCGGCGGTGAGTGGGCCGAGGGCGGGATCGAGGGGGAAGCCGACGTCCGCCAGAAGCGCCCGCAGCGCACCCTGGGTCATCCAGGGAGCACGCGGCAGGTCCTTCGTCTTGCAAGCGGGGTACCAGACGCTGGCCATTAACTCGCGGTGATGCCCCGGGCCGGCCACAGGGTCCGGACGCGAGGTGTCGACGAGGTGAAGCGGCACCGTGCCCACCGGGTGCGGCCCGGTGGGCCTGGGCAGCGTGAGCTGCGACGGACCGGGGGCGGTCGAAGCCGCCCACGCCTGGCGCGCTGCGCTGATCGGCACGGCGGCCCCGACCCCCGTCACCAGAGCGGCTGTGAGCATGCGCCGGCGCGTCAGGTCCGTTCTCGGGCTGGCCGGTGTGGTGGTCACATGTCCTCCCCGGGGTTCTTGGCCGGTGTCTCGATCTGCTGGATGAGTCGCTTGAGCTGGGTGACTTCGTCGCGCAGCGCGCGCTCGCCCGCGGGGGTGAGGGAGAGCCAGGTGCGGGCGCGCTTGCCCTCGTAGCCCTTCTCGATCTCGACCAGTCCGGCCTTCTCCAGGACGGTGAGATGCTGGCTGAGATTTCCGGCGGTGAGGCCGAGTGCCGTGCGCAGGAAGCCGAACTCGACCCGGCGTGCCTGGTGGGCCACGGTGAGGATGCCGAGACGGACGCGCTGGTGGACCACGTCGTTCAGGCCGTTGACGGGATGCTGATCGCGCTCGGAGGTCATGAGACGTCGCGCCGACGGGATCGCTCGGCCAGGCCGAAGCCGAGGGCGCCGAGCAGGAGGAGCAAGGCCTGGAGGCCAAGGCGGGGCGCGGCGGACCAGGGGGAGGTGACGGGGATGAACTGGAAGAGCTGGAAGCGGGTAAGGAACGGCACCAGGAAGAGGGCCAGGTACGCCAGGGCGAGCAGCAGCAGGGCACGGCTGCGCTCCACCCAGGACAGTACGAGCAGTGGCAGTCCGACGGCCGTGACGTTGCCGACGAGCATTCCGACGAACCCCGTCGCCTCGGAAGTGGGGTCGAGGTGCAGGCCCCAGAAGTCGATCGGGTCGCCGGGCTGCGGGAGCCCGTGACGGGTGGCCCAGAACGTGGTGGCGGCCACCAGGCCAAGCAGGGCTACCCCGGTGAGAATGTACGGCCGGACCGGGGTGCCGACACCCCGGTCGCGGGAGCGGCGGATATAGAAGAACGCCGTCGCGACGTAGGCGAGGGCGAGCCCGAGGTCCCAGTAGTACGGCGAACCCTGCTTCACCCCCACGGTGCAGCCCATGCCTGCGGCGGGGGCGGTTGCCGGGCAGGGAACGGTCTCGACGTGGAAGGTGAAGCGGTTGACCAGGATGCCGCCCAGCGTGAGCGCGCCGAGCAGCAGGAGAGGAAACCAGGTGCCGCGCTGAGCGGCTCGGACCTTGCGGGTCAATTCACCGAGACCGGCGAGGACTTCGTGAGGCGTGCCTTGCGAGGGCATCGAAGCGTCTGTCACCCAGTCAGCTTTGCATCACAAACCAGTTATGGCAAGAAATCTGTGTGCACTCCAAGTTCGGATCCGGAAAACCCGGTGGCTGACACCTTCGATCTCCTGGTCGCCGAACCCGCCCAACGCACCGAGATCCTCATCGGCTACGCCCGGGTGTCCACCGGCGGGCAGAAGCTCGACCGCCAGATCGATGCCCTCACCGCGGCCGGGTGCCGGCGCATCTTCGCCGACAAGAAGTCCGGCAAGGACGACCTCCGGCCCGAGCTCAGGGCCTGCCACGCCTTCCTCGCCGCCGGCGACACCCTGGCGGTCCCCGCGCTCGACCGTTACGCCCGCTCCCACAAGGACTTGGTGAATATGGTCGGCTGAACTGCGCCGCCGCGAGATCGGGTTCTGCTCGCTGCACGAGCGCCTGGACACCACCACCCCCGGCGGCCGGCTTGTCTTCCACGTCTTCGCCGCGCTCGCCGAGTTCATCCGCGAGCTGATCGTCTCCGGTACCCGCGAGGGCTTGGATGCCCCACGCGCCCGAGGCCGCGTCGGCGGGAGGCCCACCGTCGCCACCCCCGAGATCATCCGTTGCCGCCCGCGACATGCTGCCCGCTCCCGAGAACTCGATCACCTCGATCGTCAAGCTCATCGACGTCAGCCCCGGCACCCTCTACAACCACATCCCCGACCTGCAGGAACTCCGCGCCTCCGGCCGCGTTCCGAACCAGCTCACTGGCAGCTGACCGATCCTGCTACTGGCCGTTCCGCTCCTCCCCGAGGGCTGACCCACACCAACCCGCTTTCGGCGTCCCTGACTGACGGTGGCCGGCCCGCTGGATAGGGGGCCGTGCGCCGTGTCCTACGCCAGGCTGACGCGGGGCACTGGTGCGTCGTCAGTGCATCGCTCTCCAGCGCTCCATCAGCTCGGCGTGCCAGTCCTTCCCCGGCTGCTGCGGAACCCCGTGGGCGGTCCGCCAAGTGCTGCCTTCACCCTTGGGCTCGGGCGGGGCCGGGGATCGGTCGTCGACGCGGTCGATCCGCTGGTGGTGGAGAGTGCGGCGGCGCTGGCCCGGCATCTTCGGCAGGGGCGGGACCGGCGGCTGGCCGTGCTGGCGTGGTTCACCGAGGCCGGGACGCCGTGGGCGGCGCCGGGAACGGTCACGGTGCCGGAGCCGCCGGAGGCCGCCGTGCGCGAGGCCCTGGCGTGGGCGCTGCAACGTTCGGCGTCGCAGAGGCTGGTGGAGTTCGCGCGCAGCGCGGCCGGCGAGGAAGGGCAGGACGCGCTGTACGCGGCGGCCGGGCGGCTCATGGGGCCGTATCGCGGGCGGGCCCAACCTCGCGCTGGTGCGTGCGGCGCTCGAAGCCGGCGGGGACGTGCCGGTCGAGGCCGGGGGCCGGATGGCAGGAGCATGGTGCACGTGGCCGCCGCGATCGGCCTGGGCGCGCAGGAGGTCGGGGCGGACGCGCTGGCCGAGGCGTTCGCCGCCTTCAGCATGTTCGGGCTGACGGCCGAGGACTGGACGCAGATGCTGGGTGCCGCGGAGCGCGGCGAGGGGTCCGAGGTGGACTGGGGACTGCTCCAGCAGAACGCGGACATCGTGGCCCAGGTGCAGCGGGCGACTGACGAGAAGCTGCTGCGCGCACGAGAGGTGCTGGTCGGGATGCGTATGTTTTACGCGCTGTACGTGCTGCACGGACTGCTCCTGCCGCGGACACCCCCGCGCAGGCCGCGCTGCGGGAGCGGATCGACGAGTGGGGCATGTTCCCGTTCCTGGACCACGTCATCGCCATCGACCCCTCCCCCATTCGCCGAGTCCCTGGCGGTCTTCTTCGAGCCGCTCTTCGACGGGCTGTACCAGATCCTCATGGCCCAGTTCGCCGAGAACCCGGACATCTTCAGCATGCCCGGCGACGACACGGGGGCCGTCGGCTTCGGGGAGAGGTGGATGCGCACCGTGGCCGAACTCAAGGAGGCCAACGGGCGCTGATACGGACGGCGTGCCAGTGGACGAGCCGTCTCAAAGATCTTGAAGGGTGGTCGGGGCATCGTGCATGGATGCTGGTCCTAGCCCCCCGAACCGGCCACTCCCGCCGCGGAAGATCCCTAGGGTGCGTTTCAAATGTGCTGGTCATAGCCATTCGTTGATGGCTGCGACCAGCACGGTCGCCTCGTAGCGGACCGCCAACTTGTCGTACCTTGTGGCCACGGCTCGGTGCCTCTTGAGGCGATTGATCCCGCACTCCACCGCGTGGCGCTCCTTGTAGTCGGCCGGGTCAAACTTCGGCGGCCGGCCCCCGTGGGAACCTCGCTTCTTGCGGTTGGCGATCTGGTCGCGCTTCTCCGGGATCGTGCAGCGGATGCCCCGCTTGCGCAGATAGCCGCGGCTCGCGCGGGAGCCGTACGCCCTGTCGGCGCGAACCTTGTCGGGCCGGGTGCGCGGGCGGCCCAACCCGAGCCTGGGCACCCGGATACGTCCCAGGACCACCTGGAACTGCGGGGAGTCACCGCGCTGTCCGGCCGTGATCACCAGCGACATCGGCTTCTGGCCCTGCTCGACCGCCAGGTGGAGCTTGGTGGTCAGCCCGCCCCGGGAGCGTCCGAGCCCGTGGTCGTCAGGCTCGGTGAAGACACCCCCTGGCGGCTCGACCTGCAGAGCCCCTTTTTGCGGGCACCCGCCGCATGCTGGTGGGCGCGGGCGATGGTCGAGTCCACCGAGACGTCCCAGGTGATCAGCCCCTGGGCGTCGGCCCGGGCCTGCAGCTGCTCGAAGATGCGGTGCCAGGTACCGTCGCGGTGCCCACGCCGGAACAGACCGTAGATGGTCTGCCACGGGCCATACCGCTCGGGCACGTCCCGCCAGGGAGTACCAGCGCGGGTGCGCCAGCGTATGCCGTCTATCAACTGCCGCTTCGTGTGCACCGGTGGTCGTCCGGGCTTCTTCCCGACCGGTAGCAGCGGCTCCAGCTTCGCCCACTGCGCATTCGTCAGATCGTGCCTCCCCACGAAGTGGATCTTGACACATCAAGATCCACTTCTGAAACGCACCCTAGCAGCTCCAGCCGTGCCGCTTGAGCAGGGCGGCCACCCCTTGCACGGTGTAGCTCTAGTGGAACCGTCGCCCGATCAGCGTCTTGATCCGCGACAGGGTCCAGGTCTGGTCCGGCCAGCCGTGTGCCACCGGCCCTTGGCCAGCTCCCGCTCGAGCACGGCGAACAGTTCGTCACTGAGCAGCGGCAGCGATGCCGGGCCCTTGGATGCCAGGGCCCTAAGCCCGTTCTGCGACCAGGCCCTGCGCCACCGCTGAACCGACCAGACGCTGACCCGCAGGTCGTGCGCGATGACCGTGTTCTCGTCGCCCTGCCTGAAGCGCTCGGCCGCCTCCATCCTCAACTTTTCGCGGAAGGTCGCCGTTCGTCGGTCAGTCCGGCCCCCTTGCGCATACCTCATGCGGTCGGCATATCGCAGGGTTCATGAGGCGTCAGCCCCTACGACACCACGCTTTGAAGGTGAGTAGCGATGACTAGGCCAGCCGGGTGTGGTGAACGCCCTGCAGTACAGGGGCCTGTTCGTCGTGCAGGTAACCGTCGAGGCGATATCAGTCGAGGCCGCCGGTCTCCTCGACGTGCTGCACGAGTGCCGTCACGATCCGTGGGCGAGTGGCGTCGGGGACGAGGGTGGGTTCCAGACCTTCCTCGATTCCCCAGTCTGTGTTGAACATGACGGGTACGTCGGCCGGTGCCACGTTGTTCCGAAGCCAGAGGGCGACCCGGGCTGCCATGTGGGCGTTGCACTCCCGGATGGCCACGCCCTCGGGTTGGAGGCTGGCAAAGCCTTCCAGGGTCTCGTCGTCGAAAGTGATCCCGAAGATCATCGATGATCCGCGGACCGGGCCGTCTTCCTCGTCATCGATTCGGATGAACGTATCCGGATTCCGCTCACGCAGCCGGGCTTCGAATCCCTCGAAGGTTAGCCCCCAGCTTTGCCCACGCGGTGGGGTGAAGACGAACGTGGTGCGCAGTTCCGCGATCTCTTCCGGTTCCATAGCGGTACTTCCTGGGATTGGGCTGGTCAGGGGACGTAACGGGCGTGGCCTTTGACGCCGTAGGCCGCCATCATGATGCGCCAGTACTGGACGGCGTCTTGGTTGTTGGTGACCGTCTCGACACCGCGCATCTCCTTGTTGCGTGGGTCGTTGAGCGCTGCCGCGTACTTGCGGAGTTCCAAGCGGTCGCCCTTGTAGAGGAAATCTCTGTCGCCGGTCGCGTGGTTCTTGCGGAGGTCCTCCAGCGAGCGGTAGCACCGTTGGTTCGGCTTGTTGACGTATTTTGCCTCGACCGCCATCCCGTCGAGGTTGCGGAATCCGTCCACCATGAGCGTGTTGGACGGACTGATTCCTGCTGGGATTGGTACCTCGAACTCCGGGAAGCCCGACACGCGTCTCTGGTAGGCCTGCTCGGCCGGCTTGCCGCCGGAGATATCCCCTTTGCCCAGAGAGTCGAGCCACGTCTGGAAGTTCTGGCCCTGGCTGGGCGTGAGCTGGGGGAACCGCGGGTCGGGAGGCATCGCCGGAGGGACCGGCTGAATGTGCGGCGTGCTGTGAGGCAGGGGACGGTAAGCGGCCGGTACGAGCGTCGGGACACGGATCAGGGGGCCGAGGAACGGCGGGAGGTTGGGAAGGAAGCCGCCGTTGTCCGGTTGGGGCATCTTCACCCGGGACTGGGAGCTGTCCAGTGCGTGAGGGATGTTGCCGAGCGAGGTGATGCGTGTGTCGCCGGCTATGAGGTCATGCAGGCCGCCGTCGTGGCCGTCGCCTCCGAACTGTGGCTGTTGCCAGGGCCATAGGAAGTCGCCCTCGAGTCCGCTGTTCTCCAGAGGAAGGCGTTGCTTGGCGGTTTCGACGTGGTCGGCGTAGGCGTCGCAGGCGTTGGCGAGCATCGTGCAGGCTGTGGGGAGGTTCGCCAGGAGAGTGTCGTGATTACCCACTTCGCCGGGTGGTGGTGTCTTGCCGACGAACTTCTCGAAGAAGCCCTCGACCGCGTCAGCGGCGTGGCCCGCCTGATCGAGGGTGGCTGTCTTCCATGCGTCGCGAGAGTCCCAGTAGGCGTCGTGGAGAATCTTGGCCGCGCTGCGCCAGGTTTTGGCGACGGTCCGCAGCTTGTCCGGCTGGCCGAGGAATCGCTCGTTGAAGAGGTATTGATCGATGCCGCTGGTCTTGCCGACGACGTTAGGCAAGTCCTCGGCGTTGTGGCTGGCGCGCGGAGTGCAGTCCGGGCCGGCCGGCTGATCACCGACCCCGGGTGTGAACGGGCTCTGTTCCAACAGCTTGGCTGCGACTTTGTCGTCACGCTTGAGGAGTTCCTCCGATGCGTTGAGCAGGGCTCCCGCGCCGCTTGCCATCACCTGGTGGGCAAAGCCTGACTGGTCGAAGACCGCCTTCACGGCTGCGGTGTACACCTCGGCAAAGGCTCTACCGGCCGCACCGTCACCCGCCATACCGCCATGAGCACTCAGTTCCGTGAACAGCAGGCCCACCATGTCGTAGACCAGATCCCGCAGCCCCACCATCGACCATGACGCGTTGACGAAGTTCTCCGTCTGATGCCGCAGATCCATCGATGCCCCGTTCGCTGCCGACGCCGGTGATCACCGTGCATGGCCATGAACAGCAAGCTCAGGCGAAGGGATGACGATGAGCCATCGGCGGTGACACGTCTTTCGGCCCCGCCCGCTGCACTCGTGCCTCCTCGAAGTCGGCAGTGATGATCCAGGGTTTCCGGTGCTGGCGGTTGGGAGTCGTCAGGTAGCTGTCTCGTGGATCCAGGACAGGCCTCCCAGATCCAGCCTCTGGCGTGTTCGCGTGACTGCTACGTAGGCCAGACGGGCTTCGGCGTCAGCGATCGGTTCGGGTAGCGGCGTGGGGTCGTTGCTGTCCTTCGCCGAGTGCTCGCTCGGGCCGAATGGCTACGGGCGTGGTCCTCACCTCGTGCCGCGTGCGAGGGTCCACTGCAGATCTCCCGAGTCCGGGCAAGCCTGCCATGCCCCCAGCAGCCCTGTTGCCGCCAGTCGGACAAGCGTGGCTGGTAGTTCCGCGGGCTGGATACCGCAGGCGCGCGCCATCTGGTCGACTTCGACCAGGCCACTGCTGGATTCCGGGTTCGTGTGTGCTGTGAGGTACACGCTGGCCAGTTGGGGCAGCGCTCCGATCGCGCCTACTGCGCGGGAGGAGCCGGCTCGAAGTACCCAGTCCGCGGCATGCCTTCGATCGGGGCGGGCTGGTGCTTGGCCGAGCAGAATGACGTCGAGCAGTTCAGCGGCGGTCTCGTTGGCTACGTTCTCAGGGGCTCTACGCAGCCATCGCGCCTGCTCCAACTCGTTCCACGGACCTGGGGCGGTGGCGACCGATGCCGCCACTGCGGCAACCGAATCGAGTGGTACCACCGCGGCGCTCAGCGGCCCGTCCGCCTTCATCCGCACGAACTTCCCGCCGCCCAGGTACCTGCCGCGTGCCGCTGGCATGTCAGCTCCGGTGTCGCCTACCCGGGTGGAGACGGCAGCAGCTGGTGCCGTCTGCCGCACGCCGCCGTCTGTCCCGCCCGCAACGCTCCCCCGCCGCCTCCCGAGCTGACCGGGCTACGCCGGTCGCCCTCGTACTTGAAGGCCGGGCCGATCCCCGTGTTCGGCCCCTTGTCGCCTGGGCCCAGGAGGAAGTCGTAGCGGGTGTCGTAGTCGCCGTGGGGCGCCATGTGCACGATCGAGCCGAGGCGGCGCC
This sequence comes from Streptomyces sp. WI03-4A, assembly GCF_033792105.1. Classification (NCBI taxonomy): domain Bacteria; kingdom Bacillati; phylum Actinomycetota; class Actinomycetes; order Kitasatosporales; family Streptomycetaceae; genus Streptomyces; species Streptomyces sp. WI03-4A. The sequence continues at coordinate 106,086 of NZ_JARAUO010000002.1, forward strand.
GGGGTGCATAACGGCCGCGGCTCGCTCGCGTTGGAAGTCGGCCGGTAGTCGCCGATGGCGGTGAGAAGTTTGATGTAGGCGTGCTGCTCGTCCTCGTCCTCTGCTCCTGGGGCGGTGATCTCCTCCATCCAGTCCTGCGGCAGTCGATCGCCGGCGAGGACCGCAGTCAGGGCACGGCGAGCCGTGCCGGCGTGGAGCACTCCATAGGCGACATCCAAGGGGTCGCCCAGGTCTGGATGGTCGGGCAGAGCTTGAGCGGGTGGGAGTGAGTCGAGGTGCCTGCGGAAGGCGACCGTCTTGCCCTTGTACTTTGTCGCGAAGTCCGGGCCTTCCCGTCCGCACCCGACGCTCAGGCCTCACCGGCAGGGCACACGAGGCAGACCGACCATGACGCCCTCCCGCGCCCTTGAGCTCACCCTGCCCAGGGCCGCCCCCCAGGGTGAGTGCAGGCACGCCCGAGCAAGCGTCCAGCGGCCGCGAACGCGGACTGTACCCGGCTGACGAGTAGCGTCATGGCCTGCGCAGGGGTTACGCACTACTCTTCCGCCCTTCACAGGGCTGTAGGCCGTTGGCCGGGACGGCAGGCCTTCGGCAGCGGCTGACGCAGAAGTGAGATGGGCGGCAGGAAGGGTGGGTTGGGGGCGGGTTGGGGGCGGCCCTTTTCGCATGCGCCCTGGTACGGGCCGCGCGGGCAGCGCTGGGCGCGCCAGCGCAGCTGCTCGGCGCATGGGATGGCGCTGAGGTCGTAGATGGCCATGACCGCGGCGGGCAGGGCACCCTGGAGGCACTCGGCGCGCAGGTCGGGCCGATCGGTCCAGGTGCGTCGGGTGACGGGAGGTTCAGCGGGCGGCGGCGTCCGGTCAGGGCCGGACGCGTGCGTCCAGGTCATCCCAGGCCGCCCCGCCATGCGAGTCGGCCGCGTCGGCGCCGGCCAGGTCGGTGCCGTCCCACAGGACCTTGCCGTCGGTCGGGACGAACGCGAAGCAGTGCCTCTTCTTCCTCGACCCGATCTCGACGGAGATCCGGTAGTCAAGGCCCTCCGGACAGCTCGTGGCCGCCCCACACCGACCGGGCGAGCAGCGTCTCCAGTTCCTTGGGGAGATCACGCAGGGCCCTGGTCATGCCGACGCGTTCAGCCGCGTCCCAGATCCGCTTGGCGTGGTCGGAGTCGACGTGGCGGAGCGCTCTGCACTCGCAGTAACCACCGTTTCCTGGGAGAGGGCGTACAGCTCGCCGAGCAAACCCCCCTCGGTCGCGACGAGTTCGTCGAAGGAGCCTTGCTCCCGCACGGTTCCCTGGTCGAGGACGATCACTCGGTCGGCCATCCTCACGTTGTCGAGGCGGTGGGTGAACGGTGATCCGGTCCGAGGCCATGGCCCGCAGCTCCCTAAAGATCTGGTGCTCTCCTCGGGCGTCCATGCGCGGTGCCGCGGGCTGTGGTCATGGCGCGGACCCGCATCCGAAACCGCCTGAAACAACTCCGGGCGCGCACCGCCGTGCGGCTACGCCGATAACGATGGCCAGGATCACGAGGCCGCCCACCGCGGTGCCGATCAAGAGCCGCGGCAGGGGCTTCTTCGGCCGGCGGAAGTCGAGGGTGGAGCGCAACATGCCCTGGGCTTGTTCCACGAGCTCCCAGCCGTCCTTCTGCATCTTCGAGATCACCAAGCCGTCGGTGCCGCGAACAGTCTGCACAGTCTTGTATTCGTACTTGATCTCGTCGGCCATACGGCTCCGCGCCCCCTGAATGAACTGTTCATACCAACTGCCTCGTGAGGATAGGGGACTTCGCGAGGAACCAGGGATGGCTCGGCGAGGTCACCGCGATCGAGGCCAGCCTCGCCGCCGCCGAGCAGAAGCTCGCCGCCATGCGCGACCTCGCCGCGTGAATCGCACCCCTCCGGTGCCGGGTGCCTCACCTCGTGCGAGGCGAAGATCGTCTGACGCCCGATCGTGATCCACAGGTGCACAACCCAGCGTGGATCCCGGCTGTCTGAAAGGCGCCGGAGGATGAGCCCCCGGCGCCTTCGGTACAGAGATAGGAGATCAGGTGGGGAAGAAGCTCTGGAGAGCTGTCGTGGCCGGTGGGGCGGCGGCGGCATTCACGGGCGTGGCCACGATCCCGGCCGGAGCGGCTGAGGGAGGGGTCTCGTTCACCCGCGTCCACGTGAACGGCGGCAAGCCCCTCGTGATCGGGGCGTCGAAGGAGGTCGCAGTGCCGAGCTCCTTCCGGATGGCGACCACCCACAAGTGGCAGTGGCCGGCGGTGTTCCTTTACCGCGGCAACACGGGTGATCGACTGTGGCACGCCATCGAGACGAGCGACTGCACCAAGGTGAGCCCGGGCGTCTGCGACTTCAACGAGACGATGTACTTCGACCCGAGCGTGTGGGACATGCACAACAGCGAGGCCGGAGCCTGGAAGGTCGCGGCCGAGGTGTCCTTCCAGGGCGGCGGCGGTGACACTGATGATGAGGACCTCACGGTCTACGTCAAGCGCAGTTCCCGCCTGACCGTGAACGCCTCACCCGAGCCGGTATCCAAGGGCAGGACCATCACCGTGACCGGCAAGGTCACGCGGGCCAACTGGGAGACCAAGAAGTACGCCTCCTACGAAGGCCGCCTGGTGAGCCTGCAGTTCAAGCCCAGTGACGCCACCTCCTACAGCACGGTGAAAAAGGTATACGCGAACAGCTCGGGTGATCTCAGGACGACCGTGAAGGCATCCAAGACGGGCACGTGGCGCTGGGTGTACTACGGCAACACCACCACCGCGCCGTCGACTTCGCCAGGGGACCATGTCGCAGTGAAGTGAGACAGCGGTTACCGGGGCACCGGCCTGATCATCCCGCACCGCCGCGAGCGCGGGCAGAGCGAACTGCCGGTTTGGAAGGAGGAGCACAACGCTTCCCACCGCCAGGTCCGCGCCCGTGTCGAGCATGCCTTCGCCCGCATGAAAACCTGGAAGATCCTCCGAGACTGCCGGTTGAAGGGCGACGGCGTCCATCACGCAATGAGGGGCATCGCCCGCCTGCACAACCTGGCACTCAGCCGGCAGGTGAGGAGTAGCTGAGGGCCCCTGCGTACTCTGGCATTTTCGCCGCCCAAGCGGAGCCGATCTCCCCTCTTCGCGCGGGCCTGTGTCGGCCGTGGGGAACCCTGTGACAAGATCCGCTGGCATGTCGTCTGCCATGCCTTCGTTGCCTTCGTCGCTCACGGGCTCCTCAAGAACCGGTCGCCGTCTGCTGGTCGCCCTGCTCGCGCTGCTCGCGACAGCAGGCTCCACCGTGGCCGAGGCCGGCACGCCGTCCGGCCCGGCGCCCGGCGCCGCGGTAAGAGCGGCCGAACCCGCGACGCCTGACCGCCCCAGCTACGACGTGAAGTTGCGCGCCGACGCCGACGGCTCCCACTGGGCGGGCCGGCAGACGGTGTCCTTCCGCAACGCCTCCAGCCGGCCCCTGCGTGAGGTGTACATACGCCTGTGGGGCAATGGCGAGGACGGCTGCGGGACATCCGGAAGACCGTCTCCCGTCCGCGTCTCCCACGTGCGCGGCGGCACTCCGGGCCGCCCCGGCGTGAAGTGCACGGCGCTGCGCATCGCTCTGCCGAGGCCGCTCGCACGCGGTGAGCGGACGGCCGTCTCCTTCGACGTGGCCCTCACCGTGCCCGCACGCAACAACCGCTTCGGCCGCGAAGGCGCGTTCCGCTTCCTGGGCAACGCGCTGCCGGTCCTCGCCGTGCACGACGCGAGGGGGTGGCACCTCGATCCGTATGTGTCGTACGGCGAGAGCTTCTACACCCTGGCGGGCGACTTCCGGGTGCGCCTCGACCACCCGTCCGCCCTCAAGGTCCCGGCGACCGGCAGCACATGGACCCGCCCCGGCGGTACCGGGCGTACGGTCACCCACAGCGTCGCCAAGCGGGTGCGGGACTTCGCATGGGCAGCGGGTCCGTTCCGCACCGCGACCCAGACCTCGCCCGACGGCGTGCGCGTGAAGTCGTACTGGTCGCCGAACACGCCCGCCGCCGGTGTCCGCCTCAACCGCAAGGACGGCGTCGCCGCCATCGACCGGTTCGGCAGGGAGTTCGGCCGCTATCCGTACGGCGAGATAGACCTCGTGATGACCCCCGGGTTCGCCGGCGGCATGGAGTACCCCGGCCTGGTCATCCTCGGCACCGAGGAGGAGGGCGGCGCCACCGTCCATGAGATCGCCCACCAGTGGTGGTACGGCGTCGTGGGCAACGACGAGTACAACTCACCCTGGCTGGACGAGAGTTTCGCTCAGTACGCCAACGCGCGCTACTACCGCTGGGACGGGTTCGAGTGCTCGCCGGACGACTCCTGGCCGAGCGCCACCGCCGCGCTCACCAACTCGATGGCCTACTGGTCTACACACCGTGGCGAGTACTTCCAGGTCGTGTACGGGATCGGCCCCTGCGTCCTGGCCGACCTGGAGCACGTCCTCGGGGCCGGCACCATGGGGCGCCTCATCAAGAAGTACGCCCACGACCACTGGTACGGCGTCTCCACCACCGTCGACTTCAAGAAGGCCGCACAGTCGATGACGCACAGGGACCTCGGCCCCTTCTGGCGGAAGCACCGAATCCGCTGAAGTCGTTCCGCTCGCGGGTGACGGGCGTACCCCGTCGGCGCCACGATGACGGTGACCGACGGGGTACGCGGGCCCGACGCAACCGAGATCGCCCGCCGCGTCCGCGGCCACTGGGGCATCGAGAACAAGATCCACCACGTCAGGGACACCACGTACGCCGAGGACGCCTCCCGCGTACGCACCGGCACCGCTCCACGTGCCATGGCATCCCTGCGCAACCTGGCCATCGGCGCTCTCCGACTCGCCAACCAGACGAACATCGCCGCTGGACTCCGCCACCACACCCGCGACGCCAACCGTCCACTGATCACCCTCGGCATCATGTGATCAACCAGTACACATCATCTGAACGACGTGGCCCTGTGGCCTACCCTGCCCAGATTTCCGGCCCTTGCTTGACGATGACGAGTCCGTACGTCCGATCGGAGGGCCAGAGATCCACCTGATACAGGAAGTGGTCGCCGGGACCTCCACCAGTGCCGACCGGTGGTGGTCCGGCCGGGAGGTAAGAGACCCGAGCACGTAGCAATCCAGCGGGAACAGTCAGGCTCGGCCCGTCGAGAGGATCGGTCCCGGGGCTGGACATGGTGAGCTGACCGGTTGGCACGTCGAAACCCGGCACGCACGGACCCGGATTGGCGTGGGGCACCGCCAGTACTTGCACGGCGGTGCCCCGCACTCTGCGTCATGAGCCGTTGATCAGTTTCTTCACCTCGGGCGGGAGCTTGTTGCCCGAGTAGACGGCGACAAACGTCGCGTCGTCGGGTGTGTCCCCGACGGCGATGGCCACCTCGGGGGAAACGCCGTTCACCGCATAGGCGGTCTTCGTCGTTGCCGGCTCCCGGTCTTCGTCCTGGCCGCCGGTGTCGTCGCAAGGCGGCTTGGTGGCAGTGCCGAGCTTGCCTCCGACCGCGAACTCCACGTTCGCGACGTCTCGGTACGTCCGCCCCTTGTAAGTGACCTGGTAGGCGCACGACGCCGTCTCATCCGACGTGCTGCTGCCGGATGTGCAGCCGGCTGCCGACGCCACCACGGCCGCCATCAGCAGCACTCTCACGGATCGCCCGGCCAAGTTCATCAACGGTCTCCTTAGTAAACGCTGCGAAGAGCGAGGACGTCACCCTTGCCGAGCGTCCTGGCCTTCGTCGTGCAGACGAACGAGTTCGTGAACATCGTGAGGTTTTCGTGTCCGTCACCGACGTGGCCCAGCCCGAAGACGTGGCCGGCTTCATGAATACCAACGGAACGGATGTCGTACTTGTTCGAGCAACTGCCGGTCGGCTTGTTGGTGAAGTCGTAATCGTGCGTGTTGAAACGGACGTCAGCTTCACGCAGGTCGTTCTTGACACCGGGCATGGACCATGAGTACGTACAGGTGGTCGCGACGGCGCTGTCCTTGATGTCTCCCGCGTCCCAAACACTTATCCCGTCGTTGCCGGTGCAGCGGCCCGTCTTGCTGACGCTCGCCTCGCGGCCAGTCTCGGACAGGAAGTTCGTCTTCGCGCCGACCGAGTCGCCGTATCCGCAGTTGTTGTAGCTATCAGTGATGTTGTCGATGGCGTCATAGAACGCCCACTTGGCGTCAGTCCGGGACAGCCCCCCGGGCATCGGGTCATCACCGATGTACCAATTGTAAGTACCGTACTCCTTCAGATCGTTCGTCTTGTACGCACCATCGCTGCAAGCCCCAGGTGCGCTGAGAGCATCTATATCGGCCACCTCAGCACCCTCGGAGGCGTCGGAGGGGTCGGCAACCGCATCGCCCTCCGCCGGCACATCGGCCGCTGGGTCGGCGGTGTTCGCCAAAGGATCAAACCTGTCGGAGCCGGCCGTGGAGGTGTCCGTGCTGGCGTCGCCAAGGTTGTAGGAAACCTTGCCGTCGGTCCCGACCTGAAGCGTGAACCCGTGCGTGTCGCCGTCCGCGGTCAGCATGTCGATACTCACAGCCGTACCAGGTTCAGGCACCGTCACACCCGTACCGTCATACGTCACGACCCGCCCGACGGCATCGCACGAGATGACAGAGGAGCCAGCAGGCAGGTCGCCGATGGTCAGCTCTCCCTCGCCAAGCTCGCAGACGTCGGCTCCGGCCATGGCCACGTTCGTGCCGCTGGCAACCGCCGAAAGCGAAGCCGCGAGCGCGAAAGCCGTGATCGCTCTGCCTATGAGTCCTGGATTGCGCACCGCCACTCTCCACCCCCTGGATGTCCCCCCGCTGCGCGGGAGATGATCAAGTACGTGGAAAGTAACCGTCAACTGATCGTAAATTATGCTATTTTAAGACAGAGCGGTAAGCTTACGAAGTTCCATCATGCGCTATTTTGCCCCCTTCGCGGCCACTCACCAGTGACTGTCACCACAACGGTGGTCTCGCTGCGCGCAATTGGTTGTCGTGGCCCGCTCGCCACGGCTGGGTTCCGTTTGAGTCGATCAGTGCTCGCCTGATCCAGTTGATCTGCGGTTATCTCCGGTTCCGGATCAGGGGCCGGGGCAGACCTCGGTGAAATTGGGCGCCTCATGTGGCCCTGTTCTACGCGGAACTGCAAGGACGGCGCCATGGTGGGACAAGGTGGGTGCGGTCAGGGCGGACATCTCGGCGTACGCCGGGTCCGCGCCGAACGAAGATGAACATCAACCGAGTTGCTCGCGAAGCCCCCGGCGTCGTCTTCGTCAGTCCTCCCAGGGAAGCGGAAGAACTGGCAGACCCTCCAAGAAGCGTCGTATCCGGGGCCTCCGCGCCCGCGCTCAACAGTCGCCCGTGCGATGGTCTGTAGCCCGCTGCACCCACTCCACCACGCACGCCTCACTCGCAACCCCCGAGGGCCGCCCAGCGTTCTCGAACGCCCGCTCCACCCCTTCCGGATCGTCGAGCATGCCGCACTATGTTGCGGCGGATCTCGAGGAACTTGTGGCGGTCGGGTCATTAGCAGTGCTGTCGTGGCCCAACGTCAGTCAGGGCCGCCGATGTGCTGCCGCCGCGGCTTCGCCGCCCGAGGGTTTCAGCCTGGGGCGGCGAATCGGCGGCCGTCACAGCAGGGGCAGGATGATGGTGGCCACGAAGATGGCGATCGTGAAGACGGCGATGATGCTGGTCAGCCGCAGCATGGCCGTCGCGTTCTCGTCGGTCTCGGCGGGCCGCGTGTCCGGCCCCTGGTCTCGCGGCAGGGCCCTGCTGAGCAGTACGAACATCAGGGGCAGCGTCATAAAGGCCACCATCCATGGCGGGGTGAGCTCGACGGAGACCCCTGCCGCTTCCACGGTGGACTGTGCCGTCGTGATCATGTCGGGTACGCCGGTCATGTTTTTCTCCTCCTGCAGGGGCCGGTGACGGGCTGTCAAGGAGGGGTGGAGCGAATCAGGAGTCCTCTGTGACGATGGAGGGGGAGTGAGCTGCATCACAGGAAGCGGTGCGGCTTGGAAAGCCTGCTGCCTTTACAGCGTGGGAGCGGAAGAGGGAGGTGCTTGAGTGCGAGGCACGGCTTGCTGATCGCGTGTCATCCACGAGCCGTCGCTCGCCCTGCCGATCAGTGTGGAGACCTCGCCCGTCGGACAGCACAAGGCGTCCGTGGAGATGTAGCCGGGGTTCCACAGGTGCAGCGCCCCGCGTTCGGGTCTGACCACCGTGGCAGAGCCCGTGATGCTGTAGCGCACTCTTCCGTCCTCCACGACGGACAGGGCGGTGGCATCGTGGTTGCCTTGGTAGTGCACGAGTATGGCGACGGCCTTCTCTCTCGGCGCTGTGGTGGCTGCCCAGATCTGCACCCGTTCCGGTCGGGTGTCCGAGGGCGTATGCAGCACCGCTCGCCAGTTTGTTCTCTCCGACCGGTAGATGGTCAGCGTCTGCCGGCCGCCGGAACGTGTGCTGACCCAGGCGTAGCGGCCGCCGTCGAAGGTGTGGCAGGTGTGGTGTGCGGCCGCGCCGAAGTCTCTGCAGTCTGCGTGATGCTGCGTTCGGGTCGGCCCGCTGGCCGGGACCAGAGCCGCCTTCCTGGTTCCCGTCACGCCGGAGTCGGTCGGGGAAGGCGACGGCCGGGCCGGGGAGGAGGCCCGGTCGTGGCCGGTGCACAGGGGCTGCCTGTCGAGTCCCGGGTCTCCGTACCGCGCCCACTCGGCGTCGCTCAGGTCGCCGCCGCTGATGGCGCAGGCCTCGTCGGTCCATTGGTCGCGGCCGAGCCGGTATTGCTGCATGGACGTCACTGGAGGGTCCTGGTCTGCTCCGGCCGTGGCGGTGAGGAGTCGGGTATCGGGGCTGACCGCGAGGGCGGACAGGAATGCCTTGGGGTCCGTCAGCGGGATCGACGGTCCGGTCTGCTCGAGGGTGGCGGCGTCGTAGAAGCCGATCCCGTTGGTGGTGGAGGCGGCCAGCAGGTCTGGGTCTTTGGTGGCGGTCACGGCGAACACCTTTGCCGCGATGGTCCTGTTCCGGACCGGCTTTCCGTTCAACTTCCACGCGCGCAGGTGCCCGTCGAACCCGCCGGTGTACGCGCGGTCGTCGCTGATAGCCAGCGCGGTCACTCCTCCGGGGTGAGTGACCGCCGGTGGTGCTTTGGGCGCCAGGGTGGTGGCCGAGAGGAACCACACTGAGGCGGGGTCTCCCTCGGAGTCCGGGTGGGTCGGTGCGGTGCCCGCGACGATCGTGGTGCCGTCCGGTGAGACGCCGAGGGTTTGGATGTGCTGGTCGGCGAGCTTCGTGGAGCGCAGTCGCTGCCAGGTGCCGGTGCTCCACATCGACAGGGTGCTGTCGTTCCAGCAGCCCACGACGAGGCGCGAGCCGTCTGGGGTGAAAGCTATTCCGCGCACGCCTTCGCATTGCCGGGTGGCCCGGTCCAGGGCGGGTGTCGCCACCGTCTTGCCGGAGTCGACATCCATGATCAGCACGCTGTGGGTTCCGTTGCTCCAGTCGCCGATCGCGGCATAAGTATGACCGCCGTGTCGGGCGACGACCAGGGACTGCGGCCGCAACGCCTGCGGATACGCGATGGTCTGGTAGGTGGACGACCCGCTGACGCCGTCGTCCCGAAGGCGTCGGGGATCCGGGTAGCGCCGCAGTGAGCCCCCGGCGGCCATGACGAGCAGACTGCGGTCGGGCGCGTAGGCCAGGCTCCAGGCCACCTCTGTCGGCTCCAAGCCCTCGGCCAGCGGGCGGCTTTGCTGGTTCCACTCGTACAGCTCGCCGGAGGCGGTGGCGGTCAGGAGATAGGTCTCCCGCGGATCGAGGGCGATGGCCCGGACGCCTGCCCGGACGCCGCCCTTTCGGGTCAGGTTGAGCGCGTCGAGGACGTAGGACCCTGACACGGTGCTCACCGCGACGTGCTGGGGGCCGACTCCGATGTCCTCGACTGTGCTGTCGACGCCCGCGACGGGGAAGTCGGTCACGTCTTTTCGGGCGGTGATGTCGTAGGCCTGCAGTCCCTGTGCGGTCCCGATGAGTAACTGTTCGTTGTCGTTCAGCGTGTTCTTCAGCAGTCGCAGGGCGGAGATGCCTCCGTGCTGCCCGGTGGCCAGCGCGTTCGCTGTGGGACTTCCGTGGGCGGGGACGGCGATCCGGTAGACGTGACCGGGGCCCTGCTCATCGGCGAACGTCGTGTCGCTGCTGGTGCCGAGATAGACGGTGTGCGCGTTCGTGCCGAAGGTCACGGCGGTGAGGGTTTCCGCTTCTCGGGCGGCCGCCGTCGGTGCGTCACCGAGCTGGGCGAGCGGCTTGGTAGTGCTGATGACCTCCCCGGTGGCCGTGCGGACGAGGGTCAAGGTGCCGTTCTCTTGGATCACGGCGAGGGTCGTGCCGTCGGGGCTCACTGCCTCTCCGAGAACCGTCGAGGCGTTGAGCTTGCCCTGGCAGCAGCCGCCGCTGAGGACCAGGTGGCCGGCTGCGGTGAGGGTCCAGAAGGTGATTTCTCCCTCCGAACCCGCGGAGATCAGGTGATCGGGAAGCAGCGGGTTGACCAGCAGACCGGTCACGTGCCGGTGCCCTCTGCTCACGACGGAGGCGGAGGTACCGGTGGCCAGGTTCCACACCCGTAAGTCGCCGTTGAAGTCTCCGGTCACCCCGTACGTGGTGCCGTGGACCGTGGTGATGGCGGAGGCTGTCACCGCGTTGGAGTGGCCGCGCAGCACGTGTGCGAGCTGGCCGTTGGCAGCAAGGTCGCCCAGCAGGGCCTCCTGCACGGCGGGCGTGCTGTGCTGCGCGTCTGCTTCCAGGATGAGACGGGTGGCCAGGTCTGGGTTGGTGGTGAGGTTCTGTCGTGCGGCATCGATCAGCCGGTCGGCGACCGCGGCGCGCCGGGTGCGCAGGGCCTGCTCGTCGGCGGAGTGCTGCACTCCGGCGTAGATTCCCGAGCCGATCAGGAGCAGTGCCAGCACGATGGCGGTGATGTTCCTGCGGTGCCGGTCCAGCTCACGCACGTGCCGCCGCGCCTCGTGGACGGTGCTGACCCAGCGGACGTCGTCTGCGGCGGCGAGTTCGGCGCGGCGGTTGGCCTGGGGCGCGACCACGCGGACTTTGACCTCGCCGGCCGCCGCAAGTTTGACGTCGAGGTGGCCGATCCGGCCGATTCCCCCCTGTGCGTCGACGGAGCCGGTCACCGCGGTGCGCGGGCGCAGCCGCAGGTAGGACGTCAGCGGACGCGGCAGCCTGCGGTACCACGGCCCGGGAGGGCCGAGCAGCTCGGTCAGGACCAGGGCGAGGGCGGCACCGAAGGAAGGGCCGTCGACGCGCAGGTGGGCTTGCTCGGGCAGGTCGATACGCCACAGGACGCACTGCTCGGCCGTCCGCGCCGCCTCGCCGCCGGTCGCGTACCGCCAGGCGCTGCGCAGCGAGGCGCTGAAGTGCTCGTCGCCGAGGAAGAAGCCCATGCGCGTGAGGTCCGGGTACAGCCCGGGCGGCCCTTGGGGCAGCACGGTGACGGTCAGCGCGCCCACCATGCCCTGCCAGCGCTGTTGTCCCGATGGTTCGGGGGTGCCCGCCGGAACAGCGACCAGGATGTCGATCCGCTCGCTGCGGCCCACCGCGGAGCCGGGCAGGGACATCTGTGCGGCCGCCGCGCACACCTGCCGGCCCTCCGCCCCCGTGCCCCGTAGCAGTTCCCAGGCGCGTCGCAGCCGGTCCGGGGCGGCCGGGGGCGGGGCGGGAAGAGCGAGGGCACTGTCCGTGGTCGGCTGGGGCCACACATGCGCCCCTTTCCAGTGCTCCGCCGCCTCGCCCAAAAGGCCCGCAAGGGCGTCGTCGGGCATGAGGTCGGCCCGCTCGGAGACCGCGAGCGCGGTCGCAGCCATCGCCCTGGCTGCCGACCGCAGATGAGCGCTGCCCGCGCTGGCCGCCCGTGTGCGATCCAGCACGGCAGTCGCGTCCTCGGGCCGTCGGTGGGAGGACAGTTCCAAACCGCCCGCGTTCTCGGTGAGCAGCTCGGCGGCGTACCGCAGGTCGTCATCGGCCGTGTCCGGTGCCGCCGACCGCGTCTCCCCCTCCTCCAGCCAGCGCCGGGCGGAGACGAGCCATCCCGGACGCTGCGCCGCCGCTTCGGCGCACGCCCGCCACCAGACGCCGTCTGCACCTACCAGTCGTCGAAAGCGCTCCGCATTACTCTTCTCGCCCCCGGCCAGCGCCTCTGCGCGCACCGCTGCGGCCATGGCGGACCCCGAACGGCTGGCACGGTCCTCGCGCGCCCATTCACTGAGTACGCCTAAGGCGGCCGCAGCAGATGCGCCCGACCCGGCGCTGCGGGCCGGAGCAGGAGCCTTCCGGCCAGTCTTGCGCCCGAGTCGTATCCGCATCATCACCTCGGTCGGACCTCTCGCTCACCCTGGCCTACAGCCGCCTGCCGCCCTGCTCCTGGCCGTTTTGGACAGAACGTACACGAGGTGGCCGCGATGTGTGGAAGAGTTGCCACATGACCGATGCGGGGGGTCAACGCCAGCTTGAACTGGCCGAGTTGGTCCTTGAGCGCGCGGAGCGCATCCGAAAGCGTGGGGACCGCCAGCTGCGTAACCGCAGCCCCTACGACGGTGACGACGTGCTGGCCCTGATATTGGAAGACATCCAGTGCGAACGCGAGTGGCTATGGAGCCAGTGGTCCGCGGGGGCGGTGCGGAACATCAACGCGACCATCATGGCCGCGGCCTCCGGGGCAATCCGGCGGCTCCTCACTCAGACGCACAAGGAGGCACCCTCTTCCGACCCTCACGACCCCAGCGTGCTGCCCGTGCCCGGCGCCGTGGAGGAACTGCCCTTGCCGGAGGAAGTCCAATGGGCGGACCTGCGACGTGACATGGCGGCCCTCGGGCTCACCGCCGACGAGCGCTTCCTTGTCGAGACTCTGCTGCGAAACGGCGAGCGGCACGACTTCGCGCGGCTCTATCACGCGTACGCTGACTACCGCCGCGAGGCATACGCCGACCTTCCGGTCGCAGAGCAGACCCGGTTCGAGAACCGCTGCCGGCAAAGACTGCGCCGCGCTCTGTCGACGCTGCGCACAGGCTGGCCAGGACAGTGCGGAAAGGGTGAGGCGGATGGCTGACGGACAAGACGACCAGGGCGCTGCGCGCCGCCGCTCCACCGCCGAGCTGGCTGACGTTCTCCTCGGCGCCGTCGATCACGAAGAGGGGCGGACACAGCAGCGAGCCCGCGAGCGCGCTCAGACGCGTCTGGCCGCGGCGCTGGAACGCCTCGATGCAGCCGGCTTCGCCCCGGAGGCGCCCGACCAGGAGATCGACGCCGAGGACCTCGATCTGGTTGCTGTCGCCGTCGAGGAAGGTGACGGCACCTATCGCATCGAACTGTCGGTCAACTGCGACCCTGAGCCCTCCGACGCTCTCGACCAAGCCACGCTGCACCTCCGTCTGAGCCCCGCCCTGCACGCGGTGACCCGCTTTGACGCCTTCGGCTGTGCCTCGCTGGCCGGGGTCCCAGCTCTGCCCTGGAAGCTGCGACTGCTAGGGCGCCCCCGCACGAGTACCCGCGGCACCGCTCTCACCCTGCCACACCTGGCACGGCCGACCGCCGCCCAAGCCGCCGGCGGCGCCGACCGGCAGATCTTCCTCCCGGACGACGAACTGGCCCTGGCCGTCAGCGCACTGCCCGGCGGCGCCGGCTACGAGGTGGAGGCCACCTCCACCGGTCCTGCGCGGCCGCCACGCGTCCTCGTCCTGCGCTTCACCACCGTATCCGGCGACGAGTCCGTGCACCTGCTACCTATCGTCGAGCTGGCCGACCGCGTCACGGCGATCGCGCATCTGCCCGACCTGGACCCCTACGCGCCGTGGCAGGCCGAGCCGCTGCCTGCTGTCGCTTACCTCGCCGGGACGGACTCCGCCGTCGTCGCAGCCTCTGTGGCCCGCTCCACTGGGCTGCGCACGCTTCAGGCATGGGAGACGCTCGCCGAGGCTGCCGACCCCGCCACGCGGAACGCAGTGCGGGAGGCCCTCGGCGGGTCCGCCACGTGATCGCGGAGCAGTCCGGCGCAGTCACGCGACCGTCGGAGACGGCCGGGCGGCCATCAGCCCTCATCGGGGGCCCGGCTGCCCTGCGCGCTCGTCGCTACGCTGTGGCCGCAGCGCCCGCCCGGTACCCGACCGCCACGGTGGTGCTGGCCATCGTCCTCGTGCTCCTGGCGGCGGGGTGCCGGTTCACCGGCGGGGCATCGGGCGACTCCGGCTCCTCCCACGACACTCTTGCCGTCGTGGCCGGCTCCAGGGTGTATCTGTGGTCTGCGGACACCGGCCGAGCACGACGTATCGGTCCTCCTCCGCCGCAGAGCGAGACGGCACCGCGATTGTCGGCGCTAACCTGGTCGGCGGACGGCCGGAAGATCGCCTGGGTGGTGACCGCCGACCGCGGCACCCAGATCGTCGAAGTGCGCCTGACCGGGGCGAAGCCGCAGAGCAACGCCTGGCCAGTGGACTTGGCGCCGGACGCCCTCGTGGTCGACGGCAAGGGAGTGGTCGCGGCGGGAAGTGATGGGCATCTGACGCGGTACCCCCTCAATGGCAGTGTCAGCCAGTCGCTCATCACCACCGGAGCGGCCACCCCCGTCCCGTTCGCCCGCGGTTTTTTGCTGGCTCACTACGAGGACTCCACCTCGCCCATCACCATCGACCGCACCGGAATCGACGGCCTGGCCCGCCCCTTCACCCGGCTGCCGGCCACCACGTCGATGTCGGCCTACAGCACGTACGCCGCCGACGCACGGGGTGAGCGATTGGCCGCTGAACGCGGCGACCACACCGACGTCTGCGGCATCGGACCGCCCTCGGCCCTCTACACGGTCGCCAAGAAAGACCAGGCGCCGCTACGCCGACCGCTGCCGGGCGGCCCCCGCACCTTGTGGCGTCTACGCGACCTGGTCTACGGCGCCGACGGCACACTGGATGTGGTGGGCTTCGACACCGGGCCCGTCTGCCGCCCCCCTGCCCAGGACGCCGCGATCCACAGTCCCGTGAAGCTGCCCTCCACCCTTTTCGAACTGTCCCCAAACGGGCGGATCAGCGCCGTCGCCCAGCACGTCATATCCGCCCAGCGCGGACCACACGGTCAACTAGCCACGATCTCCGGCGACATGGCTTGCACCCTCGACCAAGGCGGCAATCCGGCAACCACCACGGTCGGCGCCGCCCGAGTGGAAATCGACCACAAGCGCGTCACACTCCCGGCCGCGCCCACCGCTTTACGCTGGGCGCCGAAGCAGGGGAGCCATGAGCTAGGAGACACGTCGTGACCCCCTCGCGTGCGATGACCACACTGCTGTCCGCCGTGCTCGTGAGCACCCTGGCCGCAGGTTGCTCCTCCGAGCACACGGATCCCCAGCGCCAGGCCGGTGGAACGACCACAAGCGGCCGCCCCTCACAAGGCGGAGCCGACGGTTTGGCCGGACCACCGATCACCGCCCAGAGCCTGCTCACAGCTCCCGTCCCACCCGCCTGCGGGCACCCCGCCGGCCGGCTGGTCCATGGCCAGCTTCCCGGTATCCCCAGCACTCACGGCAGGGTGCAACTCGGCTGGATCGACCGGCCCACGTCCCAACCGGACCTGCTTGCTATGGGTGACTTGGACGGCGACCGGCAGCAAGACGCCGCAGCCGTCATCACATGCGACGCGGGCGGCGTGCCTTGGCCCGACGTCATCGCCTTCTACACCAAAGGCCCCGCCCTGCTGGGCTCCGTCGACCTGCGCAACCTGCATTTGCGCGGCGTCGAGAGCGGGGAGAACGCAAGCGTCCAAACGCTGCGCTACCACCACGGTGCCGTGACCGCTCGATGGTCCACCCAGCAGGACGACGACCCGGCCGCATTTCCTAGCCTCGACTACCAAGTCGACCTCCGCTGGAACGGACGGAAGATCAACCCAACCTCGCCGAACGGGACCACGGAACGACCGACCGTCCACCGCTTCCTCACTGCCCTTAAACAGGACGACGTCGAAGCCGCCTCTGCCCTGGCCGCGCCCGGCGTCGCGGACTTGACAGCCCAGCAGTTACGCACCCACTCAGACGCGTACGGTGCCCCCGTCACCTGCTATGGAGGCAGCTACTCCTTCCCGTCCGACACAGCGGCTTTGCTCGCCAACGCCGGTATCGAATCCTTCGAGCGTCTGTGCTTGCTACCCACCACCATCAACGGCGCGCACGACGTCGTACTGGAACTACACAAGACCGGCTTCGCAAAATGGCAGGTTGCGGCCGTGCAGACCCTGTAGCGGGACGTCCGAACACGACCTCACTCCCCCCCACACCCCGGACACCACCAGCGCCAGCGCTCGCCAGACACGGGTGGTCACCATGGGACGTCGATCCGACCGTCACAGCGTGGGCCAGGGGCTTCTCGCAGACGACCGGGCACCGCAACGTCGTCGTGCGGCTTCAGCGGCGCTGTGGATTTCGCACCGCTCGACCGCGCCGGCGCCCTGGCCACCGTACAGACAACCGATATCCCTCGTGGGTGCACCGGCTCAAGATGGGCGGCCGACTGGTCGTTCCGCTGCCGATGCGCGGCATGACGCGCATCCGTCGACTTCGTCCGCGACGACCAGCGCCTGATCAGTGACGTCTAGGAGTTGTGCAGCTTCATCCCCTGGAGTTCCCCGGGAGGCTGCAGCTAGCGCACAATACACGTCGGCATACTCAGGCTTCGAAGCCTGACCGGTCGGTGAGCGGAGATCAACGGAGTTGGACGCAGAGACGATCGTCGCTATCACGGGTGCGGGCATCAGCATCGCGGCGGCGGTCATTTCAGGTTCGCAGGCTCGCAGCGCCAAAGAGCAGCTGAAATTGACGAAGGAGCAGTGGAAGGCACAGGAGGAAGACCGGCATGAGGCGAGCGGTCCGCAGTTCGAAGTGGAGTCCGTCACGTATGGTCCTCATCCCGCTGATGTCCTGATGCGCAGCCGCCCGGGAGGCAGGCCAACAGCACCCAACGACACGCGCTGTGCTGCCATCGCCCTGCGGCAGACGGCAGGACCCGCCTTGCTGGAGGCGATCGTCCGGGCGGACGGTATCTACCTACGCAACCTCGCCATCGCTCGCAAAATTCACCGAAACAATCAGTACGGCGACGAGGTCAGCGGCGGTGACGCCGTCTCGACAGGGCCGCTCGCCGCCGGTGGAACAGCCACCGTGTATATCGACCTAGCGCCGGAGCGAAAGTATCCCTTCCCTGTGCACCTAAGTCTTCTGTGTCACGGCCGGGACACCGCGATTCCCTGGCGTAGGGACATCACCCAGACCCTGCACGGACCGCAGGCTCCAGCCAGTGGTACCTCTTACTGAGCTCTTTCAGCGTTGCCTCTCCAGGGTGAGGACGGCGGCGGCGATGGCGGTCATCCGGTTGGGACTGCAGCGAGCTCTGCGGAAGATGTGCCAGGACTTCACGCCCTTGTCCAATGCCTGCAGCCCGCCGTCGCTGGTTTCCTTGACGTCCATGCCGTCGGCGTCCAACTCAAGCCTCAGCTCGGTCAGTTCCTTGCTGGACGCGGCCTGCGCCGACTTCACCACCAGCAGCTGAGTGAAGCCGTCCTGCTGCGCTCCCAGCCTCAGGTCGACACCGGGCAACACCTCGGGATAGGTCGCCGTGTCGCCCTCGAGTTG
This sequence comes from Streptomyces sp. WI03-4A, assembly GCF_033792105.1. Taxonomy (NCBI): domain Bacteria; kingdom Bacillati; phylum Actinomycetota; class Actinomycetes; order Kitasatosporales; family Streptomycetaceae; genus Streptomyces; species Streptomyces sp. WI03-4A. The sequence continues at coordinate 123,772 of NZ_JARAUO010000002.1, forward strand.
CGGGGCGGGCAGCCTCCCGGGCCAGGACATGGCCAGTGCTCGTCCAGCCTTCGTCATCCTCACCATCGGGGCGTCGCCGCCGCCGGAGAACTCAAGGCCGATCGTGGTGGCTTTCGGTGCCACCATGCCATCGCCTGTCCTGGCCAGATCGGTATCGATGGCCTTCCACACGCCATCCACGCGCACCCTCACCGGGCGGAGGTGTTCGCGGGACTCCAGTTTGCCGTCCGGTCCCGCGAAGACTTCACCGCTTTCCGAGCGCAGCGAGGTGATCTCCACCAGATGCCCCGACCGCTTGGCCTGAGCCACCGCATCCGCCTCGGTGACAGCCGTTCCCGTCGCGGAAGTGTGGAGTGCTTCGGGCGTTGGGTCGGCTCAGGGGGCGAAGCCGCCGGCGGAGTCGATGCCCGGCTCCAGCACTGCGCGCTGGAGTGGGCCGACGACCCGCCTCCTTGGGAGAGGCCGGTGTTCCCGACATCGACGGGTGACATCCAGTTGAGCCGGGCCGGCCCTGGGACCGCGAACGCGGGACCGAGGTCAGGTGGGCGTTGAACGGGGCATCGGACCGCAGTTCGGCCCGTGGCCTGGCCGGGCCGCGGTCCGTAGGCGATCAGTTCGGCAGGGCGCGCGAGCATCACTGTGCCTCCTGCGTAGAAGCGCTGCCGTCAGCGCTCCGTCAGCGGCGCGTCAGCGCTGCCTGTCAGTCTTTTCCGCGTGAAGGCAGCGGGGCATCACCCCGGGGCCGGAAACGAGGAGAGGTGCCCGGAGTGGTTGATCGGGGACCAGCGAGCGCGTCTCGAGGTCGGATCTTTCGGGGTCCACGCAGGTTCGAATCCTGCCCTCTCCGCCGAACGGCCTCTCGTGTCTGCACGGCTGGCGCGGCAATGGCTTGGTCCGCCGCGCAGGTTCCGGCGGTGCGCACGCCGAGCGTCAACGACGTTGATGGATGGGCTGAAGATCTGCTCCAGGATGTGCCGTGTCTCCGGCGAGGCCGACTCTCCGATGCTCAAGACCTCCTGCGTCTGGGGAGTGAGCCGCGACGTCAGCTTGTACGAAGCGGTGTTCGGCAGGTGAGGCCGGCTCCGCACGTCCTTTCCGGAGGTTTTCCGTGCGTTCACTCGACACCGCCCGCTCCGTGTGCGAGCGCATTCACCCCTGGCTGCTCAAGGAACTCGAGCAGAGCCCCTACCTCGAACGCGAGCGGCCTGGCAGCCCGGCCGTTGACCTGTTTCGCATGCATGGCGGAGTCGGCCTGCTGATACCCGGGAGGTACGGGGGCCACGAGGCCGACCCGCTGGACGCGCTCCGGGTCCAGCTGGCGCTCGGCTCGGTGTCGCCCTCGCTGATCGCAGCGGTCTCCATGCACCACTTCGCCGTCGCGATGCTCTCCTCGCTCGCGGCCAAAGGGGGTCGGCTCACCGACGAACAGAGTGCGCTGCTGCACCGGATCGTGCCCGAACAGTTGGTGCTGGCCTCGGGCTGGGCCGAGGGCCGCAGCGCCCAGGACATTGGCGAGCCCGCCGTGGTCGCACGTCCCGTGGAGGGTGGGTTTCTGCTGTCCGGCGCCACGAAGCCGTGCAGTCTGTCGCGTTCGATGAACCTGCTCGTCACGAGCGTCGACATCCGTGGTGGCAAGGGGTCCGGGCCCGAGCCGGCGCTCGCTCTGGTGGCCGCCGACGCGCCCGGGTTGAGCGTGCACCCGTTCTGGGTCAACGCCCTGCTTGGAGGCGCGGAGAGCGACGAGGTGCGGTTGGCCGAGGTGTTCGTTCCCAGCGGCCTCATGGTGCGGGCGGGTGCCGACGGATCCACCCTCCTCGACGGCCTGCGGTCGACCGGGTTCGTCTGGTTTCAGATGCTGATCTCGGCCGGCTACGCGGGTGGCGCCATGTGGCTCGTGGAGCAGGTCCTCGACCACCAGCGCGGCACCGCGGCGGAACGGGCCACCCTCACCGTCGACATGGAGGCCGCCGTCGCGCTCCTCGAGAGCGTCGCCCGGGCGACGGACCCCGCTCCCGGCGACGAGGATGCGATGGCCCGCGTCCTGGTGGCCCGCTACACCGTCCAGAACGCCCTGCCGGACATCGCGTCGCGCGCCCTGGAGCTGCTCGGGGGCATGCCGTTCATCTGTGGAAGCGAGCAGGCCCAGGTCGCGGCGGCCATGCGCGCCCTCGCCTTCCACCCGCCGTCCCGCTCCGCGAGCGCGGAGTCGCTGCTGAGGTACTTCGACTGCGGCTCCCTGGGGCCGGTCTGACCCGGCCGGCCCCAGGGAGCCGTGTCGGCCGCACCGTTCTGCGGCTGGGTGTCAGGCACGACGGTGGGCGTCCGGCGGCGAGCCCCGGGTTCCGGCAGCCGCGTGTGGAAGCCGCTGCCGGTGCCGGTGCCGGGAGCGGTGCGTCGCCACGGCCTGCTGCACCGCTTTTCGAGGTGCGTGGTGCGTGGTGTGGCCGTTCGGCGCGCCGGCGACGGGGCCCGCGTGCGGTGGAGCCGAGCGGCGGTGTCCCGGACGGCGAGGGGCCGTCGCGTGGGAGCCCCCGAGGGAACTCGCGCCGCCTGCCTGCGCGTCACGTAATGCTGAACGCCGACGCCGCGATGCCGCCGTCCACCGTCAGGGTCTGTCCGGTGACATAGGACGCGTCGTCGCTGGCCAGGAAGCGGACGCAGGCCGCGACCTCCTCGACGCGTCCAGGTCGTCTCATGGGTACCTGCGTGCGGGCCGAATCCTCGAAATGCCCTACTTCACGCGTGAGGTCCGTGCGAATGAGCCCGGGAGCGACCGCGTTCACCGTGATTCCCTTGGGTGCCATCTCGACGCCCAGGGCCCGGGTCAGGCCGGCGAGGCCCGACTTCGCCGCGGCGTAGTTAGCGGCGCCGGGCAGGGCCTGCTGGGCGAGGATCGAGGTGACGTTGATGATGCGGCCGTGCCGGGCCCGCACCATCGGTCCCAGGGCGCGCGCCGAGGCATGGTAGGCGGCTGTCAGGTTGACGTCGAGCACCTGGCGCCATTCGTCTTCGTCCATGGCGAGCAGCAGGCCGTCGGCGCGGATACCGGCGTTGTTCACCAGGACGGCCACCCGCCCGAAGCGTTCTTCCAGCGTCCCGAAAGTCCGGTCGAGCGCGTCGGGATCACGTAGATCGCAGGCCACTTCGATCGCCGTGCCGCCCGCGCCCTCGATGTCGGACACGACCGACTTGGCGGCTTGGCGATTGCGGAGGAATCCGACCGCAACCGGACGCCCGGCGGCGGCGAGTGCGCGTGCGACGGCCGCGCCGATGCCTCGGGAACCGCCGGTCACGAAGGCACAGCCGACGTGCGGATCGACCACTTCCTGCTCGCTTTCCTCAGCTCTTCGGGTCAGGGGTGGGCTCGATGTCACGTGCCGCTCACTTCGGCTGCTCGCCGGTCAGTCGCGCCAGTTGTCCGGCGGCCGATCGCGCGTCGGTGAAGTGGATGGCGTGCCAGCCCGCGGCCTGTGCGCCCGCGCAGTTCTTCTCCGTGTCGTCGATCAGCACGCAGGCTTCGGGCGGTACCCCTGCCCGGCTCGCCGCCAGCTCGAATATCTCGGCACCCGGTTTGCGGCATCCCACTTCGAAGGAGAGGACGACGTGATCGAACAGTTCGTCGACGTCGACCATGCGGCGCCACCGCTCGTCCCAGCTCGGGACCATGTTCGACATCAGGTTCACCCCGACACCGCGCCGGCGTAGCGTGCGCAGCGTCTGGACCCACTCGTGGTTGGCCGGCCGGCCGTCGAACCAGGCTTCGCCGAAGCTGCTCACTCCGACCGGCCTGCCGAGCGCTTCGGAGACCAGGTGCAGCCATGCCGGTTCGTCGATCATCGGCGTGTCGAGTGGCTCAAGGAGGTCCGAGGTGCCGAATCGGGCGCTGACGGTCCGTACCGCGCTCAGGAACTCCTGCGGGGTGAGGCCGTTGTCCGCGCAGAACTTGGCGAGACTTTCCTCGATGGGAGGGGTGAGGACGCCGCCGAAGTCGGTCCACACCGTCTTGACCGGGTATGCGCTCATGATTCCTCCACACCGCGGGTCAGGGTCACGCCGATCTCGGCGATCCTTTGCCCCCCTTGTTCGATGGCGACAAGGATCTCGCATGCGCCGGTCTCGGTCTGGGACGCGGGCAGCGCGGCACGGACCGTGACTGGCGCGTCCAACTCCACGAACTGGGCGAACCGTCCGGCGAGCCCGGTGAGGTGTCGGCCGCGCAGGGCGTGTCCGGGGGTGTTCACGGCCGACGTGATCAACTGCCGGGCGGCCTCGGTGAGTACGGACATCGTGACGTGGTCGTAGGGGTGGTCGAAGAGCGCGCGATTGGCCAGTGGCAGCGCGACCCGTGCCGATATCTCGCCCGCGTCGTGCGCCAGGTCGGCGAGGACCACGTTCAGGGGGTCGCGCCGGCCCACGGTGTGCGGCTGGGCCAGCCCGGGCTCCGGCCGGTAGACCAGGTCGGATGTCCACGGCGGTGGGGTGCCGCGCTGCGCGGTGCGCAGCATGTCCTGTTCCGCGTGGTCCAGGAATCGGCCCTTGGCCTGGAGGGTCGCGACCTGCCGGCCGCCGGCGAAGACGCGCTGTTTGCAGATCCCGGCGCGCGGGCGGCCGCGGCGCACGCGGGTGAAGGGGAACTCGCCGGCGATGCGCAGATCGGTGACGGGCTGGTCGCCGGGCCACGCGGCCGGCTCGGCGACGTGCAGATGCCATTCCTCGGGGATCGCGACGACGTTCGCGTCGACGCCCAGTTCATGGGCCGTCGCGGACCCCGCCTGCCTGCAGATCTCCATGATGAGCAGGGGGTCCACCGTCATCGCCGGCTCGTGGTCGTTGTAGTACGCGTGGTAGGCCGGGAGTTGTGCGGCAAGGGCCACGCGGCCGTCTCCCAGTGCGCGGACGTCGGTGATGAACACCTCGGATACCGCTGCCCGGTGCACTCGGCGGCGATCGATCGTGCGGTCGAACGACAGGGCGACATCCTCGTCGAGCCGCCACTCTTGTAGGTCTTCCACGACATTGACGTGCGTCACGCCCGGTGTCACCTCTCACGCTGCTGGAGTCGTAGGAATCTCGACACGGCACTGCGCCGCGCGTGGGGGGAGCCCCGCCGCAGGCGCGCCGCGGCGGGGCTCATGGATCACACGCCGCCGTACATGTAGAAGGCGGTGATCCGCCCCTCGTCGTCGCGGACGTAGAAGTCCCGGCCGGAGCGGAGGATGTTGCCGTCGGGGGCAGTGATGGTCCACTCCTGGTAGATGCCGTTGTCGTTCTCCACGGTTTTCCCGTAGTTGAAGGCGACGCCGGCCCCCTGGATCTGGTCCCGGTTCACCTGGGCCATGTTCGCCACGATCTCGTCGCGCCCGGTGAACTTGAGATTCTCCCCCGCGACTCGGTGGACGGCGGACGGTGCGAAGACCTTTTCCGCCAAGGCGCGGCGCTGCTCGTCGTCGTGCGTCTGCCAGGCCATCAGCAGGGTGTCCATGAGTTCTTTGACGTCCACTCGGTTTCCTCTTGTCGGGGTGTGCGTTTTTCCTTGCACTGCGGCGAGTTCGGCTGTCTCAGGCTGTGGCGGCGTAGAACCGCTCGAGCATCGGGACGTCGGTCAGGTGGGTGTCGATGGTGGTGATGCGCCCGGACCTGACCGTGAAGACCAGTGCCAGCCATTCGTCGAGCGGGAGGGGCTTGTCGGCCGTGTTGTGGATGGTCGCGACGATGCTGCGGCTGCCGATGTGCAGGTGCTGCGGGTCCGTGGTGAGCTGTGCGGCGTCGATGGCCTGGGCCCGCTCGACCACCGCCTTCGGCCCTACGGCGTCGCCGGAGATGCGCGAGTTTCCGGGCAGGGACCAGACCACTTCGGGGTCGAGCAGTTCGGCCACCCGGTCCCAGTCCTGCCGCCTCGCGGCGGCCAGCATTTCCCCGACGACCGCGGCGTCCTTGTCGGTCACGACGGGGGCGTTCTCAAGGTGGTGCGACATGCGCAGCGCCCTTTCTGTTTGGGATTCGTTTCCCGCGGTGCTGCCGGCGGGTCAGATGTGCCGGCGCGTCAACGGCGCCGGGGGTCGGGTTATCGCGCGCTCCCGAAGGTGGGCAGTTCGCCGTGGCGGCGGGCTGCCAGCGCATGGCGCATGTCGTCGGTGAGCATTCCTTCGGCGAACACGCGGTGTTCGTTCCTCATGTGCTCGGTGAGCGTCGCGAAGGCGGAGTCATGCACCAGTCGTTTGGCCGCTGTCACGGAATGGCGGGCGCTGCGGGTGAGGCCCGTGGCGAGCTCAAGAGCGTGCTCGTGCAGGTCCGCGGCCGGTACCACCGTGGTGACGAGCCCCTGGGCGTGCGCCCGGGCCGCACGGATGACGGGCTGTTCCAGGAGCAGTTCCAGGGCCTTTGCGGGGCTCAGCACCCTGGGCAGCAGCCAGCTCATCCCTCCGTCGGTCGACGAACCGAGCGCGCCGTAGCCGAAGTTGAACTTGGCCCGGTCGGAGGCGACGCGCACGTCGCAGGCCAGGGCCAGGGAGAATCCGGCGCCCGCGGCCTGGCCGTGCACGGCGGCGATCACCGGGCAGGGCATCGTGTACAGGTTCTCCACGAGCGTCGCCAGCACTTCGGTGCGGCGCAGCCAGTGTGCGCGGACCGCGTCGTCGGCACCGCCGAGCACTGCGTCGAACTCGTCGAGCGGGCCGCCGAGCGAGAAGTGCGGGCCCGCACCGGTGATGATCACCGCGCCGACCTTGTCGTCCCGGGCGAGCGCGGACGTCTCGCTCACCAGCGCGTCGGTCATCTCGACGTCGAGGACATTGTGACGCTCCGGCCTGTTCATGGTCAGCACGACCACGTCGCCGAACGAGTCACGGCGCACGGCCGGCCCTTCAGTCATGGCACACCACGGCCTGGTGCGTGGTGAAGGCCTGGTTCGTGCTCAACTCGCATCCTCCTGACCTGCGGTGGCCGCGGCGGCACGGACGTCGTCCTTCGTGATCGCACCGCCGTCGCCGGTGCCCGTGAGGTCCCTGAGCTCCACGCCCAGCTCGCGGGCGAGCCGCCGTACGACGGGAGCCGCCGTGACGCGCCCACGCTGCTGCCCCTTCGCGGGCAGCCTGCGGGCCGGGTGCTCGGCCGCCCCGGCCGCCGGTGGCGGGGTCTGACCGACGAGGTGGGTGGTGCCGCCCGCGGGCGGCTGCTGGCCCCGTGGCCCGATCACGGACACCAGGGGTGCGCCCACTGGCACCGTCCTGGTGACGTCGGCATGCAGCACGGTGATGCGTCCCCGGTACGGCGAGGGCAGTTCCACGGTCGATTTGACCGTCTCGACCACCACCACCGGCTGGTCGATCTCGACCACGTCACCGACCGCGACCAGCCACTCCATGATCTCCGCTGAGACCAGGCCCTCGCCGAGGTCGGGCAGGACGAACACGCACTCGGTCGTGTCCTCGCTCGCCGTCCCTGCCGTGTCAGGTGTCGTCATCGGGGCGCTCACGCATCCTTGAAGGTGGCCGCGACGGCGTCCAGGACCCTGGCGACGGTCGGCAGGTAGAACCGCTCCAGTTGAGGAGGCGGGTAGGGGATGTCCAGGCCGGTGACGCGCCGCACCGGTGCCTCCAGGTAAGCGAAGCAGCGTTCGGTCACGCGGGCGGCCACCTCGGCGCCGAAGCCGCCGAAGCCGGAGGCTTCGTGCACCATCACCGCGCGGCCGGTGCGCATCACCGCCTCGCACACGGTGTCTTCGTCGAACGGCACGAGTGAGCGCAGGTCCACGACGGATAGGTCGTAGCCGTCCGCCGCCGCGGCGTCGGCTGCCGCGAGTGCGATCGGCAGCGCGGGCCCGTAGGTGATCAACGTGGCGTCGGTTCCGGTACGGCGTACGACCGCCCGGCCGATGGGCTCGACCTCGGCGGGGAGGTCGACGGGGGCGGTCTCCCAGTACAGCCGCTTGGGTTCGAAGAACAGCGCGGGGTCGGCGCCGTCGATCGCCTGCCGCAGCATGCCGTAGGCGTCGGCGACGGTGGCGGGTGTGAGCACATGCAGGCCCGGTGTGTGCGCCGCGTACGCCTCGGACGAGTCGCTGTGGTGTTCCACGGCGCCGATGCCGCCGCCGTAGGGGATGCGGACGACGACCGGGGCCGGCAGGGTGCCCCGGGTCCGGTTCCGCATCTTCGCCAGATGGCTGACCATCTGCTCGAAGGCCGGGTAGGCGAACGCGTCGAACTGCATCTCCACGACGGTCCGGGCGCCGTAGAACGACATCCCGATCGCGGCGCCGAGGATGCCCGCTTCGCAGATCGGGGTGTCGAAGCAGCGGTGCTCGCCGAACTCGGCCAGCAGACCGTCGGTCGCGCGGAACACTCCGCCCAGGTGCCCGACGTCCTCGCCGAAGACGACCACGCGCTCGTCGTCCCGCATCGCGTCGCTCAGCGCGGAGTTGATGGCGGTGACCATCGAGACGGCCGGTGCCGTCGCCGGCGCGGTGGTGATCTGGGCTGTCGTCTCGGTCGTCATGCGATCCCCCTCTCGGCGAGTTCCCGTGCCTGCTCCAGCAGTTGGGGCGTCGGCCGGGCGTAGACGTGCTCGAACATCTCGGCGGGCGTCGGCGTCTCGTAGCGGGTGACCTCCTGCCGGGTCCGTGCGGCGAAGTCGGCGGCTTCCTCGTCGATCGCGCGCTGCGCGGCGTCGTCGAGGAGGTCGTGGGCGCGCAGCGTCGAGGCGAGGCGGGCGACGGGATCCTTGTCCCGCCAGGCCAGGGGCTCGGCGGGGTCGCGGTAGCGGGAGGGGTCGTCGGCGTTGGTGTGCGGTGCCATGCGGTAGGTGAGCGCTTCGATCAGGGTCGGTCCACGTCCCGCGCGGGCCGCGTCGACGGCGTTCGCCACGGCCCGGTGGACCGCGCCGAAGTCGTTGCCGTCGATCTGTAAGCCGGTGATCCCGTAGCCCGCGGCCTTCGCAGCCAGCGTTTCGGCTCGGGTCTGCTTGGCGAGGGGCACTGAGATCGCGTAGCGGTTGTTCTGCACGAGGAAGACCACCGGCGTGTCGTACACCGCCGCCAGGTTCACGGCCTCGTGGAAGACGCCCTCGCTGGTGGCCCCGTCGCCGCACAGCACCATCGCGACCACGTCGTCCCCGCTCAGCCGCGCGGCCATCGTCAGTCCGACCGCGTGGGCGGCCTGTGTCGCCAGTGGCGTGCAGTGCGGCGCGGTGCGGGTGGCCCTGGGGTCGTAGCCGCAGTGCCAGTCGCCGCGCAACAGTGTCAGCGCCTCTCCGGGTCCGACGCCGCGGCTGACGACGGCCACCGAGTCACGGTAGGTGGGAAACAGCCAGTCGGTGTTCCGTAAGGCCGTCACGGCGCCGACCTGGCAGGCCTCCTGGCCCAGCGACGACGGGTAGACCGCGAGACTGCCCTGCTTGGCCAGGTTCGTCGCCTGCTGATCGAATCGGCGGCCGATGACCATTTTCCGGTAGCCGCGCAGCAGCACGGCGTCTTCTTCACTTGCCGGCGGCGACACCATGGTGGTGGCCGCATTCGAGCTGGTCATTGCACTCCACTCCTCGATGAGGTTGGACGCAACACGGATCCCCCGTGTCTGTACGGAAATCGATGGGCCTGGGGCCAGGAGCGTGCAGGGGGTGAGGGGCCGGTTCCGCAGAACCGGTGTCAGACAGTGGCCGTGCAGGTCACGCGTGCCTGCACGCCTTCCACCCGATCACGCCGGCGCCCCAGGTGAATCCGGCACCGAAAGCGCCGAGCACGACGGTGTGCCCCGGCTTGAGCCTGCCGTCGTCGTGCGCTTGGCGAAGGGCAAGCGGAATCGAGGCCGCTGATGTGTTGCCGAACTGATCGACGTAGGAGGCGGCGCGCTCGGGGCTGAAGCCCAGTTGCCGGACGACCGCCTTGAGGATTCTGCTGTTCGCCTGGTGGCAGACGAGCAGGTCGACGTCGTCCTGGGTGATGTCGTGCGCGGCCAGGGCCGATTCGACCTCGTCGGTCATGGCTTCGACCGCGGAGGCATAGACCTGGGCGCCGTCCATGCGGACGGCTCTGTCCTCATGGTCGACGTACAGGGCGTCGGCGTACTCGGCCGCGGACCCGAACGACAGGAACGGGACGCAGACGTCGCACACGGCACCGCGCTGTGCCTCGACCAGGACGGCTCCGGCGCCGTCGCCGAACAGTACGGCGGTGTTGCGGTCCGCCGGGTCGGTCAGGCGGGACATGGCGTCCGCGCCGACGACCAGGATGCGGTCCGCCGAACCGTGGCTGACCCGCGAGATGGCGTAGTCCAGTGCGTAGAGGAACCCGGTGCAGGCGCCGTTGACATCGACCGCGCCGGGCGACCCGGCGCCGATCAGGTGGCCGACAACCGGTGCGAGGCCGGGTGACAGCCGGTCGGGCGTGCTGGTCGCCGCGACGACGAAGTCCACGTCCGAAGCGCCGATGCCGGCGTCGTCGAGCGCTTGCGTGGCCGCGGCGGCGGCGAGTTCGGCGAGCCGTTCACCGGGCTGGAGGTGGTACCGGCGGCGCACGCCGGTCCGGTCGAGGATCCACTCGTCCGAGACCCCCAGGTCCGCGAAGGCAGCATTCTCGACCGCCGTGGCAGGCAGGGCCGCGCCCACTCCGGAGACGACGACGCTCATGGCAGCCTCCCTTCCGATGGGTTCTCGGTGCAGGTGGACATCCGGAACGTGCACGTCGATGTGGTCCGCGCACCCTGACGTGCTACGACGGTGATCTCGGCGCCCGCGTCGCCGGCGCCCGCGGTCTCGGACGCGACCCACGACACGATCCGCAGCGCGGGCGGCGTGTCCAGCTCCGCGAAGCTGGTGAAGTCCAGCGCGGTGTCCTGCGTGTGGACGCGGTCGACCGGAGTACCGGTGGCCTCGGCGAAGGAGAGCACGGCCAACTGGCGGGCGCCCTCCGCGATCATCATGCCCGGATAGTGGTCGAGCGGGCGGTCGAAGAATGTGGGAGGCGTCTGCGGTAGCAGCAAGCAACTCGCCTCACGCACAGGCCCGGTGACCTGGCCGATGAAGACGTTCTCCGGGAATCGCCTGCCGACCCTCTGCGGCCGCTCAGGGACGACGCGGCCCACGGGCGCCTCAGGTCGTCTGCGCCCGTCCTCGCCCCTCATCGCGCTGTACGTCTCCGGCGCCAGGAATCCGACCAGGCCGTCGCACCGAGCGAGGGGCCGGCCGTCCACGACGCAGTGGACCGGCCCCGCTGCGGCATAGGGAACACTGGATCCATTGCGGCGCACCAGTTCCTCGGAGAAGACGATGACCGCATGCTCGGCACTGACGGCCGCAGCCGGTTCGCTGATCCGGAGGTCCACGGTGCGCAGCACGAACTGGTGGGTCAGCGGAACGCCGAGCAGGGTGTGCGCGATGACTTCCACGCCTTGCCGCATGAACTCGGCGAGGTGCAGCGCGTCGTACCGGTCGATCACCGAGTCACTGAAATAGCGGTGCGCCCTCGGCAGGGTGCCGACCGCGGTGAGCATGCCGGTGCCCGGGTGGCGTGCGACGTCGTTGATGAAGACGTCTTCGCCGGACTCCTTGTGCGCGTACCTGCGGTCGACGGTCGTGGTGGTGTTCAGGCCGAGCTTGTCGGGTGTGTACGACGGCCACGAGGGTGCGGCGGTCGCTTCGCGGCCGGGCACCCGGTGGGCGGGTCGAGTGATCTGTCGAGTGATCTGCACGTTCAGGCCCCGATCACGATGGTGACGTTGTGGCCGCCGAAGCCCATCGAGTTCGTGAGCCCGATGCACCCCTTGTCGGACGGTTTCAGCGCGAGCGCGGCCTGCACGTGCGTGAGCGGGCCGAGCTCCTCGTCCGGCTCGGTGAGTCCGTGGGTCGGCGGTGCGGTCCGGTACCGGAGCGCCTGCAGGGTCGCGATCGCCTCGACTGCGCCCGCGGCACCGAGCAGATGCCCGACGTAGGACTTGGTGGAGGAGATCGGGATGCCCGCCAGAGCGTCCCCCAGTGCGCGGCGCAGTGCGGTCGACTCCGCGGCGTCGTTCAGCCGGGTGCCGGTGCCGTGCGCGTTGATGTACGCCACGTCCCGCGCGTCGATCCCGCTGTCCGCGAGCGCCGCGCGGACCGCGGCCGCGGCGAAGGCGCCGGACGGTTCTGGGGCCGTGACGTGGTGGTGATCGCTCGTCACGCCGTAGCCGAGGATCTCCCCGAGCACCGGGGCGCCGCGGGCCCGGGCGGTCTCCGCCTCTTCGAGGACGAGGGCGCCCGCGCCTTCGCCGAGGATGAACCCGTCCCGTGTGCGGTCGAAGGGCACCGACGTCCCGGTCGGCGACAGTGCTCCGCTGGAGGTGAACATCGCCTGAGTGAAGTCGCTCGTCGCTGCCTCGGCACCACCGACGATAGCGGCGTCGGCCTCTCCTGAGCGGATGACCCGGGCGCCGGCGACGATCGCCTGCGCTCCGCTGGAACAGGCGGTGGCCAGGGCGGAAGCCTCGCCGGCGAGACCGAAGCGCATCGACAGGTGAGCCGGTGCGGCATTGGCCATCAGCAGCGGGACCGTCAACGGCGAGACATACTCCGGGCCTTCTGTCCGCAGGACGTTCAGCTGGGCCTCCAGCGTGTGGAGGCCGCCGATCGCGGTGCCGACGACACAGTGCACCCGCTCGGCCGGAGCGGGCGGAGCATCGCCCCAGCCTGCCTGCCGGACGGCCTCGTCCGCAGCCGCGACCGCGAGCTGGCAGAACCGGTCCATGCGTAACGCCTCGCGCCTGCTCAGCACCTTCATGGGGTCGAAGTCGGCGCATCGGCCCAGTCCGTCGGCGATACCGCTGTCCCCGCGCACGGCACCGTGGTGGAGTGCTTCGGCCCCGGCTCCGAGAGGAGTGACCGCTCCCATTCCGGTGACTACGACGCGCCGCCTCACACTGTTTCCGCGCGCTCACAAATCACGGACAGCACGTCCGAGATCGTCACCGTGTTGACGAAATCACCGGGCTTGACGGGGATACCGAGCTTCTTCTTCACGGTCTGGCTGAGTTCCACGACGTCGAGCGAGTCGAGGCCGAGGGTGTCCAGCGTGTCGTCGAGGGACACCAAGTCCTTTTCGACGCCGATGGATTCGATCTGGTTGATCACGAACTCTTGGATGCGCGTGCGGTCGTGCGTGTGGGAATCGGTCGGCACAGTACTCTCCCCGTAATTGACCGTGTGCTCCGAGCGCGCTCTGCGGCGCGCTCTCTTAACTGGATCCCTGATCCGCGATCGAGGTGCCGCCCGGCAGCAGAGGTGCCGTCGGCGACCCGAGGTTGACAACGTCAACCAACATCCACTGTGACCCTCGGGGTTGACATCGTCAACCAGATGCACTGTGACGCTCGTCACTCATTCGAGTGAAGGAAAGGGGCGGCCTCAGCCCTTCACGGCAACCCAGTTCCGCAGAGCCAGTGCGACCAGATCGGGCATGCCTTCGACGCCGTCGACCGTGCGCGGCTCGCGCAGGCGGCGCGAGAGCGTGAGGTCCACCAGGCCGTGCAGGGCCGCCCACAGCAAGGTGCCGGCCTCCCGTACGCCGCCGGCGGCGAGTACGCCGTCACCCTTCGCCTCGATGACGAGGGTGCAGAGGACCTTCGCGCACGCGTCGGTGGCGCGCTCGAGCTCCTCGCTCGGAGTGTCGATCGCGATGTCGCCGAACATGAGGCGATAGTGGGCCGGCATCTCCCTCGCGGCCCGCACGTAGGCGATGCACGCCCGGTACAACCGCGTCCCCCCTGCGGCCTCGTCCTCCGCCCCGTGCCGCATCGCCTGGGTGAGACGGTCCATGCTCCGCGCGGCCACCGCGCTAAGCAGATCGTCCTTGTCGGAGAAGTGACGGTACGGCGCGGTCCGTGACACCCCCGCCGCCGCGCCCACCGCGCGCAGGGTCACATACTCCGGGCCCCCGCGCGTCAGTAGCGCGCTCGCCGCCTCGACCAGCGCGGACCGGGCACCACCCGTGCCGCCTCGACTGATTGTTCCCACGCGGCGAACTTTACCCAGGTTGACGCTGTCAACTTGACGGTCCTACAGTGGCGCTCCCGGCCTTGACCACTGCAGGAAGGGCTTTTTATGAACACGCCTCAGGGTCACCCCCGTCGGTGGGTCATCCTCGGCATCATGTGCTTAGCGCTGGTGATCGCGTCTCTGGACATGCTGATCATCACGATGGCGATCCCGTCGATCAGAACTGAACTCGGCGCTACGCCAGGACAGTTGCAGTGGACGGTGGACGCCTACTCGTTGGCCTTCGCCGCCCCGATCCTTTTCGCCGGTGCGCTCGCGGACCGGTACGGCCGCCGGCGCGGCCTGCTCACCGGGCTGCTGGTGTTCCTCGCCGCCTCCGCGGCGGCCGCATTCGCCGGTTCCGCAGAAACACTCATCGCGGCCCGTGCGGGCATGGGCCTGGGCGCGGCAATGATCATGCCCTGCACGCTGGCGATCCTGGGCCAGGTCTTTCCGCCCCACGAGCGGGCCAAGGCGATGGGCATCTGGGTCGGCGTCGCCTCGCTGGGCATTCCGCTCGGCCCGATCGTCGGTGGCCTCCTCCTGGAGAACTTCTGGTGGGGTTCGGTGTTCCTGATCAACATCCCGATGATCGCCGTCGCGGTCGCCGGATGCCTGATGCTCATCCCCGAATCCCGCAACGAACGCCACACCGGCCTCGACCTGCTCGGCCTCGTGCTCACAGCCGTCGGCTCGCTCGCGCTCATCGACTCCATCATCGAGGCCCCTTCCCACGGCTGGGCCTCGCCGCGCACACTGACGTTCCTCATCGGCGGCGTGGCGATCCTGGGTGCCTTCATCGGGTGGGAGCAGCGCACCAGCAGCCCGATGCTCAGTCATGCCGTCTTCCGGGACCGCCGGTTCGGCGGACCACTCGTGACGATCTCGACCGTCTTCTTCGGGGTCTTCGGCAGCCTCTTCGTCATCACCCAGTACCTGCAGTTCACCCTGGACTACCGTCCGCTGACTGCGGGCCTGCACATGCTCGGGATGTGCACGGTCATGTTCATCGCGCCGATGGCGCCGAAGCTGGTGCAGCGGTTCGGACTGGGACCGGTGTCCGCGCTCGGCCCATTGCTGGTCGCCGTCTCTATGGCGGTCCTGGCGTTCGGAGGCGATCCGTCCAGCCTGCGGATCATCATCTCGCTCGGACTTCTCGGCTTCGGCATCGGCTTCGGCGCCCCGACCTCGGTCGACTCGGTCGTCGGTGCCGCTCCGCCGGAGCAGTCGGGCGCGGGCTCGGCAGTCGCCGACGTGGCGATGAACCTCGGCGGGGCCCTGGGCATCGCCGTCATGGGCGCCGCGGCGAGCACGACGTCGACGGGGGCCCTGAACGACGTGACGCCACCGATGATCGCCGGTGCGTGCGTGGCCGCGGCCGGTTCGCTCGTCGTCGCCGTGGTCCTCCCCCGCGGCCGTGTGCAGACGGCGGCCCCTGTGGAGGCCGTCCCGGCTCAGGCCAAGCACGGCGAGACGCCGCTCGCCGCCGACCAGGCCTGAACTCCAGGGGGTGGCGCGGGCGTTCGCGACGACGAGCCGGGCCATGCGCAGGGTGGGTCAGCGGTCAGTCAGGACCGTTCAGCAGTTCCTCAGCCCGGTTCCCTGGCCGCGGCCACCTCTCGCTCGGCGAGGCCGCACGGCCGCAGGCACGACGACGCGATGGCGGAGCATGCCCGCCGAACGGATCGGCGAACTGCTGATCCAGCTCGTGGAGGTCGTCATCCAGATACGGCACTCCCGCGAGCCGGAATCAGCCGACACGGCTCCGCGCGACGTCCCCGGTCGCCGCCAGGGCGCCGAGGGCGCCGTAGCTCGCCTGGAGCCGGCCCCGTTCAGCGCGGAAGGTGTCGAAGCGTTCGTGCCTCGCTCGGTCGGCTGACCCCCGTCGAATACGAAACCGTCATGACCACACCGGCCCTCCAGGCCGCGTGATCGAACCTGTCACCTAAACCTGCAGCAGACCCTGGATCAGTTTGGGTCGAGTTGGCAGCAGTCGACTGGGGCGAGACAGATCGGTCCCGGCAGGCTCAGCCGGAGCATGGTCGCGGGTCCACGGCCCACTGAGCGCCGGTCTCAGCACCGCGCCGATCTCGCGGGTGGTGCTGCTGATGCCTGACGAGAGGCCGCCTTCCGGCAGGCTGACTGCTTGGATGGCGGGGCCCGAGGGACGGCTGTGCCACGGCTGCTCCAGTCGGCGCCTGGCGGTTCCGTGCGCGCGGTGCGGCAAGCTCGCGAAGGCAGTGGCACGACGTCCGGACGGACGGATCTGCCAAGTGTGCAAGGAGAAGGAGCCGGGCTCGCGCAAGAAATGCGGCAGTTGCCGCCGGATGATGATTCCCACCCGGCACCTGCCGGACGGCACCTATCTGTGCCAGACCTGCGCCCCCAAGAAGCTCCAGACGTGCTGCCGCTGTGGCCGCCTGCGGCGGGCAAACGCACTGACCGCTGACGGGCCCGTCTGTGGGACCTGCTACGCGAGCCCTGCGCGCCGGTGCGGCATCTGCGAGCAGGTGGGGCCCATCAGGGTGCGGGCAAAAGGCGAGGCTCCCGACATCTGCTACCGCTGCTACATGCGGCCGGAGAAGCTCTGCACCGTATGCGGGCGGATCCGTCGCGGCCACCACATCGACCACGGCAATGGGCCGTTCCACTGCGATGGGTGCGTCCCACGCGAGGCCCGCAAGCGGCAGCTGCACGTGTGCGCATTGTGCGGCCAGGAGCGGAAGGTGGGCGTGTTCTGGCCGGTAGGGCCCGTCTGCCCCGTGTGCCACCGGACTGCTCTGACGCAGCCGGAATCGTGCACAATGTGCGGCCGGCAGCGCATTCTCGTGCGCCGCACCCCGGACGGCGGCCGGATCTGTAAGGCGTGCTCCTTCCCCAACGAGCGGCTCGATTACTGCTCGTCCTGCCAGCAACCGGCTGACCTCATGCCCGGACGCCGCTGTCCACGCTGCACCCTGCTCGCCAAGGTGACCAGCCTGCTCTCACGCGACGGAACCGCCCTCGACGCCTCCCTGCGGCCGCTCGCAGATGTACTCAGCGACGCTCCCAACCCCTACCCCGTCCTGGCCTGGCTGCACCGAAGCCCCGCCGCGCGCCTCCTGGGCCAGCTGGTAACCGCGCCCGACGAAGTCGACCACGCGGCCCTGGACGCGCTGCCCCAAGGACACGCCACCACCTACGTCCGCAGCCTGCTCACCACCGCAGGCCTACTTCCGCCACGCGATGAGAACCTCGCCCTGCTCATCAACTCGAACACCCGCCTTGCCAGCTCCCCGGCCAGTTCCAGATCGAAGAAGACCACTACGAGGAACTGCGCCGGTGCCTGAACGACCCCACGCTTCCGTCGGACGTTCGCATCGCCGCAGCCCTCATCCGCCTCTACGCCCTCCCTCTGACCCGCATCGTCGAACTCACCACCGACCACCTCCACCACGACGCGGATCACACCTACCTGACGATCATCCGCCACCCCGTCGTCCTGCCGCCGAAGCTCGCCCGCCTCATCGACGATCACCTCGAAGACGGATCCCGGCACAGCAACGAAGCCACCAGGTACCTGCTGCCGGGCCGAGCCCCCGGGCGCCCCCGCAACCCTTCGGGACTGTCCGACAAACTCAAGCGCTACGGCCTGCCCGCCCGCGCAGCCCGGAACACGGCCATGATGCAAGCGCTCGCCGACCTGCCACCCGTCGTGCTCTCCGACTTGATCGGCATCCAGCCAAGAACCGCGGAACGCTTCGCAGCCATGGCCGGCGAGAACTGGTCCGACTACCTGGCCGCGACTCGCCCGCACCAGACGATAGGACGGGACGTGGCTGGAAGGAGTTGAAGGAGCGGCCCCGAGTCTAGGTCGTCCGGGAACATGAAGGATGCATCCGGATGACTGGCACCTCACCCTGGACATGGACGCGTTCCTTGCCCAAGCTGGGCACTTCCTGCGCTCGCGCGCTGCCCTGCATAACACGCCGCTGACGGACATCGAGAAGCTGCGGACACACAGGGCGGCCGAGTCCGACGTCGAAGCCACCATTTTCAGCGAGAAGCCGAGGTCGTAGCCCCGGGATCTCGCCCAGTCTTCGAAGGCCCCCGGGGCCTCGAACGCCTCGTGGACGGCGATGTATGCGCGCCTGGCTGCTGTGGGACGGTGGTCCCCTGGGGCCGGGACGGCCTGGATCCGCGGTGAAGTAGCGGCAAGTTGCCGACCGATCTTCGAAGGTGCCGGCTGCGCCGGCCGAGGGCTGCGAGTGTGTCAGCGCTCGATCCGCTGCCTGGCCTCGTCGTTCTCGGCGCTGCCAGCAGCTGGTGGCAGGCTGTCGAGCGCGGCCATTTGCTCCGGGGTGAGTTCGACGCCGTCGGCGGCGATGTTCTCCTCGAGGCGCGTCACCTGCTTGGTTCCTGGGATCGGGACGATGTGCTCCCCCTTGGCCAGCAGCCACGCCAGAGCGACCTGGGCGGGCGTGGCCCCGACCTCGTCGGCGAGCGCCCGGACTTCGTCGGCGAGAGCTAGGTTGCGGTAGAAGTTCTCCCCCTGGAAGCGGGGGCTGGTCCGGCGCCAGTCGTCTTCAGCGAACTGCTCGGGGGAGCGGATCGTGCCGGTGAGGAAGCCGTGGCCGAGCGGAGAGTACGGCACGAAACCGATACCCAGTTCCTGCAGCGTGGGCAGCACGCGCTCCTCGACCTCACGGTTCCACAGCGAGTACGACGATTGGACCGCGGTCACCGGGTGTACGGCGTGGGCCCGGCGGATCGTTTCGGGGCCAGCCTCGCACAGGCCGAGATGCCCGACCTTGCCCTCCTGCACCAGCTCCGCGACCGTGCCGGCCACGTCTTCGATCGGCGTGCCCGGGTCGATGCGGTGCTGGTAGTACAGGTCGATGTGGTCGGTACGCAGCCGCTTGAGGGAGCCTTCGACAGCGGTACGGATGGTGGCCGGGCTGCTGTCGAGGACATGGGTGCCCCGCTCCGGTGCGGCGTGCGAGATCAGGCCGAACTTGGTGGCCAGCACGACCTCGTCACGGCGGCCCGCCAGCGCCCTGGCGACGAGTTCCTCGTTGACGTAAGGGCCATAGACCTCGGCGGTGTCGATCAGAGTGACGCCCCGGTCGACGGCCCGCGCGATGGTGCGGACGGATTCGGCGTCGTCGCTGCCGGCGCCGGTGTAGTAGGAGGACATGCCCATCGTGCCCAGGCCGATACGGGCGACCTTCAGATCTCCCAAAGTGGTGTGCTTCATGATGACCTTCTTGGAGTGGGCGGATACGGCCCGCCGCAGATTGCGACACGCTGCGGACGGCGCTGCTGCTCGGACACCCATGTCATTGCACCGGATGTCACCGGGCGAACAGCCGTCTCCAGGGAATCTCGTTTCGCTGTCCGGTGGCAGTGTCTGGTCTTCCAGGTAACGCCAGTACCTGCCTCGCAACCGGGGCCCGCCGTCGTTGTGGATGCTCTTGGCGCACCGCTGCGCCAAGCCGTACGGAACGCCGACGTCAGGCGCGCGCCGGGCGGTCCTGTGGGGCATGTGTTCCGCTGCGGACCCGGGCTGTGTCCACCGCCTCGTCGGTGAGCCGTAGCAGATCGGTGACCGGTAGTGACCGGGCGGGCCGCTTCTCCCGTGAGAACTTGGTGGCCAAACGTTGCAGGAGCTCGTTCACGGGGGTCGGGACGCCGTACAGCCGGCCCAGCAGGACGATCTCACCGTTGAGGAAGTCGGCCTCGATCGTGCCCGTGCCGCGAGCCAGGGACTGCCAGGAGGAGCCACCGCCTCCCTGGGCCCATTGGACCTTGGCGCCGCGTGCGTCGTGCTGTTCTTGCGCGCTCGCATACGGGATGCCGGCGGCCTCGAGTACTGTCTCGCCCTCGGTGCGTACCTGCGCGTACAGTCGCCGGCCTCCGTCACCTGGGACCGGCCCGCTCAACGCGTCGATCGCGTTGGCGAGGTTGCCCAGCAGTTTGGCGTACTGCCAGCGCGCCACGTCTGGCACCACGGGGGCTTCGAAGCGCGCTGTCTCCAGGTCGGCGGCGATCCGGCGGACGGTGTCATCGATGCCATGGGGGTGCCGCCCGAGGTGCAGGATGCCGCTGAGCGGAGCGCCCGACGCGGAGACGACACCCGGTTCCACGAAGGTGGCCGGCAGCCAGACGCAGACGCCGTACACGTGCCGGAAGCGGCGCAGGGCGATCCGCTGGCTCTCGACGCCGTTCTGCGCGCACACCACGGGAAGCCTTTCCGCGGCCGTGCCGCCGCCTTCCACCGGTGCCTGGCCCCAGGTGTCCAGGGCGCCCTCGCAGTCCTGTGTCTTGACGGTCAACACGAGCACGTCCGTGGCGCGCAACGCGCCCAATGTCTCCGGAGCGTCGACGACGGGGAGTCGGTGGACGCGCTCGCCGTCGGGGGCACGGAAGCGCAGGCCGCCCGATTTCAGCGCCGCGTACTGCGTGCCCCTGGCGACCAGGACCACTTCGTGCCCTGCCTCAGCCATCCGCGCCCCGATGGTTCCGCCGATCGCTCCCGCTCCGATGACGATGTAGCGCGTGCCGCTGCCGCCGTCGGCGGGGCGGGAAGACGTGTCCATCGTGCGCTTGCCGATGCCGGATCCTTCGGAATGTCCAAGAGCCGTCTGCTTCATGATCACTTTCCCGGGTCGGAGGCGGTCGCCGCCGCTGGTTACTGGCGGCCGGCGGTGTCGCCGATGCGTCGGCGCCGGCCGCCCTAACAGCCACCTCCAGCAAATCCTGCTTCCCCTACAGGTGGCAGTGCCTGGTGTTACAGGTAATGGCAGTACCTGTCTCGCCCCAGGACGCTCGCTTACCGTGGAGAGATGGACGACCGAGCCGAGATCAGGGAGTTCCTGGCCTCCCGCCGGGCCCGCATCACCCCCGAGGAGGCGGGACTGCCCGCCTACGGCGGCCACCGGCGGGTCAAGGGGTTGCGCCGTGAAGAGGTCGCGATGCTGGCCGGTGTCTCGGTCGACTACTACGTGCGACTGGAGCGAGGCAATCTCTCGGGTGCTTCAGACAGCGTCCTAGACGGCGTGGCCCGCGCCCTCCACCTCGACGACGCCGAACGCCAGTACCTGTTCGACCTCGCCCGGCGCACCTCCCCACCCACTACGGCCCGCCGCCGCACCGCGGCGAAGCGCCTCCGGCCCGCCCTGCAGTACATGTTGGACGCCATCACGGACGCACCTGCGTGGGTCCACAACGACTGCCAGGACCTGCTGGCCGCCAACGACCTGGCACAGGCCCTCTACGCCCCACTTATCGCGGACCCGCGCCGCCCCGCCAACATCGCCAGGTTCATCTACCTCGACCCAGCCGCCCGCAACTTCCTCCCCGACTGGGACAAGGCCGCCAACGACGTCGCCGCAATGCTCCGTGGGGAGGCCGGCCGAAACCCCTACAGCAAGGACCTCACCGACCTCATCGGGGAACTGTCCACCCGCAGCGAGATCTTCCGGAGACGCTGGGCAGACCACGACGTCCGGCAACACCGCACCGGACCCAAGAAGATCCATCATCCGGCCGTCGGGAACCTGGAGCTGAACTTCGAGACCATGTCCCTGAATTCCGACCCCAGCCTCACGCTCGTGATCTACACCGCCGTCCCCCACAGCCCCAGCGCCGACGCTCTCCGTCTCCTGGCCACCTGGGCCGCCACCCAGAACCAGTCGCAAGCCGACCTTCACGAACGCCTCACGTAAACAACGGTGGCAACGCAGGCGCTGGACGTGAACTGCGCTGCCCATCTTGAACGGAGAGCCGCTCGCAGTCCGAATCGGCCGGCTCTGCGTCCACCTCGTGGTTCCTTGACCGCCCGTCAACGCCGACCGGTCAGCTAACGCTCGACCGAATGATCCTGCCCGCAGACGCCACGGGTCCATGAGCGGCGCCTTCACGACGCGCGTACCCGTGCACAGACCGGAGCGGGGCCAAGAGCGGCGCCGGGAATCCTCAGGAGAGCGCGGTCTTGGCCGAGTTCCAGAGCACGCCGCGGTTCACGCGGTCGGGATAGAGGCGGAGCATCGACGTGTAGAGGTCGGTGTGGTCGTTGGCCGTCGCCGCCGCGGCGGTGAAGTCCTCGATGTAGCGGCGGGTGCGCCCCACGTCGTCGGGGCTGTCCGGGTCGCCGTCGCGCTTGTGGCCGGAGACCACGGCGCTCGGGCGCAGTGCCTCGATGACGTCCAGGGCGCGCAGCCAGTGCTCCGTGCCGTCGCCCTTGGCCTCGCCGAGGTACAGGTGGACGTCGCCGTAGACGGCGTCGCCCGCGACCACCAGTCCGAGGGTGGGCACGTGCAGGGCGCTGGTGCCGTCGGTGTCGGTGTGGCCGAGTTCGATCGCTCGCAGTTGCTCGCCCTCCAAGTCGATCCGGCCGTCGGACAGCGGCTCTGGGACGAGGTGACGGTCGGGGAGCTGGTCGGGGAAGCGGGGCTGCCAGAACCCGTCGAACCAGGCGGATCCCCACTGCGCCCCAGCGTGGGCCGCGACGTCCGGTGCGGCGACCAGCCGGGCCTGTGGGAAGCGGTCGAGTACTGCGGGCGCCCCGAAGAAGTGGTCGCCGTGCGCGTGCGTGACGAAGATCGTGGTGACGTTCTTGCCCTGCGCCGCGACCCAGTCGGCCAGGCGGCGCGATTCGTCCACGGTCAGCAGCGGGTCCACGAGCACCGCGTCACGTTCGCCGTAGATGAGCGTCGACGATGTCGGGGACCACATCCGCTGATCCTCGCCCGGTGGGAGGTCGTCGGACACCGCCGGCTTCGACGGAGCGACGTGGACGGTGTAGGCGAGTGCGGTCATCACGACTCCCGCGGTCTCGGACCGTACAGCGGCCGGGCCAGCCAACAAATGAGGCCGAGCCACGGTGGCCGGAAATGTGCTGAATTCGACCTTCAGGCGCTTTCGACAGTAGCCGGGTCCGAGCGCCGGTACCACTTTGCCCTGCCGATCTCCAACGAGGCGCTGACCTACGACACGATCTTGCTCGCCAGCCATTCTGGAACGCCATAGGGTCCAGTGATCACGACGAAGCCCACCGACTCCCATGGCTCCAATGGCTCCGGACAGTCACCGCCATGCCACGAGCAGCATCGGTACCACTGAACGCGACTACGACGCTGCCTCGGCTCCGCAGTCGCAGCCAGCACCACTCGGCTCGCCGCACGCCGAACCGCCGGGTTTACTGCGCCTCTCGAATACCGAGCCTTCGCCAGTAAGCCCGGGAGACCGAGGACGCCATCGTCGGCGCGTTCACCGGCTCCCCGGCGGCGCCCCGCACCCTGCTGCTGGGCCGCTACGACACCGACGGACGCCTGCGCTACGTCGGACACAGCACCACGCTCCCGCAGACCGCAGGCCGGGCGGTCGCCGCTCTGCTCACCCCGTCCGGCGACGACCACCCCTGGACGGGCTGGACGTTCTCCGCCGGATGGGGCTCGCGAGAGAGCTTGCACGTCCGCTGCTGCGATCACCGCTGTGAGGGCTGGTGCCGGGCTTCGCCCTCACAGCGATGATCATCTATGTCAGGTCTTCAGCGGCTGTCTGCCGGCTGTGTCCGGCATCGGGTTCCAGTCGGTGATGGCGAACAGCCACAGGCCGTTCCGCTTGAAGACGGTGAAGTTCTGCCGCTGGCCGGTGCGGCGGAAGCGGATGGTGCCGCCGCGGACGTCGTAGGGGTCTTCCGCGGTCATGTCGACCGTTACCGGGCCCGCCGCTCCCTTCCGGTAGGCGCGGATGAGCCGGCGGGCGCCGGCTGCCTCGTCGCGGCGTGCGAACCAGTGGTTGTGCCAGGACAGGTCCTCCAGACCCTCCGTGTCGCCGTCACGTACCCGCTCGATGAACAGACGCATGTAGAGCTTGAGGGTGTCGGGGGCGGTCTTGTCACCGGTGAAGGTCACCGCGGGCAGCCCCGTCCGGGCTGCCCGGCGGTAGTCCCACTGGGTGCGCGGCGCGCCCCACGCCGCCGTTCCCGCTGCCAGCAGGACGACCAGGGTGAGGGCGGACCACAGCACGTAGCTGCGCTTCGTTTTCACGTCAGTACCAATGCGGGGTGATGTGGGCGACGTAGACCGTGACGCCCTTGCGGCGCTTGATGATCGCGGAGAGGGTGGTGTTCCTGTACTTGCTGGAGTGCTGGTAGACCTTGACGGAGCCCGTCGTGGAGCCGGCGCTGTAGATCACGCCCGCGTGGTCGAGGTTGGAGTCCCCGTCTCCCGCGTATTCCAGCAGCATGATGTCACCGGGCACGATGTTGCTGATGCTCTTGACCCAGGTGACGCTGTCCTCGTTGCCCATGAAGTTGGCGAAGTTGTTCGCGGCCGACCAGGAGTAGGTCATGTCGGACTTGGACTTGCGCCACCATTCGTAGGGACTGCGCTTGATGTCGACGACCGACCCGTACTCCATGTGCGCGCCTCCGCCCCGATTGAGGGCCTTGGACGCGAAATTGGTGCAGTCGGTTCTCAGTTCGTCCTTGTCGTTGTAGTGCTTCGACGCCCAGGTGGCCACGCCGCTTCGGGTGAAGGACGCGTAGCTCGCGGTGGAGACGCCGCTCGCCGCCGGGAGGGAGTCACCGTCGGTGTAGAAGGCGTCCATGGCGGGTGCGGTGGTGTCGGTGTCGCCGTCGTCGAGAGAGACCTGCGCCGCCGCCCTGTCGGAGGAGGGCAGGCTGGTCAGGAAGTCGTCCGCGGCAAGTCGCTGGGAGAGCACGGGTACCGTGCCGCTGGTGTCGAAGGTGTAGACCTCGTAGGCGTTCTCCTCGTTCTGGGCGCTGCCGTCGGTCATCGTGGCGGTGCCGGTGTGGTGCGTGTAGACGAAGTCGGAGGTGTCGCCCGAGGGGCCCGCGGTGGTGCCGGCCAGGGTGACGGTGATGGCGGTGTAGCCGAGTCCGTCGCCCGCGTAACGAGCCTTCTCGGCGAGCAGGTCGTCCTCCTCGGCGTGCAACTGGGTGCTGAATGACGCTCCGTCGGCCTTGGCCGCTACGGCCGCGTCGGCGTTCGCGTAGGTTCCGGTCAGCAGCCCGCTGCGCGCGTCGAGGTACTGCTGGACGATGGATTGGTACGCGGTGGTGCTCGAGGCGTGTGTCGCAGCGGGCACGGTCAGAGCGGACGTTGCCGCCGCGCTGGTGCCGTTGCCGGTGGTCGCGGTGACGGAGACGGTGTACCCGGTGCCGTTGGCCAGACCGGTGAGCACGGCCGTGGTGCCGACGGTCGCGGCGTCGACCGTGGTCTGGGCGGCTTGGGTGGTGGTACCGGCGGCGTAGGCGGTGACCTGGTAGGAGGTGATGTCGCCGGAGTAGCCGGTGTTCTCGGGGGCGTTCCAGTGCACCAGCAAGCCGGCGGCGGTCGGCGTCGCAGTTACGGCGGTGGGGGCGTCCGGGGCGCCGGGGGCGATGTAGGTGACGGTGAGCTTGGTGCCGGAGGCCGGGTAGGTGGTCCCCGTGCTGGTGTCGGAGTCCTCATCGGCGGCTTGGAGGGCGAGCCCCTGGTCGGGGTTCGATCCGTCGAGCCAGAGGCGTACGGCGGAGGTGACGTCGAGCGCGGCCGGGTCGGCGGCGCCCAGGTCGAGCGGGTCGCCGCTGGCGGCCGTGACGAGGTCGGTGCCGCTGCCTGTGCTCGACCAGTCGGCGTTCAGCGGGCGGACCTCGACGTCGTGCGCTTCACAACTACCCAGGCACCCGGCCGTGCCCATGCTGAGGGTCGCCGAGGTGATCTGCGCCCCGGCGGGCAGAGCGGACAGGTCGGGGCGGACGTAGCTGCGCCAGTGCGTGGTGCCGGAGGCTCCTACCTTAAGGGTGGCGGCTGCCGATCCGGTGCACGCGGCGCCGGAGCAGTCGGTGGCGCCGACGTCCACGGTCGCCTGCGTGAGTGCGGTGCCGCTGATGACCTTGGTCGTCGTGGTCGGTGCCGTCGTCGCCTGGGGCAGATGGACGGTGAAGTTCTGCAAGGCGGTGTAGCTGGAGCAGCGGCTGTTGGAACAGGCCCGCATCTTCCAGGTGTAACCGGCTCCGTCGCTCAGCAGGCCGACCGGGACCTGGACGGCCGCGCGGGCGCCGTTGTCCGCTCCCACCGTGGCCAGGGGGCTGCCGCCCAGGGTTGCCCCGGTGCCGTCGTACAGCAGGAATTCGGCCTGGACCGTGTCACCGGAGGGGGCCGAGACGACGCCGGACAGGATCGGGGTGAGGGTCTGGGCCGCGCCGGTCTGGGGCGCGGTCGGCAGGTCCGCGGCGGGCTTGGGCGCCTTCGAGGTGTCGACGTCGAAGGTCAGCCAGCCGGACCACGCCGAGTAGTCCGTGCCGTCGTAGCCGCGGACCCTGAACTTGTAGGTCTTCTTGTCGGAGAGCAGACCCGTGGGAACGCTCCAAGTGGCTTTCGTTCCGGCGGCCACGGAGGCTCCGGAGCCGGTGGTCAGCACGGTGCCGTTGCTGTCGGCGACGGAGAACTGGGTGGTGAGGCTGTTGGAGTCGGCGTCCTTGACCAGGGCGGACAGTGCCGGAGTGGTGGACGTGACATACGAGGCGTCGCCCGAGGTGCTGCCCGGGATGGCCTGCAGACCCGACGGCTTGGCGGGCAGGGTGTTGTACGTGACGGAGAGGGTGGGCTCGCGGGTGGCGGTGTAGCAGACGCTGTGCGAGGAGTCCGGGTTCATCGAGCAGAAGCGCTTGCCGTAGGTGTAGTCGCCGTCGGCGTTGTTCAGCTGGATGCCGTGCTGTTCGTGGGTGCCCTCCACCCAGCCTTTGATGATCTTGGTGATGTCGATGGTCTCGGAGCCGTTGCCACAGCCGTCCGTCTCGTCACCGTGGTTGAAGCTGTCGCTGATCCACCACGATCCCGCGTAGTCGGCGGCCGGCTTGTTGGACCACACCGTCGAACCGGAGAAGTTGCCGTTCAGCGGATGGACCGACATCGGCTGAGGCGTGCACGTGTTGGCGTCGTACTGGTAGAGCTTCAGGTTCGCGCTGACGACGTGCTTGCCCTGAATGGCGTCGGTCTTCCAGTTCAGGAAGGAGCGGTAGTTGGTGGTGCCGTTGTCGAACGTGCCCACCATCAGCCGGTAGTTGCTGATCTGGGGTGTGGTGCTGCCCGTGTAGACGTAGGTGTCGCCGTTGCGGCTGAGCGAGGAGATGTCCGGGTCGATCGTCACCGGGTAGACCGTGTGCGGGCTGTCCAGGAACTTCATGGAGGGCCGCAGCCGCATCCGCGGGGTGCCGTCCTGGCTCTTGGTCAGGGTGGTGGCCACTGTGTGCTCGGCATCGGGGAGCTGCTCGGCACCGTGTGCGGAGTCCCACATCGTGAACTGGTGCGCCGAGGCGACGGTGGCACCCGATGCCTTGCTGTGCAGCGCGATCGCACCGTTGGTGGACTGGTGGGCGCTGAGGCTGCCGCCGAGGAGGAGGGGAAGCGTGAGGGAGACCCTCTTCGTCGGACGCTTGGTGAGCACGACGTGCGCGGTGAACCCGGTGGCGGTGGTCGATACGACCAGCCGTTCGGCGGCCGCGACCCGGAATGTCGCCACACCGCCGCGGATTGTGGGGGCGGGGAGCTTCGAGGGCCAGCCGACCCCAACCTTCGAGCCGTCGGCCTGGGTCATGGTGGCGGCGGTTCGGGAGCCACCGCCGGATATGCGGATGTGGACCGGCGAGTTCTTCGGGACCCAGCCGGAGGTGGAGCGCTTGAGCGCCAGGTCGACGGCGCTGTAGGTGCCGTCGGGGTCGGCGACGCGCTGCTGGCCCTCGGATATCCGCGTGGTGAGCGTGCCGTCAGGGTTGGCGAACGTGGTGGAGAACTCGTCGTCCAGGCCCTCGATGTGGACCTGTTCGCCGGTGTCCGCGGCTTTGGACAGGGCTGATGCCGCGTCACCGGTCGTGGGGTCCGTCTGTTCACCGCTCTGCGACAGGGCGGGAACGGCCATGGCCGTTCCTCCGCCTCCGCCTGCGAGCATCATGTCGAGCGTGAGAGCGGCGGCCACGATTACCGCGGAGTGTCTCAGGCGCCTGGCGAGGTGCAAAGTGCTTCCCTTGATCAAGGACGAGAGTCGGTGAATATTCACAAGGGATTCATGTCGCCTTCAAGATGTTGAGGGGTCTACTTACCTCATCCTTACCGCATTGTCTGTGGTCAGAGCCTCGCGAGGGTTTTGGTGCCTTGCTTGGCGGGCGCGTCCGCATGGGCGGTCAGGAGGGCGGAGGCCCTAACGAGTTGGTGCGTGATAACGGGTGGGCATGCTCGTGTGGTGAGGGGCACGGTCGATCGGGCGGTGTTGGCGCATCCGTTGTTCACGGGCGTTTCGATGGCTCATCTTGGGTCGCTGGTCGAGGAGTTGGCTCGGCCATGGGCAGCCGCGGTGGAAGGTCGGCGTTTCCAGCAACGAGGCGGTCCGAGGAGACGTGCGCAGGGTGCCGGTGCCGGCTATCGACGAGATCCACCGCCTCAACCCCCACACCACCACCGGCGCCCAAACCGCCGACCTGCTCAAAGACCTCAGCGAACGCCTCCCCGCGACCTTCGTCTACGCCGGCATCAACGTCACCGAAACCCCTCTTCACCGGCACTCGCGGCGCCCAACTCGCCGGACGCGCCACGCTTGTCGACTGCGGCCCGCTCCCCGCCCGCCACGGCACCCGCCAACCCTTCCGCGACGTCACCCGGCACCCTCCCCCGCCACACCCCCTACCTCCACCAGCGCACCGCCAGGCAGCACCTCGCCGAGACCGGCGGCACCCTCCCGCCCAGCCCGGCACGGTCGTACGCCAAGGCGAGGACCTCGGCCGATGGGTACGCCCCCAGCAGCTCGCCTTCGACAAACTCACCAGCGCCCAGCAATGGATGCTGGAACACATCCTCGGCATCCAGCCCCCCGGCGACGACGAGAAACCGACGCCGCGACGCAGCCCAAGCCGACAAATGGGCCCTCAACTACGAGGCCGCCCGACAGTTCTTCGAGCGCGAAGGGCACCTGCGGGTGCCGAGGAAGCACATCGAACGGATCGTCGTCGACGGCGACCAAGACGGCGACAGCCACGACGAGAACGACGGCTGCGGCAGTGAAGGGGCAGAGGAACATCACCTGCGGCTAGGGGCATGGGTCAGCAACCAACGCTCCAGAACCGCGACCCTCTCCCCCGACGGCGTGGAACAACTGGCCGCCATCGGCATGCGGTGGACGTGACCGCCCCCCAGGGCGCAGCGGCTGCCGTATGAAGGGTACATATGGCGTACGAAAGGCGTACGCATTGAGTCCTCTCGTTAGTGTCGTCAGGCCGCAGGCCTTGGCGTCGCGCCCCTCTTGCCGGGGATGTCCCTGGAACGACCAGTGGTACTGGCAGCTGTACACCGTCGTCGCCGAGGGGTGCGCCGGGTGCCTGCTGGGTCTCCGTGCTGGATCCCTCCGTGGCAGGTCCCCCCTCTCCCCTGCCAGCATCGCACCGACTGCCGGCACCCCGGAACGCGCGGTCGAGCGTCCGCATCGACGCTCACGGCACCGCGGCTAACGCGGCGCCCCAAGCGCGGCGCCACAGGCCCGCTTCCTCACTGAGTCGGTCCGCCTCGTCCGCTCCCGCGCCAATCTCAGCCTCGCGTCATGGCCGCCGACCCGGAGGCCGCGGCACCGGCGGCACCGGCGGCGACGCCGTGGGCGGCGGGGACGGCGCGAGACGAGCGGCCAGGGCGGCCGCGGTGGCAACGGCGGCAACGGGTGACCAGCCGGGCCGAGTTGCACTGGCGGCGGGGGCCGAGGGCCCCACGGCGTCCTGCCCTACGACTCGGGCGGCAAGACCGTCCCCGGCTCCTTCCGGCTCGGCGTCTCGCCGGGGATGCGGGCTTGGCGGAACCTTGAGCGGTTCGAGGGGCGTTTGTCGCTGCGGTCGTGGTTGTACCGCATTACCGCACCGTCACCGCCTAAAACAGGCCACGAGCAGACCAAACACGGGGCTGGTCACCCTGCTGCGGCCGAAGGCCCCGCGGATGGCCGAGCCGCTGGTCGAGGAGATCTTCGCCGCGCTGGACGAGCAGACCGTGACCGTTCCGGGGACCGACGCGGCCGCGCTGATCGTCCCGAGCCTGGCCGGATCGCTGGCCGCTGTCCGTGACCAACGCAAGTTGCTGGCCGGGCCGATCGAGGAGCTCCTATAGGCCCACCCTCTTCGAGAATCCTGACGTCGATGCCGGGAATCGCCGTCCGGACCGGAGCCCGCATCTTGATCGCGGTCGGCGACGGCAGCACCTTTCCGACCGCCGGCCACCTCGCCGCCTACGCCGGCCTCGCCCCCGCGACCCGGATCGTGACCTAGCTATCACTCATGCACACCCCTACCGCTCAGCCCGCCCTCGACCGGACGAAGCTACCGGCCTTGGACCTTGACCAGACACGTAGGGGCACCCACCCCCGGCTCACCCGTCCGGACGGCTCACGGAATAGCCCGGAGAGGCCCTAGGTTGACGCCGACCAGACGTATGCGTGTGCATCGACCCGAAAGGCAGGGCCTGTCGTGAAGATTGGCATCATCGGCGCGGGCAACATCGGCGGCAACCTCACCCGGCGGCTGACCGCCCTTGGTCACGACGTCTCCGTGGCGAACTCCCGTGGCCCGCAGACCCTCACAGGACTGGCCGAGGAGACCGGAGCGACGCCGGTGCCGGTGGAGGAGGCGGCGCGTGGCGCGGAGATCGTCGTCGTCACCGTTCCCCTGAAGGCCGTCCCGAACCTGCCCTCCGGCCTGCTCGACGGGGCCGCCGAGGGCGTCGTGGTGATCGACACCGGCAACTACTACCCGCAGCAGCGCGACGGGAGGATCGCCGGGATCGAGGACGAGGGCCTGACCGAGAGCCGCTGGACCGAGCGGCAGATCGGGCACCCCGTCGTCAAGGCCTTCAACGGCACCTTCGCCATCGACATCCTGGAACGCGCGCGCCCGGCCGGCGCCCCCGACCGGCAGGCCCTGCCGGTGGCGGGCGACAACGAGGCAGCCAAGCGGAAGGTCAGGGCACTGATCGACGAGCTCGGCTTCGACACCGTGGACGCCGGCGGGCTCGACGACTCCTGGCGCCAGCAGCCGGGCACCCCTGTGTACGGCCTGCGCGAGGGCGTCGACGGAGTGACGAAGGCGCTGGCCGCGGCAAGCCCCGAGCGTACGGCGGAGTGGCGGGCCTGACTCGATCGGCTCAGACGATCCCCAAAGACCGGTACGGCGCCCTCCGGCAACTCGATCCCGGCCAGATCCCCCGGGTGACTTGAAAGCGAAAAACTCCCTGTCACGGCGACGCACGGAAGACCCCCCTGATCACAGGTCCGGACAAGTCGCTCGCTGGTTCGCACCGCATCGTCCGCTTCGGTGCGGGCCGGTACTACTTTCGAGGGCCCTGGCGTGTCGGCAGGGTGCGGTGATCGGGGGCAGCAAAGGATCACTTCAAGATCCAGTACCTGGTTGAGGGAGTGGCCGATGCCGGAGGCGAAGAAGACGAGTTCAGCGAGGAAGAGGACGACGGCGGCGAAGGCGGCGGCCAGGAAGCCGGCGCCGGGCGAATCCGACGGCACGGGCCCCGGACGCGCCGTGCCGAGCGTCCCGCTGGTGGCGAGCGTCCCGCTGGTGCCGGACGGTTCTGCAGCGGCCGCACCGGCTTCCCCAGTCGATCTGGGGGCGGAACTGTCGCTGCCGTTCGAGCAGATCATCGGCGGACCGCTGCAGGGGGTCATCCGGTCCAGCGCGATGGCCGCGAACGAGACCGCACAGTTCATCAAGAGCGTGGGCTTCAAACAGGACGGCCACCCCGAAACGGTGGCGTTCTCCTACACCTCGACGGAGCCCACGCAAACCGATGGCACCACCGGGAAGAACAATGTGGTGAGGAAGGTGGAGGTGCCCCTTCTCACGGTGGTGCCGATCCCCTACCTGCAGCTCTCCAAGGTGACGCTCGACTTCAATGTGAAGATCGACTCGGTCTCGACCCGGAAGCAAGAGCAGAAGATCGGGGCCGAGACGTCGGCGAGTGGCGGCTTCTGGGGCGTCAAAGCCTCGCTCAAGGCCAGCTACGATTCCAGCAGTTCGAGTTCCGAGACGGTCAGCCGGAGTGCGTCGATGTCGGTCCATGTGGAGGCTGAGCAAGGGCCGATGCCGGGCGGCATGGAGAAGATCCTTTCGATGCTGACCGACAATGCCGTCACCGTGAAGCCGGACGGCTCATAGACGGGCTGACGGGGCTCCGGCGCCGCATCCTCATGCGTTCGTCTCCGACAAGTCCAGGTGCGGCGCTGTCTCATCTCGGGCCCCGTACCGTCCCCGCGGGCCATCGGTATCCGGCGCCCGAACCGCGCCTGAGGGTGTGTCCGCCGTGCCCACCTACCCCTCGTATTTCCCCCGGTCGGGCTCCTTGCGGTTGCCCCGGGCGGGTAACAGCCAATCAAGGAGCAAAGTGAGCGAGTTGACGGTACGTCGGCTCTTGCAAGGGCTGCAGCAGGCCGTGGCCGAAGCCGACCAGGCGGTACGCCGGGCCCAGGAGCCGGACAGCGACTGTGTGGGAATCCAGCCGCAGATGGTCATCGACGACGTCACCTTCACCCTCTCCTTCGTCGCCGACCCGGTCGCTCCCTCGGCTGTGTCCGCTCCCGGCCAGGTTGGGGAAGAAGTCCCTATCGCCGTCGACCAGCAGGCCCTCGCCGATGCCACGCACGTGCACACCGTCTCCCTCACCGTTCGCAACCGACCGGTGGAGCGCCTCGAAGTCAACGGCCGCCATCACATCGTCCCCGCCGGAATCGCGGGAGGCGAGCGATGAGCGACGACGACGTCCCGGTCGGCGCACTGCTCGGCGCGGCGTACCAGGCGGTGGTCCACGGGCAGAACCTGGCCGCACGCGAAGCGGTCGAGCTGGTCCGGGATCTCGGATTCGAGAAGGACGGCACCGCGAAACCGTTCCGCTTCGCCTACCAGCGCACGGAGGCCACGCAAGACGGCCCGCAGGTGCGTACCGTGCATGCCACCGTGCCGCTGCTGTCGCTGATCAACCCGCCGGCCATCAGCATCGACAAGGCCGCGATCAGCATGAGCCTGCACCTGATCAGCCAGGGCACCGAGACCGGGCCCGCCCATGCCTCGCTGGCAGGCGGCGAGGTGCCGGCGGTGGAGGGGACGACGCCCAGACTGAAGGGGCGCATTGTCCACCGAAGCGACAGCAACGCCGTCCTGACCATCGAGTCCACCCTCAAGCAGCGCGACCTGCTGGAAAGCAGCCGGCTTTCGCAGTTGCTGGACGCAGCGGTCAGCGACCATGACAGCGTCTGGTACGAGGTGCTCGATCAGGCGGAGGCGTTCCGCGCGGCTGCTGCAACGTTCATCGACACCGTCGCCCGCACCGGCCCCACCGGCGACGGCGAGGGGGTACGGGAGTGGCTGCAGCAACTGTGGCAGTTGAAGGAGAGCGTCACGGATGCGGTGAGCGCCTACCGCGACGGACTGATGGAGAAGATTCCCCAGCTCCACCAGAGCTGGAACACCCAGTGCGAGAACCTGAAGTGGATCGACCGGCATACCGAGCCGGAGACCATGGCGCAGCTACGCCGGTCGTTCATCGCGGCCGCCAGAAACGTGTGGAATGCACTCCTGCCGGGCGCGCCGGTCGCCGAATTCGGCCCGCCCACCCTGGATCAGCTGCGCGTCCGGTTCGAGGCGGCCGTCTCCGCGCTGGCTGATGCTCCACCGGGATTGGAAGGTATGCCTGAGCGGCTTCGCGACCTCGAAGCGGCCGTTGCCCAAGGCTGCATCGCTCGCAAGTACGAGCAGCCGCAGGACGTCGTCACCAGAACTGCGAATCGCTACGACGAAACCGCTACGGCGATCCGGGAGATGTGGAACCCGTCTGTCCAAAGCGCCGAGTCCCGGGAAGCACAAGACGAGCTGGCCGCAGCCGCCGAGAAGATGTGGGACGCGCTCGGGCCCCGTATGGTGCCGGTCGACTTCCGCACCGACAGCCGAATGAGCACCAGCGAGATCGAAGAGTGCACGCGACTGCTGGGGGAGCTTGCCGAGCTGGGAAAGCAGCTCATGGAACTTTATGACAATCCGAGGAACCCCCTCAACGAGATGTGCACGGCCAGCAAATGGGCCGGAAAAGCATGGAATGCCTCCAAAGAGGATTTGCAGCTCGGGAAGCAGATCCCCGACAACACCAGGAAAAAGGTCATCGAAAGTTTCGGCCACTCCAACTCACTTATCGAGCAGGCCAACTGGACCGTGGACGCATACAGCAAGTTGCAGCGGCTCCAACCTGCCACATGGAATTCCGCCGCTCGGGCCTGGAACAAGGCAGCCCGCCAGTTCTGGAGGCACCTCATCGACACCAACGGCCACCCGCTCACCGACCTCGCCTGCATCGAGAGCAGTTCGTGAGCTGCGCGGACGACACCGGCCCTGGCCAGATGCCCGCACTCCGCACGGAATCAGAACAGGTCCCAAGTCAGGCCACGCCCCTGACCGCGCTCCTCGCCCAGGCCTGCCACACGGTGCTGGACGGACACATCAGCGCGGTAGGCGCCGGACTGGCCAGCGCGGCCCACACCCTGCTCACCTGCGACGACGACGGTCGCCCGCAGCCCGTCGCGCAGACGGCAGCCGCCGGCCCGGCCCGCCGCACCCGACACATCGCTCTCGCCGACCTGCGCGGATGGCCCCTCTACAGCGTCGAATCCGCTCGCCTCACCCTTCACCTGACCATCCCCGCACCCCCCGGACCGGACAACGTCCTGCACCCCGCGATCCCCACGTCGACCGCCACCGCGACCATGACCGCCACCATCCGGCTCAGCACCCGGCCGGGCCCCCCGCCCCTCGCCGACGAACTCGTCGCGGCCGCACTCACCCCCGCCCCACCCACCACCGACCGGACGTCTGCGCCGGCCCGGCGGGCCGTAGCGGCCTTCAGGCACCTGCCGAGCCTCTACCGCTCCATCGAGCGGCTGAACACCCAAGCCCCCGGCCACCGGGCCGCCACCGCGTCCGTGCGGGCCGCACAAGACCTGGCCGCGGCCGTGTGCACATGGTGCGCGGGCGGGCCACCGGTCGACCCACGCCTCATCACACACGCTCCCCACCCCGAAAACCTCGACCCGAACGCCCCACCGGCCCTGATTGCACTCGCCACCGCAGTATCGAAACTCGTTCACCAGATCGAGCACGGCAGCTCAACCCCGGAGTCCTGATCCGGACCCCGGCGAACCGTGGTGAGCCGTGAGCGGCTCCCGCCGACGTCCGGCGGACCCGGACAACACACCGACTTCATCCCGGTGGTCCACGTCCCCGACCCGGTGCCAACCGCCGAAGAGCAGGCCTGGAACTCCAAGCGGCCCTTGCCGTCAGCGCCTGCGGAGCTCCTCGGACCAGTTCCGGAGTCGGTCCTCGATGGCCAGGTTGTCACCGCGTGCCACGGTCTGCAGCAACTGGGCGCACACGGTCGCTTCGGCAGCAAGGCCAGCCGGGCTGCCCAGGATCGGGAAGACATTGCGGACGCGGGCCGCGGTGTCCGGCTGGAGCAGGGTGTCGGCGTAGAGCGTGGCGGCGTCAAAGCCTTCTGGCGCGCGGCCCCAGCCCTCCCAGTCCAAGAGTCGAAGGGGCTTGGTGAGGTTTGCCCAGTGCACGTCGGAGTGGGCGGTGGTCCAGCAGGTGACGGCGGGTGCCGGGATGCCTACGAACTGGGGGATCGCCCGGTCCATGTACTGCTGGCGTACGGCGACTCGGTCGGTGTCGACGGCCGAGACCTTCTCCAGCGTGCCGGCGAGCTCCTGCCACCAGCAGTCCGGCAGCTGAAGGTCGTGCTGGAGGATCGGGTCGTCGGACAGGACCGGCTGGTCGACGCGCACCGAGAGTTCCACCCGGTAGGCGGTGCCGTCGTCGACGGCGTCGTGGACGGCCAGGAGCGCGGGCCGGTGCCCGTCGAGGTCGCCGAAGGCGTGCTGGGCGTCGAGGGCGCCGTCCCACAGTTTCCCCGATGCCTTGTCTGCCGGTGCGGACACCAGCCGCAGCCACGCCGGTAACCGGCCTTCGTGGAGACGCGCAGGGACGGGTGGGCGGCAAGGGCCGGGCCAGCAGGGTCTGCGCGCGGCCGGTGGCGTAGTTGGGGGCGGTGTCGATCCACTGCGCACCGGAGGCGGCCGCCCGGGCGGCCGCCTCCGGAATCGCCCCACGCGACCGAAAGGCCAGCCACCCTCACGAGGCAACGCCAGGCGCGACGCTGACGAAACAGACTGTGCTGTCGCCGTCGCGTCGCGGTATGCAGCGGCGACAACCGTCCTGTATCGCCGAGAGGCGATCACCCTGCAAAGGGCGTGACGCAGACCCAACCCAAGCGCCTCTCCCACCCCGTTGCGCACCGCGGAGGCGTGCGTGCTCAAAGCCCGAGCGTGTCAGCCAGAGCGCCAGGGCGCCGCGGCAGCTCGTCGAGCAACCTGATTACGACCGGCTCGCCAATCTCGTCTGCTCGTTAGACGGTCACGACCTCCCACCGGCGGATGCCGGCGGTGTCACCCTGCCCGCGCTGCCACGGTCGCGCCCCCATGCCTTTGGGCCGGGCAGCCAAGGCGGGCGCGTCTATTTGGGCGGCGAGCGCAAGCTGCCGCCGGACTGGTCCGGCAGCCCAAGAAGTGGCACGGCTTCTGCGGTCTGGGACGGCGAACCCGGCGCCGCCGTTAGCCGCCCCTCAGGACGTGGGGCGCGTCAGTTGAGCCGCGCCATCCGGGAGGAACCCATGGGCACGACCGCAGCTGCCCCGCAAAGAGAGCCGGCGCACTGAAGCAGAGCCCGCCCCTGCGGCTACTGGTGGCACGTCCTTCTGGTGTCGTACAGCGCTTTGGCCTTCGTGGTCTGCCGGAGTCGAGGCCGCTGGCTGCAACGACAACGCCAACACGTCATCTGGCAGGGGCTCAAGACGGGACAACGCGAACGGCTCGCGGGCCTGGGCGTCACCCCGCTACCGCCCGAAGCACGGGAGACGCCCGCGAAAGCCTCCGGAGGGCGCTCAGGGGCGTTCGAGCGAGGGTGCGCAGCCCCCTCGCACAGTACCGGGAGCGGGCAGGCTCTGTAACGGTCTCAAGAGGGCACTAGAGGTTCTGTCGGACGGCACAGAGGTCCGGCTGGGGGTGTTTCTGTCCAACACCAAAACCAGACGAGCAGGACTCACTGCCTGACTCGTCCTACGTCCCTGTAGACGGGCAGGGTCAGCCGCACCCAGCCGGCGCCTGGCTTGCGGCTCCGGGGCGTCAGGGGTGGACGTGGAAGTCGATGCTGAGGGGAAGCAGGAAGTCGGCCTGGTGGTGGTCGGGATAGCGGCGGGTCATTTCGGTCAGGGCTTCCTGTCGGCTGGTGGCGGTTTGGGTGACGGTGAGGAAGTCGTGGAGGTAGTGGCGGATCTCCTCGTAGCGGGTCGTGTCGCCTTGCGGGCCGTGGCCGGGGTGGACGGTCACATCGGTGCCGTAGCGTTCCCGCAGGGTGTCCAGGGCCGACAGCCACGACTGGATTTTGTCCTTGGTGACCTGCGGGCCCTCCCAGGCGTGGACGCCCGAGTAGACCAGGTCGCTCGTGAGGACGGCGTTGGCGGCGGGGACGTGCACCACGGTGGTGTGGTCGGCCTCCGCGGCTGGCCAGTCGGTGTCCAGCCGTAGGACCGCTCCCTGGGCGAGTGTCAGTTCCGGGCGGTCGGCGACCTGGATGAGGCCGTAGTCGAAGCCGTCGGGGTTGGTGGTGCTGAGCGGCTTCATGGTGGGTTCGGCGTCCAGCCAGCCGACGGACTTCATCCAGGCGGTAAAGCCCGTGATGTCGTCGGCGACCTCCTGGGACGCAACGAGTAGAGGAACGTGTGGGAAGCGTTGGGCGAAGGTGCGCAGGCCGATGTAGTGG
Source organism: Streptomyces sp. WI03-4A (assembly GCF_033792105.1). NCBI lineage: Bacteria > Bacillati > Actinomycetota > Actinomycetes > Kitasatosporales > Streptomycetaceae > Streptomyces > Streptomyces sp. WI03-4A. The sequence goes on from NZ_JARAUO010000002.1 coordinate 161,642, forward strand.
TCGGGGTGGCCGTGGGTGACGACCACCGCGAGGAGCTGCTTGCCGGAGGCGGCTACCTCGTCCGCCAGCTCGGCGGCCTCGGCGCTGCTGCGCAGGACGTCGATGACGATGAGGCTGGTGTCATCGGCCACCAACCAGCTGTTCACGCTCGCTGTCGGCGCGGCGAACCGGGTCACGGTCACGGACACAGGTCTCTCCTATGGGGAAGAAGCGGGGCAAGAAGGGCATGACGCATTGTGGCGCACTCAGGTCCACGGCCTGGGAAACGCGGGTCGGCGCGGCAGGACTGCAGATCAGCTGTAAACGGCCGTGCCGTCAGGACGTGTCTCGAGAAGGTCAGTAGGCGACGGACATGCGGGCGCGCGGGTGCGCAGTGCGCTCGATTTCGTCGATGAAGGCGATGGCGGAGTCCTCGGCGCTGACGGTGCTGTCGCCGTCCGCGGCGGTGAGGAGATCGTCGCCACCGGTGCGGAAGACGCCCGTGCGCTCGCCCGGCGCGATCACCGCGGCGGGAGAACTGACGTCCACAGCAGGTCCTCGGCCCGGCCGAGCGCCTACAGGAGGTCCGCGTGCGCCAGCGCTTCCCCCCGGTACTCCGCCGGGAAACCGGGAGCGTCCATGAGGCGCGCACCACCGTCGGTGTTCAGTGGGACTCCCTCCAGGGGTGGTTGTGGACGACATGTACCGGCCAGGGTCAAGCTAAGCGATCGCTTTTCCGCTTCGTCCGCAGCACGGCCGGGCGCCAGCAGAGAGCCAGGGAGTCAGACACACCAGATCAACTGCCCCACCCATCAGAGAGACACGCTCTAGCCGTCCCACAGCCCGGGGCCGATGACGTGCAGGCCGGCCCGTGCGGCGATCCAGTGGGCGCGGGCGGCCTCGCGCGGTCCGACGTAGACGTACAGGGTGTGAGTGTCGGCCGGGACTTCCCGGAAAAGGTCCGCGCTGTGGACAGCGATCTGCACTTCGGCATGCTTCGCCCCGGGATGCAGGTTGAGTTCCGGCACGGCGGGCCACGTGGTCCACCACCACGCCAGCGAGGCGGGTCCGGCTCCCACGGCGGACAGGAACGTCTCCTCGTAACCGTCGGGGACGTCGCCGATCGGTTGACCCTCCTCTGTGAACTCCAGCGGCAGCAGTCCTGCCAGATCATCAGCGTCGCCGGGCAACTCCTCCTCCAGGAACCCATAGACGGGCTCACCGTCGGCCCCGACCACAGCAGACTCTGTGCAGTACCAGGCTCCGGGGACAGCCGCCCGCAGGCGCAGCAGCTCCTCGACGGTGGTCAGCTTCGCGTGCGCGTAAACCTCCGCCTTACTCAAGTCGGCGATCCGCAGCACTCTATGGGCCGCGGTCAAGGCCTCGGTCAGATCCGTCGTTCTCAAGACGGGATAAGCAACCGCTGTACTCATGCGCCGGGACTCTTCCACACACCGCTGCCGCCCTCAACGCAGTTCAGTGCCCACCGCTCGGTGGGCCACGAACATAGCCACGCTCAACCTAGAAGCAGCCTTCTCTGAGACAACGATCAATTGCCTGGTCATCGAATTGAGATGAGCCACTAGATCCGAACGGGGTGGCCTAGCCGACCCAGATCAGGTCGAGGACGTACAGGCGCCCGGCTGCTCGGTTGATCCAGTACACGGCGGTGAGCCGGCCGACCGAGGCGGAGCAATCGTCTTCGCCTTCGGGGTCGCGGCTGTCGAACGGCGGGAAGGCCCAAGGGTCGCGGCCGGCGATGTCGAGTACGTCGCGCACGATCTGCCGCGCGTGGTCGGGCAGTTCGGTCAGGACGTCCTGGGCCTTCGCGGAGAGGCGGCGCTGAAGGCGTCACTCACAGGCGAGTCTTAGGCGTCGATGCCGTCGGACGTCCATGCCGCTCGCCAGGCAGTCAAGGCTGGCAGGGCAGTGAGGCGGGCCGTCCAGGTGGCGACCACCGTGTGGAGGGGGCCAGGCTGTAGGTGCCGGGTGTCGTCCAGGGCGACCGCTAGTGCTCTGACCGCAAAGGTTCACCGGGTTTGCTGCACTCCTGGCGGGGACTACTTCTTGCGCTGGCTCTCGATCTCGGCAGACAGCACGACCATGTTGTGCAGATGCGTGTAGTACTTGGCCGCGTACTCGTCATCGATCGCCGGAAGGACCTTCTCGAATGCCGACGTCAGCCGCGTCAGGCGTGCGTGGGCCTGTTCACTGAGCAGGTCTTCGTGGACGCAGGCGGCGTAGGCATAGGCGTCCGAGTCGAGCATCACCATGTCCCGGCCCTTGATGTCCAGGCCGCGGAAGCCGGGCGGGAACGGCTTGGCCATGTGCTCTGCCATCATCTGCGCAAGCGCGTCGAGCTTCTCATCAAGCATGGGGAGATCCTGCCAGGCAACCCGGCGAACCTTTGCGGTCACAGCACTAGCGGCATCCGGACGTCAGTCGAGTGTGCGCCAGATCCAGTCAACCGGCACTAGAATGATCATTCGCACCTCAGTTCTACTGAGCTCATCTTTTGGGGGATTCTTGCGTCTCAAGCACACTCTGGCTGCCTCTGCGGCGGTAGCTCTGGCCGCCGTCCTCGTCCCGGCCGCCGCCACGCCCGCCGCCGCTGCCCCGCTGACCACGTCGGCCAGCGTGCGGGCGACCGACTACTCGTACTCCGGCCGCGTGGACATCGGCTGGCGCCTCCGGCCGTACAGTCTGGACCCCGTCACAATCCACGTCGAGGACACCGCGACCGACGGCTACGCCATCGGTGCCCGCCTTGTCACCAACGGCGACAACGGCCACATCGTGTGGCGGCTGCGGACCATTCCGTCGGGTCAAGACACCGCGACGTGGACGACGTACGCCTCGCCGGGCGGCTACATCGACAACGCCTACATCGAGGTCTGCAAGATCAGGGTGAGCACCGGTGTCATCTCGTCCTGCGAGTCCTCGTCGGTGATGAACGCTCCGTTCGACGACTCCTCCGCGTGACGTGAGAGGACCGACGGGCGGTGCGGGGTGATGGCGCCCCGCACCGCCCGTCGGCAGTCGACCGGGCGGATGCGTTCATAGGACGGTCACCCACCTTGAAGGCGTGGAGTCGGGGCACCCGGGCGGCGAGCTCCGCGTCTGGCACCGGCAGAGCGGGGGCGGGGCGGCCCGGCCGCCGGTGGCTCGACCACGCCCCTCGGGGGGCGGGGGGGGAGCGTCTTCCGGCCCACCGACACTGCCCCCGCCGGGGCCAAGCCCCGCACCCCCACCACGAACGGGCGGACATGCGTCGGCCCGAACCCGCGGCGCGCGGCCGGGGGTTCGGGGCCGGAAGGATGCGGGGTGGTCAGGTGGCACCGCAAGCACTCCGAGCCACGGCGGTGACCATCCCGACCATGACGCCGGCACCGGCCAGCGCCACCGTCAGCGGCTGGGTAAGCCGGGGGGCGGTAGACGGCGTACGCGAGTGCGCCGATGAACAGCGCCCCGACCAGGACCAGCAGGTCACCCCGCAGGCCCGCGCACGACTCCTCACCATCGCCAGCCGCTTCAATGCCCGGGTGACCATGCTGCGATTCACCCCCGACATCACCGACCTCCTGCAACAGCACGGCGAGCGGGGACGCCCAGATGTCACTGCTGCGGATGTCCGCGCCTACGCCGCGACCATGATGCGGGACGCCAGCACCGACCAACTGCGCTCGGAAGGCGCAGCAGCCATCCACGACGTCCCCGGACGCCGCCAAGGGGTCACACCCGCCGAAGCCGCCGAACGCTTTTCCTTCCGCTGACCGAGACATCGAAGGTATCCAGGCTCGTTCTGACAACCCTCCACGAACTTCTGCTGAGCAGCACCAGCCAGCTATTGACTGGCGAGCGAGGGGTTTCAGGCGGTGGTGCGGTTGCCTTGGCGTGCGGCGAGCGCGGCGTCGGCGCTGGAGTAGGCGGGCAGGAAGGCGTCCATCCCCGTGACGCTGAGCAGGCGGCTCAGCCGGTCGGGGATGGCCGCCAGGGTCAGGGAGCCGTCGGCTTCCTTGGCGCAGCGCCAGATGCCGACGAGGGCGCCCAGTCCTGAGGAGTCGCAGAAGGTGACGCCTGAGAGGTCGGCGACCAGGTCAGGGTGGCCGTTCGCGATGAGTTCCAGGGCGCGGGCCCGTACGGCGGGTGCGGCGGCGATGTCGAACTCGCCGGACAGGGCGATCACGGCCAAGGCACCGTCGGTGTGCGGGACGTCGATGTGGAATGCGTCGGTCATGGGCGTGGGTTCTCCTGCCCGACGGAGACGTCGGTCGGGGCGGCGGCGCTGTGGGCGGTGGTGGTGATGCCGGCGGGAGCAGCATCGGGGGTGGGGACGGACAGGGCCAGCAGGGCCACGTCGTCGCGTTCGGTGTCGGGGAGGGTGTCCAGGAGCGCGACGGTGTCGTCGATCAGGGCGCCGGCACTGACCGGCGCCGGCCGCCGGGCCAGGAAGTCGGTCAGGCCCGTGTCGGCGAGCATGCGGCCATCGGCGGTGCGGGCCTCGGTCAGCCCGTCGGTGTACAGCAGCAGTCCCTCACCGGGTGCCAGGTGCAGGGTGCGTGAGGCGAAGGCGGCTTCGGCCAACGCGCCGACCAGCATGCCCCCCTTGGCGCGGACCGCCTCCACCCGCACGCCGCCGCCCTCGACGGGGCTCAGGTGGTAGGCGGGCGGGTGACCGCCGGTGGCCAGCGTGACCGTGAAACCGCCGTCCCGGGCCGGATCGAGCAGGCCGAAGACGGCGGTGCAAAAGCGGGTACCGACCGCCGCGTCCAGCAACAGCGCGGTGTTCAGGGCCTTGAGCGCAGCCGTGGGATCCGCGTCGACGAGAGCTGCGGCCCGCAGCGTGTAGCGGGTCAGTGAGGTGATCGAGGCGGCTTCGGCGCCCTTTCCGCACACATCGCCCAGGAAGAACGCCCACCGGCCCCCATCCACGGGGAAGACGTCGTAGAAGTCACCGCCCACTTCCTGCGGGGAGGCGGTCTTGTAATGGCAGGCCAGCTCCAGGCCCGGCACCGCGGGCAGTGCCGGGGGCACCAGAGTGCGCTGCAGGGTGGAGGCGAACGCGGCGATGGCCGCCTTGTCCCGCTCCGCACGCTGGCGGGCCTCTTCCTCCGCCTGGCGCTTCTCCTGCTCGACCTTGCGGCGCTCCTGCTCGGCGCGTACCGCGTTCAGTGCCGACAGCCGCAGCTCGAGCTGGTCACGCACTACCGCGGCCAGGTCCCCGAGGGTGGAGGCATCGGCCTCGCTGATCTCGCGGGGACGGGTGTCGAGGATGTTGACCGTGCCCAGCCGGTACCCGTCGGCGGTGATGATCGGAGCGGCGGCGTAGAACCGTACCCCCATCGGGCCGGCGACCAGCGGGTTGGAGCAGGCGACCGGGTCCAGCAGAGTGTCGGGGATGACGGTGGTGTCATCGGTGAGCACCGCCGAGGCACACAGGCCCGGATCGCGGCCGATCTCGCTGACGCCTTCCAGGCCGTGCGCGGCCTTGAACCAGATCCGGTCCTCGTCCACGATCGTCACCGTCGCCACCGGCACCTCGAACAACCGTGCCGCCAGCGCCGCGACTCTGTCGTAGGCGCCGTCCGGCGGAGTGTCGAGAATGTCGTAACGGCGCACCGCCGCCATCCGCGCCGCCTCGACCGGCGCGGCCACAGGCCCGCTCGGTGCTATCACAGGCGGCCTCGCTTGCTCCGGCATGTTCCTCGTCTCGTCATCCCCCCCAGGAAGGCACCGACCAGACAGCCAGCACCCCGGAACCCTACCGAACGCCCCCAGCGTCACCGTTCAGGAGGCGCCGCCCAGCGGCCGGTCCAGAAGCATGCGGAAGAAGCCCATGTCCCACGGACGTACGCGCTCGCGGTCAGCCAACGTGACAATGCCCACGCACTCCCCCACGATGTCGTCCACTTCCGGCCGATCCCGCAACACCTAGGCCTCCAGCACACCTGATCCAGTCTGCGCCGAACGGCGGCACCTGCGCCACGTCGATGTCCGTGCGATGCGGTGTGGCCGGGCGGGGTGCCGCCACCGCCCCGAGGCGTCGCGGGCGACGTCGACGGCGACCTCCAGGACGACGTCGGGTTGAAACCAGGTGCACCCCGAGGGTCCGTTGCGCTCCCCACACTGCGGTGAGCGTCCGTCCCGCCCACGGATGCGTGCCCGTCGGTTGCGACATCCGGTCGGCCAGGGCGTGGCCGGCGGCCTGGGACAGCTGAAGGTATCGGGCGCCGGGGACGGGTCCTACGGGCGGTGAGATGGGGCCGTCGAGGTAGCGGCTGGTGCCGTCGCCGGCCACAACGAGCGGCGGAGGGTGTCCGGCTTTGACGTAGGTCGAAGTGCGGGTGGACCGGCGGTAGAGCAGGTAGCAGGCGGTGGCCATCTGACCGCGGTGGTATCGGTGCAGATACGCGTTCAGCTCGGACATCACCGCCGCCCGCCGGTCGCCGCTGCGTACGACGATGCCGCGCAGGGCGGCGAGGACCTGGGCCCCATCGCGTTCCAGCGCGCCGCCCCGCCCTCCGGCCCGGCCGCGGGGCCGGCAGACGCCGGTCGCAGCAGCTCCCCGTCGCGCAGGACCCTTTGAGCGGTCACCAGGGTGATCCAGAACCCCCACCTCATCGGGGACCCTCGGGCGCCGGCTGCCGGAAGTCGGTGAGCGGCGTGTCTGAGAGCAGGCGGGCGAGGTCGAAGGTGGCGGGGTTGGTGTCGGCGGCCGGGAGCAGCAGCCGCAGCGGCTGAGGGCGCAGGCCGGTGACCATCGTGCGGCGGCCGCGGCCGTCGGGCTGGGCCGGGGTGAACAGCAGGTGCAGGCCGGCGATGTCCATGAACCGCGTGTGGCTCAGGTCCCACAGCAGGTCGGTCACCTGTACCGGGAGCGTGTCGGCAGCGGCGCGCAGCGGGGGCAGGGTGTCGAAGTCGATGTCCCCGCGCGGGGTGATACGGGCCGTGGTGCCGTCGCTGGTGGTGATGATGTCCATGCTGGGCGCCCCCCTGTCGGGGTTGGTGAGCCCAAAGGCGAAACACCCTCCCAAGCAAGGGGCGGGGGAACGACGATGGCGGGAGCCGGATGCCCGTGGTGGGGGCAACGCCCGGCTCCCCAAAAGGCCGACCCTTCCCTGCGAGGGGCGGTCGGCCGGTCTCGTTGTCCCCCACCGTCCCACACTCACGCGCACAACCGCGATCCCGGTCTCCGGCAGACAGGACGTCGCACACGCCGCGCCCCTATCTGGAGATCAAGCCCAAAGGTTGAGACACAGGCGCTTCCGGCGCTGCCCACCCGCGCGACCAGCCGGCCTCGCTGAGGTGGCGGGCAGGGCGGCTTCACGAAAGAAGTGTCCAGCCGCCACCCCATAGGTGCCCGGGACAACAGGCGGCTGATCTTGTCGTCCCCAGCACGCGGTGCCATGATCTTCGACATCTGGGCGAGGGGGCTCGATGCTGGACGTCATTTCACTGATCGCGGTCGCGGCTGCCGTGGTCCTCTACGCCGTGGCGGGTGTTCTGGCCCTCACGACCGGCCGGGCCGTGCCATGGCAACAGGGGTACATCCTGCGGCCACGCCTGTGGGGCTACGGAGCCCTCATGTTCGCCGCGGGGATGGCGCTGGCCCGTTACGGCGCAACAGTGCGCGACCTCACCGACTCCGACGCCGTCTTCGGCACCAGCCTGCTCATGCTTGTCAGCGGAGGAGTGCTGCAGTACGTCGGCCAACGCACCGGGCGCCTTCGCGTATGACGGGCTAGTGGCCCCGTAGCGGCGGCCTCGGCCGTCTGCTGACCACTCGCCGCGCCACATGGTGTCGCCCGCCGCGTCCCCGGACCCAAGCGGTGTCCAGGGGCGCAGCCATCAGATGACCGTGGGGGGAATGGCCACCGGGAACAGCTGCCACCGCGCTCGGGTCGGGAACGAGCGCTGGTCTGGGATCGGCATGTGCGGGAGGTGGAGACGGGGCGGCCGGCCGGCCCGGGCACTGCAGGTTTGCCACGGGCGGAATACGACCCGCAGACGCGGACGCTGGGGCAGCGCGAGGAGGCGAAGGCGGCGAAGCTGTCGACGACTGGTCTGCCCGCCAGCATGGTGACGGTGCGGCGGATGCGGGCCGCTACCGCCGGGAGGGGGTGGGGGGCTGGTGGAAACGCTGATGCGACAACAACCCACCTGCTCGACCCGCCCTGCCCCACGGCCTGGTGAACGGCCTCCTACTTGCTGCTGCCCTGCGCTGAAGCAGGCCCGGTCTACCGGTGCGTGGCAACGCGGGGAGTGACGCGCGCGGCACTCTTGGCCCTCCGCCCGTTAAACGCTCCACCACACACCCAGACTGCGCCCACTCCCGCGCTCTCGCTCCGGGCGGCCCCGCACCCGATTCACCGGACTTCACTGCGAACGCAGCGGGCGGTGTGCGGCCTTCTGGGCGAGACGGCCGCCGACTTGCGGCGGCCCTAGGAGAAGCCCGCCGAGCCCGGCCGGCTCTTGCCGGCCCGAGTCCGCCCTGCCTGCACCCGATCCGCCGCGTGTCGGCCCTCGGTCACCTCGACCCCGACCGCGTCTTCGGGTGGGGGGTGTCTGAAGTGACACGTACCAACACTGGCGCCACCGGCGCTGGTGACCCCTCGGACCGCTTCCCCATTCACGACGGCATCCTCGGCCGCGAACGCGCCAGCCAGAGGTTCGGGCAGGCTGGTCATCATGACCGTGATCTCTCCATTGGTGAAACAGCTGGGACTGGAGCCGCACCCGGAGGGCGGCTGGTTCCGGCGGACCTGGCAGACGGAGGCGCGGACCGTCGCGGACGGCCGCCGCGCCGTACGCTCCTGCGCCACCGGGATCTACTACCTGCTCCATCCTGGTGAGGTCTCACGTTGGCACCGGGTCCGGTCGGACGAGATGTGGCTGTGGCACCGCGGCCACACCCTGAGTCTCCGGCTCGGCGGCCACGGCCCCGACCCGGACCCTGGCCCGGCGGGGGCGGTGGTTTTGGGACCCGGTGTCGAACGCGGGCAGCGGCCCCAGTACCTCGTCCCGGCCGGCGTTTGGCAGACCGCCCAGTGCGAGGGCGACGAGCCGGTGCTGGTGTCGTGCATCGTCGCACCCGGCTTCCACTACGACGACTTCGAGATGCGCTGACCCCTGGCCCCGCCTGTCGAACAGCCCGACCGGGCGGTGGGAGAGTGGTCACGTGTGCGGCCGATACGTCTCCACCCGGCGCCCGGGACTTGGCGCAGCGGTTCCGGGCGCCGAGTGGCGCCGCACCGAACTGGACCGTCGCCCCGACTGGTGACGTCTGGGCGGTCCTGAAGCCCGTCCCGCGGGGCTACTACGAGGCCTGGCCCGACCCAACCCGTCAAGACCCGACGACACTGCGCGCACTCCTAGGCCAGCCCGCCGGCCGGCGCCTCGACGCGCGCCCGGTCTCCATGGCCGTCAACCGGTATGGACGTGGCCGACTTCCCCGGCGACCTGGGGCAGACACAAGCCATGGCCGCTCCGCTCCCAGATGGGCGGCGCGGCCGCACACCCGGGATCGGGGCGTGCTCAGCGGGGGGCGCGTCAGCCGGGGTCGCCAGAGGCCCGATCCGCGAACGGGCTCCCAGGGCGGGAGCAGGTGCTCCCGGTGAATAGGTTCGCCGCCGCTCCTCCCTTGCCGGCCGGTCATCGGCCGAGCTGCTGTGGCAGTGTCCCGACCGTGTAGGTGTCGTAGATGTCGAGGAGGTCCTCCTCTGCTTCCAGCCACACCTCCGGCGGCATCCGGCAGACCAGGGCGGTCAGCCGAGCGAGGGCGGTCAGCCCCAGCAGCCGGTCGGCCTCCTCGGTCAGCACAGGCTCGCTGCCGGGCCACTCGGCGGTCAGGGCGCGCAGGCAGTCGTGCCGGGCACGGTCCTCGCCGAGGGCCGGACGGTCGTCCGTGACGTGCCAGAGGCCCGCCGTCGGCACCGGTCGGCACGCGGCGACGAGGTGCCGCCGCAGTGTAGGGTCCGCGTCCTCCCACGAGGCGGGGAGGGCCAGGCCGACCAGGGCCGCCGCGGCCTTCTCCTCCGCCTCGGTCAGCCGGTCCGGGGCGACGCCCAGCGCGGTCAGCCCGTAGGGGGGCTCACCGTGCCAGGGCAGCAGGCAGAGCCCTCGCGGACCATGGGTCACAGGCACACCTCGTCCCACCCCTTCACGTTGATCAGGGAGCTGTGAGCGAGACACCACTCGCTGCGCTCAGGCCCCATCTGCTTGTTGATCTGAGTCAACGCTGCCGGGGTCCACTGATTCGGCGGTGATCTGCGCAAGGGCCTCCTGGAGTTGGCGGACGGCGTCCTCCGCCTCCGCGTATTCCTCAGGGCTCGGAAGGACAGTGCCGAAGGTGCCACCATGCTCAGATGGCAGGACACGCCAGCGCAGGACCGGTTCGAGCGCGTTCAGAGCACCGGAGATAAACCAGGCCAGGCGGCCGTGAGTGCGCGCGAGGGCAATGGCCAGGACCGCGAGTGTTTCCCGCAGATGTTCGAGCCGCTTGATCTGCGGCAAGCCCCCTGGACGTCCGGCGGACCGACAACGTCGCGCAGGCCGGCCTCGGCCTCAAGAGCGAGTGCGCGAGCCTCGCCTCGCCGACCTCGGGCTGGGCACAGCACACACTGGCCCGAGTCCCCCGGGCCGCCGCGCTCCTTCACCTCCGCGTGCGGGTGCCGGCGTTGGAACGGCGCGGCCGTGGCCCGTACAGCGGCGCTTGAACTCTGAGCCCGATGTCGCCGGAGTCGAGCGATGGCCGCCAAGAGCAGCTTCCACAGCGTACTACTGGCGTGCGGCCGGCCGCCGTTGAAGGCGGCGCGGCTCACCGCTCCGGCGTCCTCGGCTCGGCCGGCGATGACCGCGGCCACGTCGAGGCCGTGGCGGCCGCCTCGACCGCTCCGCCGGTGCAGCCGTGGGCGATCGCCGCGCCGACCGGGGCCCGGCCTTCCAAAATCATGGCCTAGGATCGTTCACATGGCCCTGATCACCAGTGACGTCGATCGGTTCCAGGCCGCAAGGCCCCGGTTGGAGGCCATCGCCTACCGGTTGCTCGGCTCGGCGAGCGAGGCCGAGGACGCCGTGCAGGAGACGTTCCTGCGCTGGCAGGCGGCCGACGTCGACCGAATCGTGGTGCCCGAGGCCTGGCTGACCAAGACTCTCACCAATCTCTGCCTGAACCAGCTCACTTCGGCACGCGCCCGGCGGGAAACGTATGTGGGCAGGTGGCTGCCCGAGCCGCTGCTGGCCGGGGACCCGATGCTCGGCCCAGCCGACACCGTCGAGCAGCGCGAGTCGGTGTCATACGCCGTCCTCGTCCTGCTGGAACGGCTCTCCCCCGACGAGCGGGCGGTGTACGTGCTGCGGGAGGCGTTCGCCTACCCGCACCGGGAGATCGCCGAGATCCTCGACATCACCGAGGCCGCCAGCCAGCAGATCCTCCACCGGGCCAGGAAGCACGTCGCCGGCGGCAAGACACGTACCGAGGTCGACGAGGCCGCCGCCCGCAGGATCGTCGAGGAGTTCCTGGCCGCGGCGACGAGCGGCCGGACCGAACCTCTCGTGCGTCTCCTCACCCAGGACGCCGTCTCGGTCGGTGATGGCGGCGGGAAGGTCCCGGCCCGGGCGAAGGCGTTCGAGGGAGCCCTTGCGGTCGCCAAGTTCGTACGCGGCTTGTTCAAGCCCAGCGACGCCAAACGGGCTCACGTCGGCGGTGCACCGGAGATCTTCACCACGACGGCCAACGGCGACCCCGCCATCGTGGCGGTCGTGGGCGGCCGGGTCGTCGGGGTCACCTGCCTGGAGGTGACCGAGCACGGGATCGCCGCGCTGCGCAGCCAGGTCAACCCCGACAAGCTGGTCCGCGCGAGCGAGCAGTGGGCCGCCGCGGACCACGGGAACCCGCTGTACACCCTCTGATCCTGCGTGACGTGGTTCACACACAGTTCCTGTCAGGAAACGCCGAGCTGTCCGGTTCAAAGAGCGGAACCGCACAGGCAAGCGGCGCACCCTCAGAGACAGGAGCAGGCCCATGCAGCACCGCATCGTCGTCCTCGGAGCCGGCTACACCGGAGCCGTTGCCGCCGGCCGCCTCGCCAAGCGGCTGCACCGCGATGACGTCTCGATCACCCTCGTCAACTCCGAACCCGACTTCGTCGAGCGGGTCCGGCTGCATCAGCTGGTGACCGGCCAGGACCTCAGGCCGCGTCCCTTCGACGAGATGTTCGCGAGGACGGGCGTGGAGCTCAAGCTCGCCAGGGTCACCGCAGTCGACGTGGACCGCAAGACGGTGACGGTCACCGCCGCGGACGGCCCCGAGCGGGAGGAGGTCGGCTACGACACCCTGGTCTACGCCCTCGGCAGCGGCTGGGATGACGGGGGTGTGCCGGGCGCCACCGAACACGCCTATGACGTCTCCGGCCGCCCCGGCGCCCTGCGCCTGCGCGACCGCCTGGCCGCACTGGGCGAGGGCCGGCCCGTGGTCGTGGTCGGCGGCGGTCTGACCGGCCTGGAGGCCGCGACCGAGATCGCCGAAGCCCGCCCGGACCTCAGCGTCGCCCTTGCCGTCCGCGGCACCCTCGGCGACTGGCTCTCGCACAAGGGCCAGGCCCATCTGCGCAAGGTGGTGGACCGACTCGGCATTACAGTCCATGAGCACACGGTGGTCACCCGCGTGGATGCGGATACCGTGACGACGGCCGACGGTCGGGCGATCGCCGCCGACGTGACGCTCTGGACCACCGGCTTTGCCGTCCACCCCGTCGTCCGGGCCACCACGCTGGAGGCCGCCGACCGCGACCGGATCGTGGTCGACACGACGATGCGCTCGGTCTCCCACCACGACGTGTACGCCGTGGGCGACGCGGCCATGGCGATCGGCCCGGGCGGCAAGCCCCTGCGGATGTCCTGCGCCTCGGGCGTCCCCATGGCCTGGCAGGCCGCCGACGCCATCGCTGCCCGCCTCACCGGCGTCGAGGTCCCCATGATCTCCATCCGCTACTTCCAGCAGTGCATCTCCCTCGGCCGCAGGGGCGGCCTGATCCAATTCGTCACCGCCGACGACCGAGCGGTCGAGCGGGCCCTGACGGGCCGTCTGGCCGCTGTCTACAAGGAACTGATCTGCCGGGGCGCGGCCTGGGGCGTCGCCCACCCGACCACTGGCATGCCCTCCAGGCGTCGGCGGATCACACAGCCACGGACCCCGATCGACGCGGCAGCACGCGCCGCCACCTGATCCCGGCGCCCGTCTGGTTCGCGTCCGCCGGGGCCTACGCAGCACCGGAGCGCCCGCTACGGCGAGTGGGAGACCGTGGCGCGAGAACCTCGCGCCCGGCGTGGTCACGAGTCAGGTCGTGGTACATGACATGCAGACCGACCGGACCGAGTGTCGGGTGCCGGAACGCGCCGGGTACGGTGCCGATCAGGCCGAACCCGAGACGCTCGTACAGCCTGACGGCCGGCGCGTTGGACGCCGCGACGGCATTGAACTGCACGCCGTCGAATCCGCGGCCCCGCGCCCAGTCCAGCAGATACTCGCCCAGCGCCTGACCCACGCCCCGACCGCGTGCCTCCGGCGCGACCATGAAGTTTCCGCTGGCGATGTGCGAACCCGGGCCGGGCCGGTTGGAGTACATGTTGGAGGTGCCGACCACGCGCCGGTCCTCCACCGCCACCACGACGTGTCCCGGCAGCGGCACCACCCACAGGTCGCGCGCCTGCGCCTCGGATTGCAGCGGGTCATAGCAGAAGGTGTCCCCCTTGCGGATGATCTGCTCCACGATCGGCCAGACCTGCGGCCAATCGGACTCCTCGAACGTTCGGATCTCCATCCGCGTGACACTAGCCAGCGGCGCCTGGCCACTCCCACCGGTTATTTCCGGTGGGAGTGGCCAGGCGCCGTGCCTGGTCGGCCCCGGCAGGGTTCCCACCCCGGCACCCCGTCGGCCGCCTGTACGGATGTGGCGGCAGGCGGGACCCGGCACCGCGCATGGCGCCAGCGGGATTCTGCAGGCCGGGTGGGCGTAGTCGGCGGCGAGCTGGGTCTTGCCGGTCGTCGAGCTGGTCGGCCCCCGCCCGGGGCGCCAGCTGCTGCTCCGCTGCAACCGCACCACCGGCGAACTCGCCTACTACCGCGGCTACTCACCCAGGCCGCGGCCACGTGCCGCCCCTCCACCGGTGCTCTTCGTTGACTGTCCTTGCGATGAAGGCGCTTGTCTCCTCGAGCCACGGGGCACCGGTGTCGGCGCCACCCTACTGGCCCGGTGGGTCGTCCTCGGGCTGTGGTCGTCGTCAGCCAGTGGGTGACGACGGTGTCGATATAGGCGTCGGTGACGGGCTGGCGGTCCAGGAAGCGACGGAACATCACCGGCCCGGTGAGCAGCGCGAACTCGTCGACCGTCATCTGCACGCCGGAGGGGGCCAGGAGCTGGTTGAGTGCTTGGTGGCGGTCCTGCCTGATCCGCGTCAGCGCCTGAGCGGCGTCGGGGTCGCGGTCGGCCTGGGCCATCAGTGCACTGCCGGTGGCCGTGTCGGCTCGGGAGTGTCCACGCGAGCGGGCGGCCGACCACACCGGGTCTGGCGCTGGGGGAGCCAGCCGAGCGGCGCACCGCGTCCCGGGTCCCGTTGTAGGCCTCGACCTCGGGGCAGTCGGCGGCGTAGGTGTTCAGGAAGGCCCGGTGGTCGGCGGCGAGCTGCTGCCAGGCGTCGGCGAGCGTGTCGGCGTCCCCGGCGAGCGCGGTATCGGCGCGGGCCTGCTGAAGCCATTGCTCGACCTGCTCGTCGTCGCCGGGTTCGTGCCGGGCGGCGTTGCGGGCGTAGCCGAGCCAGGTCCGCGGCTCACGGTCGGCCATGTCCCGGTTGAGGAGGTGGCGGCTGGTTTTGTTCACGACTTCTGGCAGCAGATGTTCACCGCTCCGGGAGGCGCCCCGTCCGGGCCGTGATTGATGTTCACGAGAACGGGAGGCACCTCGTGTACCGTCGGCCGGCCAGGGTGAGGAACAGCCGATGGTGCGACGATCTCTGTCAGGCCCGCAGGGCAGACTGGCGCTCATGACAGAAGCCGGGCTCGACGCCGCCGCTCGATCCATGCGGGGCTGGCTCAATCGACAGCACTTCAGTGACCTGTCTACCGCCGAGGTGACTGCCTTCTTCACCGACTCGGTGACCGACTGGGCGACCGACCAGGGATATGAAGTCCAGCGGGAGGTAGAGCTGCCCACCGCCACTCGGCAGAACCGGATCGGGCGCCTCGACCTGCAACTGCGGCACTGTTCGGGTAAGGGGCGGCTGATCAGCATCGAGGTGGATCGGGGTACGAAGGCGTGGTCCCTCGAAAAGCTCGTCCAGGCCGCCGCGCTTGGCCACCTGGCGCTATGGCTTCGGTGGAGCCGCACCCCAGTCACTCTGCCGATCCCGCCCACGGTCCGGCTCATCCGGGCTCAGGTGCTCAGGCGCACCACGCTCACTCGGGCGAAGGTGTACTCGCTCCGGCCGGACAACTGCGGGTAGCAGGTCTGTTCGCACCCAGCGGCGCCATTGGTGCTGAGGCGGACCGACCGCGGGCTTCTACCAGCTCCGCGTCAGGGTCACAGAGACCCTCCAGCAAGCCCCAGTGCTGTCGGAACTCGCGCACATTCCGGCCGGCCCGCGGCTGCTAACCGGCTCCCGAACCGGTGTCGAAGTCCTGCCCGTTCTCGTGAACAGAGCCAGCAGCCAGACCGTCATCACCCCCGCCCACCTCACCAGCCCCGGCTGGAAAGCGGACCCGGTGCCAGGGGCGGGCAAGCGCGGATCGACAGGCCGGATGGCTTTGCATCGGTCTGGCAGCAGTCGCAGCCTTTTGTGCGGCGTTCCCCCTCACCGGTCCGCCGCCAGGGGGGTGGCTTTGCCTCTCGGCGCGGGTGGCATGGGAGGGCCTGCGCGTGGGCTCGCGGTCCGCTACGAGGCGACCGTCCTCGCCGCGGCCATCAGCGAATGGCTGTGAGCACTCACACGGCTCGTTCCATGCAGACCAGCTGGTCCCGCTCGTCCCACGACTCGGTGACGGTGAACCCGAGCCGCTCGTACAGGGCGATCGCGGCTGCCCGCCACTTCCACACCGACAGCCGAACCGTACTGACGCCGCTTTCCGCAGCATGCGTGAGCGCGGCGCTGACCAGGCTGGACGCGACGCCCCGTCCCCGGAACGCCGGATCCGTCCAGAGCCTCTTGACCTCGGACCGTCCCTCGACGGATGCGGTCACCACCAGGCAGCCCACCGCGGTGTCCCCGCTCAACGCCAGCAGCACGACATCGTCAACGAACACGGCCTGTGGATCCGCGATCTCTACCCGGTAGCGGTCCGGCAATCCATCCACACCGGGGACGGCCTCACCCTTCTCGGCCTGCGTCTGCAGATGGTAGGCCGCCAGCAGATCTGCCAGGCCGTCCTGGACGGAAGGGGCCTGGCCTGACCAGCGGACGATGGCAACCTCGCGTTGATCAGTCACGGCGTGAGCATCGCACGACGCATGAAACGACGGTGAGCGCTGGTCATGCCGAGTCAGGTCATAGCCGGGCGAGTTCGTCTGCGCGACGGTGGTCCTTCGGGCGGCCGAGGGCCCGCCGCATGCGGATCAGGTCGTCGAGTGCGGCGTAGCGGATGGTGAACCCTGCAGGGTCACGGATGGTTTCCGCCGAGGTCAGGCAGGGGGTGACATCCATGGCACCCCAGCGCAGCTCGGGAGTGCACAAGTCTCCGCTGGCACCGGTGACCCGGTACCCCACCTGTGAGCGGTCGAGACCGGGCAGTTCGGTGCAGCCGCACCGGGCCAGGGCGTCACGCAAGGCGTGCGCCTCCTCAGGGGTGCCGTCCCAGAGCAGGTCGAGGTCCCCGGTCAGTTCGGTGGAGCCGTGCATGATGCCGGCGACCTGACCGATGACGACCGCGCGCGAGCCGGCGTCGTGGATTGCTTGGAGGAAGGGGAAGGGATCGAAACCGAGCGCCCCGTCGGTGGCGAAGGTGCCCAGTAAATCGTCGGCTTCCTCAGGGCGGCGCCCGACGGGGATACGGTCTCGTGTTGCGTCTTCGGTCCGGGCGATGGCCTGCCGCAGGCGCAGGGCAGCTGTCTGGCTCATGGGCCCATCCAACACGGCCGGACCCTGCCGGTGATCAGAAATGGTCCGGTCTGATCCCTCCGGTCAACTGGGCGGCGATGTTCAATACCCCGAGGCTCGCCTACCGAGTCGTCTCAATGATGGTGCGGCGAGAGCAGGTGAGGGTGCTGGCGATACCGACGAAGGCGAGGAGGTGTCCAGCCATGCGCTCGTAGCGGCGGTGCAGGCGGCGGCAGCCCGTTCAGCCAGGACATCGTCCGCTCGACCACCCAGCGGTGCCGTCCCAAGCGGCGCGACTTGCCTCGCTCTGCCCGCAGACCACACCCGCGAGGGCCGCGAGGGCTCCCCAGTCGGTGACTTCCGGGGCGGCCCGGATGTAGTGCTGCGCGGCTTCCAGGAGCAAGGCGCGGTCGACGTGCAGGATCACGCGGCGGCACCGCCGGCACCGCTCGTGCCGAACGCCTCGTCGAAGGCCGGTCCCCAGGCGGTGACGAAGCCGCCCACGGCCGACACGAACCGGCGCCGGGCGACATCGTGCTCGAGGACCCGTCCGGCCAGTTCCGGCACCGTGACGCCGGTGCGCTCGGCCTCCTCGACGAGGGCGTCGTACGCCGCGTCGTAGACAGCTACCTGAATCTCTCTGGCCATATCGGCAGACTTGCAGCGGCCCAAGCCCGCCCGGAGGGCTTCGAAAGACGCCCCCTCGGGGGACGTACAGGCAGCCCCGCGCCCGAACTGAGCGGGGTCGAGGGCCATCGGCTTGCGGCGCGCGTCGCACGGGTGGGGAGCAGTGTGCGGACTGTCCCTGGCGGCCTGCCGTCTCTCGGGAAGCACCGCCGACCTGCTACGTGGCCAGCCCGGCTGCACGGTGTGGCGGTTACGCCGCCGTTGTCTCGACCGGCCTGGGGAGGGGGCGCGGCGTGCGCTGCTGCCCGGGCCTGTGGATCTCACAGGCGGTGCGCAGCAGGGGTGTTCTGTCGGTGGGGCGCGTAGCGTGGGCCGGCACAGCCAACTCGCAGCAGGTACCACCATGCCACCACGTCTTGGAGAACCGTCCGTTTCCGTCGCCGTGCCGGCCGCGCGGCAGCGTAGGCCGCGGCGGTCGTCGGTCCATCACGGACAGGCGTCGTGCGCCGACTACGGCTGCGCCCGCGCCGCCTGCCGCCAGGCGGGACTGCGTGCCCGCCGCCAGCGCGAGCAGGACCGTCTGCGTGGTCTGTCCGCTCGTGTCCCACCGCATACACCGCGTGCGTCCCCGCCTCCACCTCGACCTGGCCCTGCGGATACGCCACCTGCACCGCGACCTGATCAGCCTCGACCCGGTCGGCCACGGCATCCACCCCCCGACAGCGCCCGCACCCGAGCCGCAGCCACCCGACGCACCACGCCGACAACCGCCTGATCCAGGCAGCTCCAGCACACGGCACGTCGGGCGCTGAACTGGGATGCGTGGGGTCCCGCTGCGGTAGGTTCGATGAGTTCGCTGTGCCGTACACGGCGGCGTGCGGTGAGGCCCTCGAGCCCGCTGCTGCCGCCTACGGCGCATGGAATGCCTCTCGTGAAGCGAATGCCGGAGGCGACCGGATTCCGTCCGCCCTGGGCTATTGGGGCGAGCGCTGCTTCCCTTCCGCGTGACTCAAGATCGTTCTTCCCAACCTTTCGCAAGGTGAGCAGGTACTCGTTGACCGCATGAACACAGATACCCAGACCTCTGCCTCCACCGCCCTCCGGCCGACAGCACCACGTTGGCGTCGGCTGTGCCGGTCCGCCGCCGTTGTTCTGGGCGTGACGCTCGCTGCCGCCCCGTACGCCGGTGCATCCGCCGCACCCCGCCCCGCAGATCAAAGAACGGCGCCGGGAAGGGTCGAGGCTCCCGCCGCCGCGAGGTACGGGAAAGCCGTGATCCAGGTGACCAACGCAGAGCAGTTCTCCACGCTGCTCCAGACCAATCCGAAGGTCGTCGTGCTGTTCACGGCGGTCTGGTGCGGCCCCTGCAAACTCATCAAGCCCGAATTCGAGCGCCTCTCGACAGCGCCGGAGAACAGCACCATCGCGTTCGCAGCCATTGACGTCGACCAAGTTCCAGACGTGTCCGAGAAGGCCGGCATCAGAGCCATGCCCACGTTCCAGACCTACTTCGATGGAGAGAAGAAGGGCGAACTCCTCGGGGCCGACCCGCGAAAGCTCCGCAGGCTGGTCAACGAACTGGCCGGCGTCTAGCGCCCGATCCCACCCGACTCGCTTGCGCGACGCGGGGGCCGCACGCCGTCCCGTGCCAGGGCTTCGGCCCCGGCACGTACGTCCCCCTGCGCGGTCGTCGGCGAGTGCCGCCCGAGCATGCGCCGAGCCGAGTGCGCGGTGATGGCCGACTGGAGCGGCCTCGGTCACCTCGCGCCAGCGGCACCAGGCGTCGTACTCCGCCCCGGTGAGGCCCGCGCGCTTCGCGCGTTCCTGATCAGCGGATCGGCCCAGCTTGATCAATTCACCGGTGCCCCGCCGAACGGGCCCGACGACAAGCGCTACCGGAGCCGATGCTCGCCGCCCCCGTACATGACCGGGCCGGGACTGCCGCACAGCGCAATCGCTCTGTCCGCGATGAACATGTTTGTCGGGGCGGCCCCGTACCAGGGCGCGTGCCGGTATCCGCCGGGTCGCCGAAGCGCTGCTCGGACGGCTGCGGATCAGGGTGCCGCCTTCGGCCTGGTGGGTCCGGACCCGAAGGCCGGGATGTCGGTGGGCGACAGGTCCGGGCGCGGCCGTTGCCAGCTCGCGGGAAGCCGCCACCGCCCGGCATTGTCGCGGGCTACGTCGACGCCGACCTCCACCACCAGTTCCGGCTCCACGAGGGTGACGTGCAGGCGCTCGCGTGAGCCCCATCCGGCGCTGAACGTCCAGCCCGTCCAGTGGTGGTCGTCTCCGGCCGGGGTGAGGAGCCCGGCGAGAGCCCGGCCCGCGGTCTGCGGGAGCGTCGTGCCGCGCCCGATGTACCGCGGGTGCCCGTCGGTGTCGTAGCGGCCCAGCAGCAGCGTGCGGGGCGCTGCCGGGGAGCCGGTGAACGCGCCGACGATGGCGTCCTCGGTCTCCCCGGCCTTGCGCTTGCGCCATCCTCGGAGGGACGGCTCGTACCGTCCCTCCAGCCTCTTGTAGACCACGCCTTCGAGCCCGACCGCCGTCCAGCTGGTCAGCAACTCACGCACGGTGGCCTCATCGGTAGTGGAGGGGCACAGCACCCACAGCGCGGTGAGCCGACGGTCTGTGAA
Source organism: Streptomyces sp. WI03-4A (assembly GCF_033792105.1). Lineage (NCBI taxonomy): Bacteria > Bacillati > Actinomycetota > Actinomycetes > Kitasatosporales > Streptomycetaceae > Streptomyces > Streptomyces sp. WI03-4A. Next base: position 181,966 of record NZ_JARAUO010000002.1, read on the forward strand.
GAGGGCTTCCAGGGCGGCCCTGCGGCGGCGGTAGGTCCGCCTGGGCGTGTCCGTGCCGGAGAGCCGGAGCAGGTCAAAGGCCACGAAGTGCACCGGCCACTGCTCAGCCCGGCGGAGCGCGCCGGCGCCGCGGCGCTGCAAGCGGCCCTGCAACCGCTCGAACGCCAGACGGCCCGCGGCGTCCCAGACGACCAGCTCCACGTCCAGGGCGGTCGCATCCGGGAGCTGCGCGACACCGGCGCGCAGCTCCGGGAAGGAGGGCTCGAGATCGGTACCCCGCGGGAGCGCAAGACCGGGCGGTGAGCGTCCCAGGTCAGCAGGGCACGCCAGCCGTCCTTCTCCAGACTGGGCTATGTCTCATGAGACACCTGCGCGCAGCTTCTGCCGAATTCGTTATGCCCTTGGCTCGGGCCTTCGGCGTACTGGTGGGGTGTCTCCTCGGTGCGGGGTGGCCGGTATGTGCGCGGCCTGCGCCAAGAACTGGCGTGTGCAGTTGTTTGGGACGCAGAACCGGCTGGAGGAGTCCGTGCCCGAGGGCAGGGCCCCGGTGGGTGTCGAGCCTGCGCCGGGGAGAAGGTGCGGCACCTACCGCCGTCAGGATTCGGCGGCGGACACGTGGCAAGCCAACTCGGTAGCCAGGCGTCGCATGACCGTGCGGTTGGCGTGCCGCATCGTGGCCCGTACGACGGGGGCCAGCAGCCGGTCGGCGAGCGGGGCACGTACCCATGTGTACGTGAACGAGACGCGGGCCCCGCCGGTGGGCAGCGGCTCGATGGTGTAGGTGCCACGGCCCTGCCGCCGGCCGGCCGCGCTGACGTTGCGTTCGACGATGCGCCGAGGGGCCTCGGCCTCGACGACATCGATGGTGACGTCGGTCTTCGTGCCGCCCAGCGCGGCGGTGACCGTGGCGCACGATCCGATGCCCCTGGCGGGGCCGGTGTAGCGCCAGTTGGTCAGGTAGTGGTCGGTGAACCGCTCGTGGTTCGCCATGACGTCGAGGAAGCCGTAGACCTGCTCGGGAGTCTGAGGTAGGTCGATCGACACGATGACAGACTTCATGTACCACACGGTACATACACCTTGTACCGATTGGTACAGTCGTGACGTGGTGACCATGGACGACTCGCATCCCGAGGGCGAGGCCGAGCAAGGCGCGCACGGCGCTCGGCGCGCACAACTGCTGGACGCGGCTGTCGATCACGTCGCGGCACACGGCATCGCGGACCTGACCCTGCGCAGGCTCGGCGCCGCGATCGGCGTCAGCCACCGCATGCTGATCCACTACTTCGGCTCCAAGGAACAGCTGCTCGTTGAGATCGTCCGGACGTCGGAGCGACGCCAGCGCGACGTGCTGTCCCGGCTCCGCCTGGAGCCCGGCCTCTCGCCCGCCGATATCGCGCGGTTGCTGTGGCGGCAGCTCACGGCCCCTCGGCTGGCCGGTCAGGAGCGGCTCTTCTTCGAAATCTGCGGGCACGCGCTGCGCGGCCGCCCCGAGGCCGCCCCGGTCCTCGAAGGGCTGGTGACGGACTGGCTGGAGCCGCTCGTGGCCGCCGAGGTCGCGGCGGGGGCGGGCCCTGCCCTGGCCCGGAACCGGGCCAGGCTGGGACTCGCCACCGTCCGCGGCCTGCTGCTGGACCTGCTCGCCACCGGTGACCGCGCCGGCGTCGACGCGGCGATGGAGGAGTTCCTCCGGCTGTACTACGGTTCGGAGTGAGGAGATCACCGATCAGGCCTCGCAGGTTTTCAACCGCCTGAAGCAGTGGCGCGGCATCGCTACCCGCTACGACAAGACCGCCGAGTCCTACCAGGCAGCCGTCACCCTCGCATCACTCCTGATGTGGGCGTGACATTTGAAGACAACTCCTAGTCCCCTGCTCGAACTGGCCGACGCGTCCGCGCATCCTCCCCGTACTGCGAGGGCACAGGGCGTCCCATGCGGCGGAGGCCCTGGATGATCAGCGAGCCGCTCAGCGTGAGGTGTGCCCTGAACGGAGCTCGTCCATGTCGACCGTCGTCAGCGCCACGCTCAGCGGTACGCCGGTGCCAGCCGCAGCGGCCAACCGCTCGCGCACTTCGCGTGGTGTTCGAGGCCGCCAGCCGGGGCCATCACAGCAGCCGGAGTGGAACGTGACACCCGCGTTCAGCAGGGCGGTCAACGTCCGCCACCCAGCGGTGTCCCTCCGCTTCGGCACAGCGAGGTCCTGGCCCGCGTCGATCAACTCTCCAGCGCACCCACGTGCCGCGCTTCTTGAACGAGGGACGGCAGGGCAAGCACACGTAATGCCGGTTCGGAGTCCCCCCGCGAAAGCACATTCCACCAGTATGGCAAGGCCACTTCGCCCGTCCCAGCGGTTTTCGAGCGATGCGGTCGTTGGCGTTCCGGTCTCGAGGAGTGTCGTGGCCCGGCATCCGGGGACGCGCCCGGCCGGCAGCCGCCTCCACGACTCCCTTACACCAGGGGCGGCAGGCCCACCAGCGCCGCTCCGCTCGCGGCGAGCGCCGCCATGACGGCGGCGGGCCAGTTGTGGGTCCGGGCGAACGTCAGCAGCCCTGCGACGAGCCCTGCCACGATCGCGGCCAACAGGATGAGCGCCCAGCGCAGTGACAACCGCTCGGGCGCGGCCGGGTCCGGCGGGGGCAGGGGCGGAGGTGAGGTCGGTTCGGGCATGGAGCTCTCCTGCGGTCGCGTGAAGAGACGAGACGTCGACCGGCGGCCAACCGGCCGCCGTGCGCGCTGCTTCCGGTGCGTCAGCCGTCTCCTGAAGCACTTCGGAAGCACCCTGGAATGTGTGAACAAGATAGGTCTATGACCCGTACTACAGAAGCTTCTTGATGTGCCATAAGGAAGGATGGGGGGTGCAAAAGGGCGGAGATTGCGCCTCGCGCGCCCCTCAGTGCGCCTGTACGGCCCACAGTGCTCCCTCCGGCCCGGCTCCAGGAGCTGACCAGACGGGCGCTGTGATTTAGCTTTGCTGGCATGACTGGTCCCACAGAAGACCTGCCCGAAGGTCCCGAGGACGCGTCGCGTGGGTCCACCGCCAAGGTGGTGAGACATCTGGGCTGCCAGATCGTCGAAGGTGGCAAACCCCGCGATCAGCACCTGACGGTCGACACCGTCGTCCAGGAGTGCGGCACCACCCGGCCCATGGCCCGCGAGGCCCTGCAGGCGCTGCATCAGAAGGGCCTGGTCAATCTGCAGGCGCGGATCGGCGCCACCGTGCAGCCGCTGGAACGCTGGGACCTGCTCGATCGCGACGTGATCGAGTGGCGCCTTGAGGTGGCGCCCGACAGCCAGATGCGGTCGCTCACCGAGTTGCGGGAGGTGCTCGAACCCCGGGCGGCTCGGCTCGCCGCGCTGAGCCGGTCCGCAGGTGTCTGCCACGACCTCACCAGCGGCGCCCGCACCCTCCTCGCTCTCAGCGAGCACCCCAATTTCGGGCGGACGGTGGAGGGCGTACCGATCCGACAGCGTTTCCGCGACGTGGACGCCGCGTTCCACCGGACCCTGCTGGCCGGCTCGCGCAACGAACTCTTCGTACGCCTCTCCGACCCGGTCGTCATGGCGATGAACCACAGGCTCGACAGGGACTGGGCGGGAGCGCACGAGGAAACCGTCGTCACGCCCCGGCCGGCCGTCGTCGGCGCCGGTACCGTCCAGAAGTACCCCACCAAGCCCGAGCCGATCGCCATGTGGCTGCACATGGCCCTGGCGTACGCCGTCGACCAGGGACTGCCGACGGCCGCGGAGGCCTTCGCGGAGACCCTCCTCGCCGAGATCCGCAGCGGACGGCTGCTCGATCCCGGCATTCGCGCACGGCTGCGGGCGGCACTGGAGGAGTTCAACACGAACGGCCTGCCCAGCGCCTACCGAGACGGGTTCCGGAACGCGATGGTCCCGTTCTTCCAGGCCCGGCGGGCTCCCGTCGTCGTCATGGGGGTCTGCGGTTCCGGCAAGTCCACCGTCGGCCGGTACCTGGCGGAATCGCTCCGAGCGCCTTTCGAGGAGGGGGACGACTTTCACCCCGCGCGCAACGTGGAGTCCCTCAGCCACGGGAAACGGCTCGACGACCGCAGCCGCAGCGCGTGGCTCGCCGCTATCGGGGGCCGTCTGCGCCAGGCGGACCCGGAGGAGGGACTGGTGGTCGCCTGCTCCTCCCTGAAACGCATCTACCGCGAACTGCTGCGCATGGCGCAGCCCGACACCTTCTTCGTGCATCTGGTACTCGACGAGGACACGGCGACGGCGCGTGTCAGTGCCAGGGAGGAGCACTACATGCCCGCCTCCCTGGTGGCGTCACAGTTCGAGGACCTGGAACCGCTGGAGAAGGACGAGGCGGGCATGTCGATCGACGCGACCCTGCAGGTCGAACGCATCGCCGCCGAGATCCAGACAAGACTGGCCGGCCGGGCCCGCACACGCTGAGCCGGGCTCCGGCCCCACCACCCACACCCCGGCGGCCCACCGACAGACCACGCCGCCCCCGAGCGGGACGGGCACCCGTCCAGCACCGCGCCCTGTCCACCACTACGCCCTGTCCACCACTACGACCGCGTCCGGCGCACACCGCACACCGCATTTGGACCGCTGTGCCGCCCCGCCGAAAACCGAAGGAACGCACCGGAAAGAACCGCAGAGAGCCGCAGACAAGGGGGGACCCCTCATGCGTATCAAGTCCGCCGAAGTCAACGTGACCAGTCCCGGACGGAACTTCGTCACCCTGCGTATCACCACCGAGGACGGTGTCACCGGTCTCGGCGACGCCACGCTCAACGGCCGCGAACTGGCCGTACGCGCCTACCTCGACGATCACGTCGTACCCCTTCTCCTGGGGGAGGACGCCGCCCGCGTCGAGGACACCTGGCAGTACCTCTACCGCGGTGCGTACTGGCGGCGCGGCCCCGTGACCATGGCGGCGATCGCGGCCGTCGACACAGCGCTGTGGGACATCAAGGCCCAGTACGCCGGAATGCCCTTGTACCAGCTCCTCGGCGGCGCGTGCCGTACCGGGGCCCTGGCCTACGGACACGCCTCCGGCCGCGACGTACCGGAACTGCTCGACTCGGTACGCGCCCACCTGGCCCTGGGCTACCGCGCCATCCGCATCCAGACCGGGGTCCCCGGCCTGGAGTCGGTGTACGGCGTCGCCACGTCGAGCGCGGGCGGCGGAGAGCGCTACGACTACGAGCCGGCGCGCCGTGTCGGCGGTGGCGGGCGGCTGCGGCCCGTCGTGGAGACCTGGGACACCCGCGCCTACATGCGGCACCTGCCCGCCGTCTTCGAGGCCGTACGGTCGGAGTTCGGCCCGGAGCTGCCGCTCCTCCACGACGGCCACCACCGGATGACACCCATTCAGGCCGCCCGGCTGGGCCGTGACCTGGAGCCGTACGATCTGTTCTGGCTGGAGGACGCCACCCCGGCCGAGGACCAGGAGGCCCTGCGCCTGATTCGGCACCACACGACGACGCCTCTGGCTATCGGCGAGGTCTTCAACTCCGTCCACGACTACACCACGCTGCTCAGTGGGCGGCTCATCGACTACGTGCGTTCCGCGGTCACCCACACCGGCGGGGTCACCGCGATGAAGAAGCTGCTCGACCTCGCGGCCGTCTACGGCATCCGCTCCGGCATGCACGGTCCCACCGACATCTCCCCGGTGGGCATGGCCGCCGCGCTCCACCTGGACCTCGCCGTACACAACTTCGGCATCCAGGAGTACATGCGGCACTCGCCGCAGACCCTGGAAGTCTTCCGCACCTCCTACCGGTTCGAGGACGGACTGCTGCATCCGTCCGACACCCCCGGCCTCGGCGTCGGCCTCGACACAGAGGCCGCCGCCCACTTCCCGTACCAACCGGCGTACCTCCCGGTGAACAGGCTGCGCGACGGGACCGTCCACGACTGGTGATCCAGGCGCCGGGGTGCGCCCGGCCCCGGCGCATCGCTCCGCCGTGCTTTCCCGCGGCCCGTGAGGGCCGCCGCAATCCGGCCCGCGGTCGACGGCGATCACGGCCGGGGCGGCACGACCGACCCCGGCCACCGCCCCGGCACCGCCGACGGGCTACGACTGGGTGGGCATCGCCTGGTAGCAGGCCGGGCCGTCGAGGTCACCGTCGATCTACGCCCAGTACATGCGGCCACCGGTCACCATGCATCGTCCCCGATCCGGTCCGGCTGCCCCACCCTGTACTCTTCGGCATGATCACCGGCGGCCCCGGCGGTGATCACCTGGGGCTGGGTCGCGGTAGGCCGATGCCCCTGCTCGTGGGCCTGTCGATGGCCGAGATCTGCTCCGCCTACCCGACGTCGGCCGGCCTGTGCTTCTGGGCCCACCGGATCATCGGCACACCGGCCGGGTTGAGGTCCTCTGGAGGTGACACGGCATTTCGGTTGCGGGTCTTTACGACTTTGGACGCTCTGCGGAACCCGACGTTCTGCAGATTCGGCTGAAGCCGGGGGCCGCTCGGACGAGGTGCGGGGGGCCCGGCTGGCTGCTCTGCAGACGGCGCTGGTGAAGGCCTCGGCCGAGGAGGGCTTTCACCCGACGCTGGTCTTTCACCACCAGGTGAAGGAGGCGGAGGCGTTCGCGGCCGGTCTTCACCGCGTAGCCGGCCGGCTGCACGCTGCGGATCCTGGGCTTTACCCGCGCGCGGTGTGGGCGGACTGGCTGTGCGGCGAGCACAAGCCGCTTCACCGGCCGCGCGTCCTGGACGAGTTCTCCCAGGGAGTCGCCGCTGACGGCACCGTCGTGGAGAAGACGTTTCTCGGCTCCGTCCGGGTGCTCGGCGAAGGCATCGATACATCCCGCTGTGACTCCGTGTACTTCGCCGACGTCCGCGGCTCCATGCCCGACCTCGTCCAAGCCGTCGGCCGCGCCCTGCGCATCCGCCCCGGTGAGGGCAAGGTCGCCGCGCTCGTGGTGCCGGTCCTGCTCGGGCCCGGCGAGACGGCGGACAGCATGCTCACCTCGCGGGCGTTCGGCGGGTTGGCAAGGCTTTTGGAAGCGCTCCGGGCGCACGACGCGCGTTCGTGGAAGCACTCGCCGAGCCCCAGGCACGCAGCCGTGTCACAGGCGTCCAGACCCGCTCCGGACAGGGAGACGACGAGGAACGGGAGGGCCCGGACGCCGAGGGGCAGGGCCGGCTGTCGGTACCGGCCCGACAACTGCTGAAATTCTCCACCCCACGCAACCCCGCACAGCTGACCGCCTTCATCAACCTCCGCGTCCTCATCCCCGACCACGCCCACTGGTGACGCGGTATCGAAGCCGCCGTCATCTACGCTCGCGAGCACGGCTACTTGAAGGTGCCGTTCACGTTCCGCGTGCCCGCCATCGACGACCAGGCGGCGGAGGCAGAGGGGTGGCCAGCCACGCTCGCCGGGTTCCCCCTTGGGCAATGGATCGCCGACAGCCGGCGCATCTACGCCCGCGGCGACATGGACCCCGACCGCATCGCGCAGCTGGCGAAGCTCGGCATGATCTGAGGGCCCCGCGGACTCGTACGTGCTGGCTCGCCACGACTCCCCCAATGCGCGGCTCGTCGTCGCCCGCCGCGCCTACTCGCTGCCGCCCCCGCGACTAACAGTGACCGAGTCGCCTACCTCAGGGCTACGGCATCGACCGGTACAACAAGGGCCTCGAGCCGCCCAGCAACGACCAGCTCATCCACGCCGTGTGCAAGGTTTACCCGGTGCGGCGTGCAGCGTGGTCGCCGTCTGATCGTACTGTGGGCGGCTCCCCTGCAGGGGAGCCGCCCACAGTACGTGCCAGTCGTCGAGGGCTGGCGGGATTAGGCAAGCCGTGGTCCGATCAGCGCGGCCTCGACTGCTTGACCGGTCATGTCGATCAGTACGGCTTCCTGGCGCATGTCCACAGGAAGGTGCGCATGCGCTTCGGGGCCGCAGAAGAACGTGCCCCGGCTCGGATCGAAGATCACGGCTGCCAGCCGCGCGGCGAGTTCCGCCACGACGGCGAAGACACCGGGACCTGAGTGAGGACGCTCCACCAGAATGCTGGTCCGGTCGACAAAGATCTCGGCCTCACTGCCGTCTGCTGCCCTGACCCAATACTGCAGGCCCCCGTCCTCCGTCATCGTCCGGCCGGGGTCACCTACGTCGTAGGGAGTGAGAACGGAACGCACCACCTCCAGGTCCAAAGGAACAGGCGCATCGCTGCCCTCGACGAACTTGTAGATCGACGGGCTGTAGCTCACACAACGTCTCTTTCTGCACTGGGAGGTGTCTTACTGGGGGCCGGCCCGGTAGACGACCGTGATGGTCTTGAGGTCGTTGTCGATCATCATGTGCTTGAAGGCCGTGGCAGTCCTCTCGTCTGAGACATACCAGATGATCGGCGTGTCGCCTGCCGAGCCTGGTTCTTCGCCTGCTTGACCGGTTCGGTGACCCACTTCTGGAGCTTGCCCTCAGGGGTGAACATCCGATCGTTCATCGCCTGGTTCTTTGCATCGATGAGAGCGCCGTCCTGGTAGCCGTCGAACTTGACGTATCCACTCTTTCGCCAGTCCGCCGGAACCTTATAGGAGATCCCCGACGGAACACCGTTCGTCACCATTTGTTCGTAGGCGCGGTCGGCCTGCGACATGTTCTCGGTTTCCGCCATCCAGGTGCCAGGACCTCCGAGCTCCAGCCACTTGCAGTAGCCGCCGCCCGCCGCTCGAACGCCCCTGCGCGCGAGCCCGTGCACGCAGCCCTTCTTCAGTATGTTCAGCGCTTTGTTGCCGATGCTGACGATGGCCGCCTCGGACAGCCCGTCGAGGGCGCGGAGTGCCTTGTAGGCGTCCTCGAAGCCGATTCCGGCTCTGGCAGCGGCGTCGAGGGCCTTGACGGCGCGCGCGACCGGGGTGAGCAGGCCCTCGACCGGGACGTAGGTGGCGACGCTCCAAGCGCAGCCGCTGGCACTGCCGTGAAAGCAGTCCATCAGGTCTTCGGCAAAGAACGAGAACAGGATCGATCCGGCCACGTCTCCGAAGAGGCTCTGCCATCCGGCGCGGATGATGTCACTGCCGGAGAAGTGGTGCTGCCAGTTGTCGATCTTGACCTTGTTCAGCGTCGCTCGCTGGAGGAACTGCCATGCCGGCTTTGGGCACCCGTCGGCCGAGGCCTGGGCCTGGTCGTCGGTGCACAGGTAGAAGTCGGCCTCGTAGGTGACGACCAGGTCGTACGTGGCGTCGCAGCCTTTGAGGGCTGCGTCCGGCATCTTCGGGCACGTGCCGATCTGCTGGGAGCTGACAATCTCCACAGTGGATTCGTCCGGCACGGCGAACACGCCGGGGATGCCGGTGGCGGCTCCCTTTGACGCCTTGTCAGCCGAGCCACGGTGGCGGCTCAGCGACGTCGGCGAACCGGCGGACGGCCGTCGTAGGCGCGCCAGGCCACCGGGGCCGTGCGTATCCGAGCACATGGTGCTCCAGCACCGGCCAGCACCCGCCCAAGAGGCGAGCGTGCTGCGCCGGACGGACGCCTAGGGAGCCTGCGTCCGAACACGCTGACCACCGACAACTGAAGGTGGCCGGGCGCCTCTGTCGTCGACCAGTTCGCCAACCTCGGCTGCGCGGGTGCGTGCGAGCTTGGAGAACACACACCGCCTCTGAAGACAGCACAAGAAGCACGGGGCCGGCGGTACGGTGATCGAGTTCGCTGGTCACGGGCGGTTTTGCTGCTGGCGGTGGGTCCCACGATGCCTAGCTGCGCGAGGACCCCCGAGAGGGTGCCTCGGGGACGCCCTACGGGCACCCGGGCCGGGCGGTCTCAGAGCAGGCGTGGCTGTCAGTGCGTTGAGCTAGCGTCACACGGTATGAGTGATCAACCGCATGAGGTCATCGTCCGTCGTGCCCAGTGTGCCGATGTGGATGGGCTGGTCGCGTGCAGCAGCGCGCTGTTTGCGGAAGACGCCGGAACGAGGGATCCGAGCGTAGACGTGGGCTGGCCTCGCGCCTTCGGGCCTGAACGCTTTGCCGCTGGAGTAGACGACCCGACCAGACTCCTTCTCGTCGCAGATTGCGGCGGGCAGGTCGTCGGACACCTCACCGGGGCCGTCGCCGAGGGATCTGCGATGAGGCCGGTAAAGATCGCCACGCTCGTGAGCATGTATGTGCAGCCGGCCCACCGCCGCGGCGGGCTTGGAGCGCGCTTGATCGCGCAGTTCTCGACCTGGGCAAAGGAAGCGGGGGCCGAACTGGTCGAGGTGACCGCGTACTCCAGCAACTCCGACGCGATCCGCTTCTACGAACGGAACGGTTTCGCGAGCCAGTCCGTGACTCTGCAGGCCGCTTTGTGAGCGCGGTCGCCAGCCGGCGTCGCGGCCGGGACGATCGGCGCTCGCGCTGACCGCCGTGCCGAACCACCGGCATCTCGCCGAAGGAAGCGACACCTTGCCGACACCGCCCCGCCGCAACTCCCACCGGCAGGTCGGGCGGGTCGGGTGCTGATGTGGGCGAAGCCGGTCTACGGGCGTTCACGAGAATTGACACGGCAGGAACTCCCCTTTCACAGCAGGACTGGCAGGGGTGAACGGCCTCGTTTGCATGGCGGTAATCAACTTGCTGCTCGCCCCGGCGGACGGGCAGGGTTCGGAATCATGCTTGAACTACGCACTTTGGCATCAGACGACTGGCCCCTTTGGCGGGAATTGCGACTGGCTGCCCTTACTGAGGCGCCCTACGCGTTCGGATCGACGCTGTCTCACTGGCAGGGCTCCGGCGACCGAGAGGAGCGCTGGCGTGCCCGTCTGTCGATTCCTGGCGCGCACGATCTCGTCGCGCTCCTCGGCAGCCTTCCGGTGGGCATGGCCAGTGGAGTGCCGTGCGAGGGAGCGGAGACCGTGGAATTGATCTCGATGTGGGTCAACCCCGCGGCTCGGGGCAAGGGCGTGGGTGATTACCTGATCCACGCAGTCGAGCGGTGGGCAGTGGAGCGCGGTGCCACGACGCTGCGGCTGTCCGTCATGCCGGACAACCGCAAGGCGACCGCGCTCTATGAGCGGCACGGTTTCCTGGACACGGGTGAGCCCGGTGATCTTCTGCCCGATGGCATGGGCAGGGAGCGGGTCATGGCGAAGAGCCTGACCGCTGTCTGATCTCCGCATCCGGGCACGGCGGGATCCCGCACTCGGTCAGGCTGCGGCGGCGAGGGGGCGTCCGCTCTGACGAATGTCTTTCCCGCAAGGCCCTGCAGACGCCGGTTGCAGGCCGGTAGAAGACCTCAGCCTTCTCCTGCATTCCTTTCTTCTCCTCCACACATTGGTAGATGGGCAGGGGGTGGCCAAGGCGCCGCAAGGTTGCGGGGGCGAAGATGCCTTTTCATCCGTGGTGCAGCACCCGCATGACAACAGCAGCTGACCGTCCCGCGCGCAGACGTCGCAGGCGAGGTCTCGCACGGCCATGGTGTGTTCCATCGCCTGCTGGTCTTCCAGGAAGCACGCGTACCAGCCGCATCGTGTGCATCAGGACCAGATGAAGGTTCGGGGGTCCTTCGGCCGGGTCCGGCACTTCGTCCCCGTCGGCTGCTGGTGCCGATCGTCGGCCCTCTGGATGTTCACGGGAAATGGATCTGGCTCAACTTTCGTGGGGCGGCTTGAAGTCACAATTGAGGGCGGCGGCCAGTCGCCTGCCTGGATCGCCGGTGGGGCACCGGCGGGACTGGCCGGTCGGCCATGTCGAGATACCGTCATCCACCCACCTCGGAATGACGTGGAAGTGCAGATGGGGCACAGACTGTTCCGATCCAGGTCCGCTGGCGCTCAGGATGTTGACGCCCGAAGCGTCCAAGGCCACGCGCATGGCTGCTGCCACGCGCTGGACCAGCGTCACCGATGCGGTCAGGACGTCGGGCGGGGTGTCAAACACGCCCGTGTAATGGCTGGTGGGGACAACCAGCGTGTGTCCCGGCGCGAGAGGGTTCAGCGGGGTGAAGGAGCAGCTCTCAGCCTCACGGGCCACCCAGCGTGCGGTGCCCTCACGGATGAGCTGACAGAAGACGCAGTCCACGCCGCCAACCCTGTCACAGTCCGCTGGGGGGTTCGAGGCTGGATGGGCACGACTGCGGGTTCTGCAGCGGCTGGGCCGTGACTTCAGAGAAGTTGAGCCATATCCCGGGATATGACGGCAGTAGTGGTTCGGCGCCGTCGTCATGCCGCTTGTCCTGTGTGCGGGATCGGTCGTGATCACGGGCGCATAATGAGTGCTGTGGTCGGCCTTTGAGGTGGCAGCATGCCGTGTCATGGCAGATGACAGCACGAGTAGGTTTCAGGCAGGTCAGACGGGTCTCATCGTCAGGATCCCGGATGCGGATCCGGCCGTCCGCGCATGGCGTGAGCGGTTCGATCCGTCAGCCCAAGCAGGAGTGCCAGCGCATGTCACCGTGCTCTTCCCGTTCCTCGACGAGAGCCGAATAGATGCACGCGTCTGCTCGGCTCTCGCTGAGATGCTCGGCAGTCTTCACGCCTTTGACTTGAGGTTTGCCAACTGTGGGCGTTTTCCAGAGGTGCTGTATCTCGCACCTGAGCCAGACACGCAGTTGCGGCGGCTCACTGAGGTGATCGCCGACCGTTGGCCCGAGGCCCGTCCCTATGGGGGCCAGTTCGCCGAGATTGTGCCCCACCTGACCGTGGCTGACGGCCAGGACGATGCAGTTCTGGATGAGATTGAGGCCGACCTGCTCGGCAGGCTCCCCCTCACGTCGCACGTCTCGTCAGTTGACCTCATGGTGCATGACGGCGCGACGTGGCAAGAGCGGGCGTCGTTCGCCCTCCTTGGCTGAACGGGCCGAAAGCCTGGCTGGTCCACCGCAACGGGCAGCGGACCAGTGAAAAGGTAGTGCTGGCGGTCCTCAGTTGCGTGGTGCTCGCTTCTCGACGTCGGGAAGTAGGGGCGCTCCGGAAGCGCGGTCCGGTCCGCGGCCGAGGCACGACGGGGCAGCCGGGTGCCACACATGGACGGGCGGGCCGCACGGTCAGGGCACGTCCGGGCGGCCCGGACCACGGTGGCCGTCCCGGGCTCGCTGCGGGCCTGGAAGGCGAGGTCGGCGGTGCCGGTGCCGGTCACGTCGTAGATGACGAATGCGGTGGGGGTCCGTGCCGGGCCCGGGTGCCGTCCCCGTCGCCGCCGAGGACGCCGTACAGCACGAGCACGGCCCACGCGGCGAGCACGCCAAAAAGCAGTAAGCCGCAACCGTGCGGCGCACCCAACTCGTTCACGCTCCGCGAGAAGAACAGCGGGCCGAATGCGGGCGGCTGAGCGACTGTGGCCATACGCCCCACCAGTTCTGCCCAGAGGAACGTGCGAAGTTCCGCAGGAGCAAGCTGCTAGGGACGGTCCGGACCCAGGGCGTCGCGGACGGCGGCCATGACGGCCTCGGTATCGGCGCCGAGCGCGCGGGCGGAAGAGGTGAAGTCGCGGGCGAGGGTGGCGAGTTCGGAGGCGTATGGACGGGTCGGGCCGGCTGGGGGTGCCGCGACCCGGGAGCCCGCCCCGCGGCGGGTGCGGATCAGCCCAGCGGTCTCCAGTTCGCGGTAGGCGCGGGCCACGGTGCCTGGTGCGAGGCCGAGATCCGTGGCCAGCTGGCGGACGGTCGGCAGCCGGTCGCCCTCGGCCAGCCGGCCGGTGACGATCAGCGCGCCGAGTTGGGCGCGGATCTGCGCGTACGGCGGTACCTGGCTGGCAGTATCGACGCGGACGGCGGGCTCATTCATCGTCGAGGGACCCCCTCACCGCATCGTCGTCGACGGCTCGGGGGGCCACCACGGTGATCAGCGACCAGACGACCGTGAACAGGTTCAGCAGGGCCAAGGGATAGAACACCCAGAAGGTGAGCGCGCCCATCGCACCGGCGCAGCCCGTCTCCGTGAGCGAGACGGAGATCATCAGCACGGCGTACAGCTGCTGGCTCGACACCAGCAAACCCCAAGCCCCAGTGACCGCCCACGCGCGGTCGCGACGCTGCTGCGCCCCGCCCGGCCCGTGAACGATACGGCGCAGGGCCCACATGCAGGTCGGGGTAGCTATGGCCAAGGCGCCGAACGTCGGAAGGCTGTAGTACATCCCTGGCCAGGGGCCCAGAGTTGCGGGCACCCCGTAGCAGGTGACGGCGATGACCTTGCCCGTGCTGAAAATGCGGTGCGGATCGACGGAGGCCGTGGCAGCCGTGATGACCAGCAGCACTGCTAGCGAGACCCCCTGAAGGGCGATCAGGGGGCCCATGCGGGGTGGCACATGGTCTCTGACCAGGCGCGGGGCGAGACTCGCGGTGCGTACCGGGTCCTGAGGTAGCAGGGTCAGCGCGTCGGCAAGAAGCACGCCCGCCACCGCGCACAGACCGAAGGCCGTGATGCAGAAGACCAAGCGTTGCTCGAACTCGATGTGCCCCAGTGTGGACAGCGCCTGTGCGGCCACGATGCCGATGGCCAGCCCGGACCAGCGGGCGTAGTAGTTCGCGTGATCGAGAAAGCGGTGCTGGAACGGGGCGGCGTCGAGCATAGAGGGTCCCCCTCGCGTCATCTTGTACCAAGCAGCAAGCACAAGATGCCCTAGCCGCGATCTTGTGTCAAACGTCCGATACAAGGCGACGCAGGTGGAGGTGGCCTCCGGCGCGAGACACCCCCACGTGGTGCTGACCTTGGTCGTGCCGGCGTTGCGCCGGCTGCGCGCAGGCCTGCCATTCGTCTGCCGAGTGAAGGGTCACCAGCAGACCGCCGACGAAAAGCAACGGAAGGAAGCTCCTTGCCCGACCACATGAGCGCCGACGCCACTCCGCGTGCCAAGGCCCACGAACTGGTCAGGCTCTACCTCGACACACTCGAAAACCTCATGAGCCCCGCGGAGTACACGAATCTGCGCGCCCTTACAATCGCCTCGCTCGCGGCGATGGCCGAGCCCATCGACCCGCACGATGCCCGCTCCGAGCGCCACCTGAACGTCGACTTGACTCCGGCTGTCCCCGACGAGTGGCTGACCATCATGGGCATTCTCGGCAGCGGTCGCATGGACCAGCAGATCGTCGAAGTCGGCGACGGCTCATGCACCGTTGCGGACAGCGAGGTCGCCGCCGACCCCGAAGCACTGCGAGCCCTCTGTGCCCAGGGCCGGGAGCGGAACCGGCTGCGCCAGGAGGAACGGGACACCCTCAAGGGTATAAAGACCGCCTCCAGTTGATGTGTCCCGTACACCACCTCGTCGACTACCGGTGGCCGGAGAAGCTGCGGTCCGTGCAGTGGGGGCGCAGCGACCAGGTGAGCGTGGCGGGGTCGGTGGGCGCCGTCGGTGCGCCGAGGCTGAGCGCGTCGTGGGGCAGGGTGACGAGGTAGCGGAGGGCGGTGAGCCAGCGGTGGCCGGGGACGGCATAGGCGCGGACGCTGAGGATGCCGTCGGGAGTGACGATGACGGTCCCGCCGGTGCGGGCCTGGCCGATGTGCGGGCTGTCTTCAATTGAGCGCAGACCGAGCACCGGCTCCCCGGCGTGGCTGTGGGGGTAGCTGGTCGTGCGGGGTGTGGAGGCCTGCACGGCGGCGTGCAGGGCCTTTCCAGGTGCCGGTGGCGGTCAGCTTGTGGTCGAAGCCGTCAGGGGCAGTGGGCAGGCGCGGAGCGCCTCGCTCGCAAATCGCTGGGATGGGCAAAGTGGCCTTGCCATACTGGTGCCATGTGCTTTCGTGGGGGGACTCCGAACCGGCATTACGTGTGCTTGCCCTGCCGTTCTTCGTTCAAGAAGCGCGGCACGTGGGCAAGCCGATGCCCGCGCTGCGGTGAAGACTTGATCGACGCAGGCCAGGACCTCGCCGTGCCGAAGCGGAGGGACACCGCTGGGTGGCGGACGTTGACCGCCCTACTGAACGCGGGTGTCACATTCCACTCTGGCTGCTGTGACGGGCCCGGCTGGCGGCCTCGAACACCGCGCGAGGTACGCGAGCGGCTGGCCGCCGCGGCCGGCATCGGCGTGCCCCTGAGCGTAGCGCTGACAACGGTCGATATGGACGAACTCCGTCCCGGGCACACCGCACGCTGAGCCGTCGGCATGGCCCGGCGAAGCCCAACCCGCCTGGGCAACTACCGTAAAGGCGATGGCACCCCACTTCCGCCACACCTCAGCCCGAGTTGCCACCGCATCGACCGATTCGTTCACTTTCTACGCAAGCGGACGATCACCACCCCTATAAGCAGCACGACACTCACCATGAGGAGCCATGTCGGAATAGCTGCCGCCAATGCGCCACGAGCCATCTGTACAGAGTCCATGCTGTTCACTCAGCCTGGTGCGTCGAGTAGTAGGTCTCGGTCGTCATGGGGTTCAACGTGCCCCCGGGTTACCGGTTGAAGCCCATGTCCGTGCTGGCCGTCGTCGTGGCTGTCAGGCCGTGCGAGCCGTTTTGTGAAAGACCGTGT
The DNA here is from genome assembly GCF_033792105.1 of Streptomyces sp. WI03-4A. NCBI lineage: Bacteria > Bacillati > Actinomycetota > Actinomycetes > Kitasatosporales > Streptomycetaceae > Streptomyces > Streptomyces sp. WI03-4A. Next base: position 198,355 of record NZ_JARAUO010000002.1, read on the forward strand.
CACCGGCTTTGGGCGGTTCGTTCGGGTCGGTGAGCCGTACTGTCCCGTCGCGCTTCGAGCACTCCACGCCGCCGCCCACGCCATCCCACGCCGCCCGCCCCTCCGCGGCGGCGAACCACGGCCTCTTTTCATCGAGCGTGCCGGACTACGCCACACCGAACTCCCCGCAGGAGGCCACGTCGGCGGCTCGCACTCGCACATGTGCGAGGCGTGGTTCGGGCCCATTGCGCCGAGGCTGATCGCGGGATGTCAGCGCAGTGCGATCGCGCCCGTGTGGACGGCGCGCATGGCGCGGTCGATGGTCTCCTGGTTTTCGCCGACCGGAGCCACGTAGCCGATGACGTCTTGCGCGGCGCCCTCTCCGAGCACGCGGGTGATCACCCAGGTGGCGAGGTACTGGGACGCCAGGCAACCCCCCGCCGTGGCGATGTTCCCCTCGGCGTGGAACGGCGCGTCCAGCACGGTCACGTCGCAGGCTTCGACAAGGGGCCGGCTCTTCACATCGGTGCAAGCCGGCATGCCGTCCAGCAACCCCAGCCGGGCGAGCACCAGCGCGCCGGAGCATTGCGCACCGACGAGCTGTCGCGCAGGGTCAAGCGGCAGCCGGGAGATCAACTGGTCGTCGGCAACCACGTCTTGTGCCTTCACGCCACTGCCGATCAGCACCACCTCGGCTTCCCTTACGAATTCCATCGGGCGCTGTCCGGTCACCTCGACACCGTTCATCGACCTGACTACCGGTGTCGGAGTGGTGATGAAGGCTTCCAAGCCGTCCTTACGGCATCGATTGATCAGCGCAGATGCAATGAAGCTGTCGAGTTCGTTGAACCCGTCGAAGGTGACCACGGCTACCTGCATCACGTTTCCTTCCAGTACGGCAATGGCTGTGCATCCTTCCATGGCGCCCCTTTCCGGGGTGAGAGCCGGATCAGGGGCTGGCTCGGCGGAGATGACCACCGCTGGCTCGGCGGAGATGACCACCGCGTTTAGTCGCAAGTTCGCGGCGTCGCCCCTGGAAGTCACGCGTCAGTTCGTCCTGGCGGTGGTGTGGTGCGGACGGTTGTGTACCAGCAGGGCCGAGGCGAGGGCCGCGCACAGGAACACGGCGGCGATGACGGTCATGCCGGCATGGACGCCTGAGGTGAAGGCGTCGCCGATCGCGGCGCTCACGTTCGGCGGGGCCGCTCGGTGAGCGCCGCTGCCGGTGGAGACGGCGTGCTCGACGGCGGGCCAGGCTGCGCGGGGGACGTGGTGGGCGCCGAGCTGGGTCGGCAGTTGGGACTGAAGCCGGCTGGCGAGGAGTGCGCCGAGCAGTGAGGAGCCGGTGACGGATCCGATCTGGCGGAAGGTGTTGACGGCTCCGGAAGCCATGCCGGCGCGTTCGTGGGAGACGCTGACCAGGGCGGCGGCGGTGCTCGGCGCGGCCACCATCCCGCTTGCGGCGCCGAAGAGCGCGTACAGCCACCACACCCGGACATAGGGGGTGGTCGGGTCCAGCGTGGTGAGTCCGGCTGCGGCGCCGGCGCCGAGAAGGAAGCCGAGGGTCAGCGGGAGCTTGAAGCCGGTACGGCGGATCACGCGTCCGGTCGCGTAGGCGACGACGACGTAGACGCCGAAGAAGGCAAGCAGCCGCCATCCCACGTCCAGGGCGGACAGTTGCTGGACGCGCTCGTAGAAAAGCACCGACACGATGGCCATGCCGGTGAAGCCGAACAGGGAGACGGCACCTACGAACATGACGGCGCTGAACGACGCCGACCGGAACAGGGTCATGTCCAGCATGGGGGTGCGGCCGGCGCGCTCGACGAGGACGAAACCGCTCAGGGCCGCGACCGCGATGATCCAGGCGGTGAGGATGCTGGGGCTGGTGTAGCCGTCGTGTCCGCCTTCGATGAGGGCGTAGACAAGAGCGGCGATGCCCACGACGGCCAGGATCTGGCCGGGGATGTCGAGCTTGCCGTCGGGGCCGCGCGATTCGGTGACGAAGGCGGCGACGGCCATGGTGACCAGGGCGAGGACAGCGGTCGACAGGAAGACCGTGTTCCAGTGGAAGTGGTCCAGCAGAGTGCCCGCGATCAGCGGGCCGGCGGCCAGCCCGATGCCCGAGGAGGCCGCCCAGGCGGTGACGACTTCGGTGCGCCGGTGGGGGTCGGGGAATGCCGCTCCCAGGATGGCCAGGCTGTTGGGCAGGATGAGAGCGCCGCCGAGGCCGGAGACGAGCTGGCCGGCGATGACGACTCCCGCTGAATGTGCGGCGTAGACGGTGAGCGAACCGACGATCATGATCGCGGCGCCGGTGAGGAAGGTGCGCTTGCGGCCGTAGAGGTTGCCGACGGTGCCCGCGGACATCACCAGGCAGGCCACGAGCAGGGCGTACGCGGAGGGGATCCAGACCAGGCCGGTGGGAGAGACGTGCAGATCATCCTGGATGGCCGACATCGCTGACACCGATGCGGTGATCAGCAGAAAGGTCGTCATGGCGCCCAGACACATCGCGATGAGCGTGACGGCGGCGGCGTGCCGGGAGGGCTGGTTCGAGGAGGGGCGGACATCGGGGTGCCGGTCGGTCGGCCTGAGCCGGCCCGGGGCGGGGGGCGGAGTGAAGGTCACGGTGTCCTCGTCTCAGCCGAGCTGCGGGTACAGGGCGGCGACGCCACCGGAGAGGTCGGCCTGTACCTGGCGGCTGCGGTCGTCGACGACGATCTCGGCAGCCCCGGAGGCGATGCCGTCGACGGCCGCGCGGGCGACGTCCGCCGGGGCGGTCTTGGGCTCGGTGACGTGGCGGGCCATGTCGGTGTCCATGTAGCCGACGTGGAGTCCGGACACAGTGATGCCCCGGGGGGCGAGCTGCTGTCGCAGCGCGTTGGTCAGGCTCCACTCCGCGGACTTGGCTGCGGCGTAGGCGCCGACGGCGGGGAAGCTGATCCACGACAGCGCGGAAAGGACATTCAGGACGGCACCCCCGCCCTGGGCCTCGATCAGCGGGGCGAAGGCCCGGATCATGCCGAGGGTGCCGAGGTAGTGGGTCTCCATCTCCAGACGGATGGCGTCCCAGCTGCCGGTCAGTAGATCGGCGCCTGTGGAGCTGCCCGCGTTGTTGATCAGCACTGTGATGTCGCGGGCCTCCTTCGCAGCCGCGGCGACGGAGGCGGGGTCGGTGACGTCGAGCCGTATCGCTTTCACTCCGGGCAGATCGATCTCGTCCGGTCGGCGGGACGCCCCGTACACCGTGGCACCGCGCGCGGCCAGTTCCTGAGTCAGTGCCCTGCCGAGCCCGCGGTTGGCCCCTGTGACCAGGACCCTTGATGTACCGATGTTCATGATTCCTCCCTCGGGATACCTGATCCCAGCCTGACTTACGATTCCATAAGTCAGCCTCGACGGTATAGGCTGGCTTCGCGTGAGGCAAGCCAGGTGGAAGGTGGGGAGATGAAGGATCTACTGAAGGACCGGGACGCCTGGTCCTTGGCCAATTGCTCCATCGCCAGGGCTCTGGAGATCGTCGGCAACAGGACAGCGATGCTGATCATGCGCGAGGCGTTCTTCGGCACTCGTCGGTTCGACGACTTCGCCAAGCGTGTGGGCATCGGAGAACCCGCCGCCGCGGCGCGCCTGAAAGAACTGACCGCCGCCGGTCTCCTGGAGCGTGTCCCTTACCAGGATCCCGGCCAGCGGACCCGGTACGCCTATCAACTGACGCAGAAGGGGCGGGACTTCCGGGCCGTCATCGTGGCGCTGCGGCAGTGGGGCGACACCTGGGCCGCCGACGAACACGGGCCCCCGGTGGTCGTACGCCACGAAAATTGCGGTGCGCCGGTACATGCGGTGCTCCGCTGCGACAACGGCCACGACGTGCGGCCTGGGGAGTCGTTCGTCGACGCCGGCCCGGGTCTCATTCGCGTCGACCCGGACAGCCCTGGATCGAGCGGCGGCTGAAACACCCGGCAGTAACGACTCCACCGCTGTACGGGCGCGCCCGCCCTTCGCGGTCTGGCACGCCACACTGACAACACATGCCCCGAGGAGCGACCGCGTGTCCGAAACATCGAACAAGTCCCTGACCACCGGCGAGACATCAGCGGCGACAGGCAGATCACGTGTGTTCGGCTGGGACGACCCCGCCATTTCCGCCGGCGCCGTCCCCCACCACAGCGGCATCGACTTCCTCCGCGAGATCCTGGCCGGACGGCTGCCCGCCCCGCCGATCGCCGCCACCCTGGGCTTCACCCTGGAGGAAGCCGAGTACGGCCGAGCGGTCTTCGTCCTGGTGCCGGGCGAGGAGCACTACAACCCGATCGGCAGCGTCCACGGCGGCGTCTACGCCACGCTCCTGGACTCGGCGGCCGGCTGCGCGGTGCAGTCCGTGCTGCCTCAGGGCACGGGATACACATCGATCGACCTGACCTTGAAGTTCCTGCGCCCGATCACCGTTGACACCGGCAAGGTCCGCGCCATAGGCACCGTCCTCAACAGCGGCCGCCGCACCGCCCTCGCCCAGGCAGAGCTCCGCGACTCCGACGACCGGCTGCTGGCCCACGCCACCAGCAGCTGCATGCTCTTCCCGGTCCCGACACCCTGACCACCACGCACAGCGCGAGAGGGGACCCACCGCACTGGCCGACCCGCCCGGGCTCGTTCTCAGACCCTATGCTCGCGGACTCGTCGCCCTGGAGGACGCGACGCATCGGTGGGTACAGGATGGCGTGCCAATCACACGCAGGCCGAGTACGCCGGGCGGGCCCAGCCCAGAGGCCGATGTGAAGCGCCCGCGGCTCTTCCAGCGGGGATCGCGGTCGTCCTGGACCAAACGGTCAGGGCTGGAGTGCCGTCCGGCCGGCCCTCGTCGCTGCTCGCCCGGTTCGACGGGTGGCGAAGCGGTCCACTGCGTACTGGACCGTGAGGCAGCCCACTGTCCAGGCCAACAGGGTGAGCACCGCGTCGGTGAGATGCGCGTTGTGGAAGTAGGAGGCACCGCGCAGGCCCCGGACCGCGGCAGCCGGGGGCATCACCGAGGCCAGCGGGGACAGCCATGCCGGGAGGAACGTGGCCGGGAGTATTCCCCCCGAGGTGGCGTTGCCGAGTATCAGCAGCACGACCGAGGCGACAGGCATGCCGATCGGTCCGAACAACCGCAGCAGTACTCCGGCGACGGCGGCGGATGCCCAGGCCAGTAGTCCCACCAGGAGCGTGACGACGGCGAACGACGCCGGGAGTGCGCTGAACGCGGTGCGTCCGATCAGCGCCACCGTCACTCCCGAGGCGGCCGAGAAGACCAGCATCGATATGACGCGAGCGGCCAGCCGCAGGCGTGGGGCGATCTGGTACGAGGACACGGCGAAGAGGAATCCTGCGAGCACCACGCCGAAGGAGGCGTAGAAGACCGACAGGCCTCGGGAGTCACCTGCCGCGAGGGGCCGCACATCCTGCACGGGAACCGTCTTCCCCACGCCCTCCGCGACCGCCATCGCGAGGCTGGAGACGGTCGAGGGCCCCTGGGCGCCTGCCACCACAAGGCGCGTCCCTCTGCTGTCGGCCACCAGGACGGCCGGGACCTCGTCGTGGGTCACGGCTTGACGGGCGGCCTCCGCGTCCGGGTAGCGGTAGAACGTGTACCCGCTGGGTGCCGCGTTGTTGAGGGCGAGTTCCGTACGGGCGGCCACCTTGTCGGGCGCGGCGATACCGAGAGGCTGGTGTCGCGCGGACGGCGCGTGGAAAGCGGCGAGGTACACGGCAACGAACACAGTGCCGATCGCCAGCGCGGTGACCACGGGCACGAGCATCGCCTTACGGACTCCCGCAGCCGCCGCGAGCACCGCACCCGGCACCCCGGGCTCGGTGTCCACCAGCGTGTGTCGGGCGCGCCCGGTGCGGCCGGCCGCAGGGTCATGGTCCTGTTCGTGCGGAGTGGTCGTAGGGAGGGCGTCGAGCGGGAGGGGAGTGCCGTGGTGCATGAGGTGAGGGACTTTCCGGGCTTGGGTGAGGGAGGCGAATGAGGGTCTTTCCCCGGGAAGGCGGCTTCCGGGGAAACTGGTGCGGGCAGCAGGTCGGCGGCCAGGACACCCGGCCGCCGAGGAACGAGTGAGGGGGAGCCCACCGGGCGACGGGCCCGGTCGGCCGGCTAGAACATCCCGCCGTCGACCTGAAGGGTGCGGCCGGTCATGTAGGCGGCGTCGTCGCTGGCGAGGAAGGCGTATGCGGCCGCGATCTCGACGGGGTCCGCGAGCCGCCGCAGGGCCACCTGCACGTCGAGCCACTCGGTCATGGCCTGCTTCCCGACGAGCCGGGGGTGCTGGTAGCTGGCTCCGTGCTCGGCTGCCATGTCGGTGGCCGTGCCGCCGGGGGCGACGGCGTTGATGGTGATGCCACGCCGGCCGAGCTCGGCCGAGAGGTTGAGAACCATCGCTTCCACGGCGGCCTTGGAAGCGGCATACAGGGTGTGTCCGAAGAACGCCTTGGACGCGCTGACCGAGGACGTGAGCACAATCTTGCCGCCCGCTCGCATGCGGAGGGCGGCGTGCTGGGCCGCGAAGAGCTGGCCGCGGGTGTTGACGGAGAAGACGCGGTCGAAGTCGGCCGGGGTGATGTTCTCCAGTGCGTCGAAGTGCTCCACGCCTGCGCAGGAGGCCAGAACGTCGAGCTGTCCGAACTCGGAGACCGCCCGGTCGATCAGGGTGCCCGTCTGGTCCGGGTCGGCCACGTCCGCGCGTAGTGCCATGGCTTTGCCACCACTGGCCGCCAGCGAGCGGACCAGTTCGTCCGCGGCGTGCTGGTTGCCGCGATAGCCGACGACAACAGCTGCTCCTTCGGCCGCCAGACGTACGGCGACCGCTGCTCCGATGCCTCGACTGCCTCCTGTCACCACCGCGACCTTGCCCGCGAAACGATCGTTGTCCGCTGCCGTCATGAGGGTTCTTCCTTCCGCATCCGGCCGGCCGATGGGCGTCGGCCGGACCGAGTGGCTGGTGCGCCGCGTCGTCGGCACATGACACTAACACCTAAGTGAAGGAAATCCTTCACTTACTCCGGAGGACGTAGCCTCGGCACGTACGCAGACGTTGAGAACAGCAGAGGTGCACAGGGTGACTGCCAGCACTCCGAAGGGACCGCCGGCCCCGCGGCTCAGGGCCGATGCCGCGCGCAACCGCGCCCAGATCCTGGCTGCGGCTCGCGCCGCCTTCCGGGAGTCGGGGACCGCCGTGCCGCTGGACGAGATCGCTCGCCGGGCAGGCGTGAACATCGCGACCCTGTACCGGCGCTTCCCCGACCGCGCCGCCCTCATCACCCAGGTCGTCGTGGACGCCCTCAGACTGGTGCTCGACACCGCCCGAACAGCCGCCGAGACGGCGCGGACCGATCCGCTCGCGGCCGTGGAGTCCTTCCTGCAGGGCATGATCGACAGCCGTGAGCTGCTGTCCCTGCCGCTGATCGGCGGGCCCATGACGAACGATCCTCACGCCCGCGACCTGCAGCAGCACATCGCCGCCACCCTGGAAGACATCCTGGCCGCAGGACGCAGCAGCAAGGTGCTCCGGTGTGACATCACCGCCGTGGACCTCATCGCCACCGCCGCGCTGATCTGCCGCCCCCTCCCCCACCTGCCCCCCGAGCAGGCCGCCACGCTCGCCACACGGCACCTCCGTGTATTCCTCGACGGCCTACGCCCGGAGCACACGCGCGCCCTGCCCTCACCGCCCACCCACGAAGAGATGACGGCTCACCTCGTCGCCGAGGCGTAGTCGGCGGCGCCGTTGTCGGCGATGCCCTCGCGGAGGTTCTGTCCGCGGCCCGGGGCCTGGCCGGCACCGCTGACGCTGTCCCCGTCGACCACCGACCCAGCGGTGGCCAGACCATGGCTACCTCCTCCCACCGTCCTCCTGCAGACGCGCCGTGGATCAGGGAAGCCTGTCCGGTGATCCGGCATGTCCTTCTCGGCCTGTGGCAGCGGCGGCCTCGGTTTGCCGTCGAAGTGGCCGGTGGTACCGATGAGCCGTTGCTGCTGGTGGCATGGCCTGCTCCCGAAGTGCTCCGTGGCGCTGGGCGGGCCGAGAGGGAGGTTGTGATGGCGTCTGCAGTCGACGGGCCTCGCGGTGTCGTGCTGGTGGTCGGAGCCACGGGCCAGCAGGGGGGAGCGGTGACACGGCATCTGTTGGCGGCAGGCTGGCCGGTGCGGGCTCTGACCCGCGATCCGGGCAAGCCCGCCGCCCGAGTTCTGGCGGATCAGGGTGCGCAGGTGGTGGCCGGTGATCTAGGGGACGCGGATTCGCTGCGTGAGGCTCTGGCAGGCGCAGACGCAGTGTTCTGCGTGACGCAGTTCTTCACAGCCGGTTACGAGGGAGAGGTGACCCAGGGCCGGCTGATGGTCGACCTCGCCGCGCAGGCCGGAATCGGGCACTTCGTGTTCAGCTCGGTGGGCAGCGCGGACAAGAACACCGGAATCCCGCATTTCGACAGCAAGTACGAGGTCGAACGCCATCTTGCGCGGAGCGCGGTGCCCTACACGGTGCTGCGGCCGGTGTTCTTGATGGAGAACTGGGAAGGCCGCCGGCAGGAGATCGCGGACGGTCTTCTGGTGACGCCGCTGTCGCCTGAGCGACCGGTGCAGCAGGTCAGCGTCGAGGACATCGGCGCCTTCACCCTTCTGGCACTGAGTCGGCCCGAGCGGTGGCAGGGGCGATCGGTGGACCTGGCAGGGGACGAGCTGTCGATGGCGCAGTCAGCCGATACCTTCTCCCGGGTCCTGCGGCGCCCGGTCGAGGTACGGCGTGTGTCATGGGACGATTTCCGCGCCCAGCAGGGCGAGGAGATGTACGTCATGAACCGGTGGTTCGAGACCAGCGGCTACGAAGCGGACCTGGGCCGACTGCGTGAGATCCGCCCAGGAATGCTGTCGCTGGAGGATTACCTTCGCACCCACGACTGGCGTAGGTGACCTTGATGGCCTCGGCAGACCGGCGCTCCCGACGCACCTCCGAGGAACGGTCACCGACGTGGAGCGGCTCAAATTGCGGCGTCACCGGCCCGGGATGAGGGTTATCGCAAGGACTTGTCCAGGGTCTTTTCGATCATGAGCTTGGCAGAGTCGGGTGCTGGCGGGTGCGGGCCGCTTCTCGCTCCACGGCGGGGCACTCGCCGGAGGATCAGTGACCGCTGTCGATGTATGCCGCCCCTGCTTTCCGCAGTGCCGCATGCGCGCTCCGGGACCGGTCCCGGGCGGCCTCCAGGGCGGTTTCGACGTCGGGTCGCAATCGCCCGTCGACTAGCGGGCCCAAGGCGATGTCGGGAAGTTCCATCGCCGTCCTCCAGGCTGTCTCAGCGGCACCCAGTAGCGCGGGGTCCGTGAGTATCAGGAGCCCTAGCCGGTCTCGTGCGACGGTTGCCGCGCTGCGCGTTGAGGCCAGCACGGAGCGCTCCTCGCTCTTCTCGCGGGGGTTGCCGGTTGGGGTGTGGCGGGGCCGGGTGGGAGCCCTGGTTGATACAGCCACATCGCGTGGGAGATGACCTGTGCCGGGAACCGGAACCCGTTGTACGACGGTCCCACGGACTCCACGAACGGCTCCTCCCCGGAAGATCAGCAAACCCGGTGATCATCCCAGGCCCGAGGCCTCACTCCTGCTGACGACGCCTCGGTATCTCCCTCAGGGGTTCAGGCGACGGAAGGGAGTTGCTCGGACGAGAAGTCCCCGTCGGACTCGTCTACTTGGGCTCTGGCCGCGGAGAGCAGTTCGGCGGCGTGCTCCGCGTCGCGCTGGCGCACGGCGCGCTCCAGCCGCACCAGCAGCCGCGAGAATTCCAGCGGGGTGTATGCGGTGGCCGCCAGACTAGCGTGACCTGCGGCGATGAGCCTGCGTGCGGAGCCGAGTACGGGAGGTTCGATGGCCGAGTCGGGGATGACCCTCGCATGGCGCGTCGTCGGCAGGAGGGCGGCCACGCGCGCCTCGTCGCGCTGTGCCAGAGCCGGGTAGAGGGACTCTCGCGCCTGGTTCTGCCCCGCTGTGATGCTCTTCTCGAAGAACATCTGGTCCAGCCGGGCCAACAGTGCCGCGCCCTGCCCGAGGACGGACGCGGCGGCCTCGTCGCGGATCTTAAGGATCGTTGCGATGTTCTCCTCCTTGAACGGTCCGTGGTGCCCCGTCTGCTGGTCCATGTACCGCAGGATCTGGGCGCCGCCGACCCCCACTCCGTCGGTGCCGGTGTACGTGACGTCGGCGAGGTGGTGGAAACGGAAGCCGGCGGAGAAATAGGTGAGGAGACCGGCCTCGTGCGCGCGGTGCACCAGGGTGACCGCCTGCTCGAAGGTGAGCTGCTCGATGACACAGCGGCTGGGGTAGGTGTCGGCCGTACCGTCCCAGGTCACCTTGTCGAACCCGGCCTCGGCGACCAGCTCGATGCCGAGCAGCCCCACCTCGAAGCGGTCGCTGATGGTACGGGGACGTCCCGCTTGGGACCGCATCGTCGCGGGCCGGTCGTCGACGATGGGTGTGTTGAGGTTGAAAGCGGCGGACAGGGCCTGGGTGTGACGGTTGCGCCGTACATTCCCGGCGATGGCGCGCATGAAGTCGATCGCCTCGGTGGCCGTCATCCGCTCCATGGCCAGCTTGCACTCGGTCAGGCCGTCCATGAACAGCGCGGAGCATGCGGCGGACACGGTGTGCACCGTCTTCAGCAGGGAGTCGGCGACATTGCCCTCGAACATGGGGCGGCCCACGTAGGAGGAGACCGGTGCCTGCGTGCCGGTGTGCAGGCGAACCCGGGAGATCGACTGCGGTGCCGGGATCCGGTAGGGCTCCACGGCCTCACGGTCCTGAGTGTTGCCCCGCTCGAGGTGCTCGATGTGCACGATCACCCCTCGGAGGTTCTCACTGCGCCGTGTGGTGCCGAGGAGGTGCCCTTCGCCAGGGTCGGTGATCGACATGTAGCTCTGGGTGTCTCGGAAGCCGGGGCTGCTCCATGGGCGGACGGGCAACGGCACTCTCTCACCGTCCGAGGCCAGTGTGTAGGCGAGGTGTATGGCGAGGACCTCGTCCTCGCTGAGTGCCCTGCCCCGTTCGCGGGCCGAGACGAGACACCTGGACACAGCGGTCAGATAGTCATCACTGTCCAGGTCCGTTTGCTCAGGCCGGTGCGCGGACAGCTGGTCCTGCGCCCCTGAGCGGACATGGACTTCCGCCGCGTCCTCGGTTGTGACGATGCGGAAATCCCCGTCGTCCGGCGGCTCGGTCCCGCTCGTCCCGTGCTCGATGACGTACAGCCGGCGGCACTGCTCCTTCAGCGTGTCGATCCCCTGCTGCCGGTCCGCGACAGTGGGCAGGATCGCTGCCATCTGATCGGCGAATTCACCTGCCTCAGCGGGATAGTCCTCCAGCAGCCCCGCCACAAGTTCCTCGACTCGTGTACGCAAGCTCGCCACGTCGTCCGGCCCGCGCAGGGGGAACGGGCGGCGTTGGACGTAGCTCTCGTCGGTGCGGTGACGCGTGGTCAGGGCAATGCGCTGCCAGGCACAGAGGTTGATCGCGTACTCCAGTACCGCTCGGCGCACCGCTCCGTGCAGGAAACGGCGGATGCGCCCTTCGTGGTGGGTGTGAACGTCACAGGGCATGGTTTTGTCCTTCCGGAGGGTTATTCCGACGTGGTTCGGGATCGGTGCGAGGATGGCCGTCATCCCGGGACATCCGGCGATAGCGGTAAGAAAGACCGCTCAATGCGGGTTTCCGACGGAGCGCATGTCCGACGAGCCCCGTACATCAAGTAGGCCCCGCTGGCGAAACGCAGTCACTCCCCGAGAACTCGGCACTTGACAGCCGCCCTGCCTACATGCCGGAGCCGCGGACAGAGTCGACGGCAGCGCGAACGGCTGACGGGCGTCGGTGTCACACCGCTGCCGCCCCAGGCGCAGGAGACGCCCGGGAAGACGGCCAGGGGCGCCTCTGCCGTGTTCTAGCCAGGGCACCGCCACCCCGGGGATCACGAGGGAAAGCGCTCCGCCTTGCGACACGCGGTGACCGCGATCCGCGCCCAGACAGGCCACACCGTGCGGGTGGCCCCTATGACAGCGAGGTACAGGTCAGACGGCTCCCGTGAGCGAGCCCGTCGCATGGGCCTGCTCGGATCCGGGCCGTGGGGGGATCTTGATTGCGCGGGTGGATGTCCCGCGATCCGGCGCCTGCTGGGACCCGTGCGCGTCAGTCGTGGGCTTGACGCGGTACTCGGCCGGGCACCGTCACAGCGCGGGCAAGGGGGCGGCACCAGCAAGTCATCCTGCCGGGGTTCGGGGTCGGGGTCATAACGCGGCGGCCGGCCTGCCGGGGCCCGGATGCACAGCGGCATGCGACAGCCCCGGCCCCGGGCGAACATCTCGCGTACCTACCGCGTACACACGGCGGTCCCCTCATCTGGCACAGGGCGTGCGCCGGTGGCTGGACCTGATAGGGATCAGCGGGCTTGGGCGCGCTCTACGTTCGGACGAACCCCTCGCGCCCGTGCGGGGGGCTCGTCATCCCGCCCAAGCCCTGCCAGCGAAGAGGCCCCAGCCGGTGGTGCGTTCCGGCTGAGGCCTCTTCCCTGTTCCCTCGTTACAGGGGGCGGATGTTCTCCGCCTGCGGGCCCTTCTGGCCCTGCGTAACGTCGAACTCGACCTTCTGGCCCTCCTGAAGCTCACGGAAGCCCTGGGTGGCGATGTTCGAGTAGTGGGCGAAGACGTCGGGGCCGCCACCCTCCTGCTCGATGAAGCCGAAGCCCTTTTCCGCGTTGAACCACTTCACAGTGCCCTTGGCCATGCCTGTCTCCTTCGAAAGGACTCGTATCGGGTCTCGCACCATGCGGAACCCGGAGGTGATCGCCCTGGTCCGGAGAGGCGTCGAACAGCAAAAACGCCCGCGATTGCGATCACGGGCGAACGGGACTTCGGAACCACGACTGCTGGTCACGACGCTACACCGGATGGTGAGGCTCGGCCACGCAGTTCCGGTCATCGCGGCGTGTCGCCCCGACGTGCCGAGCACTCGCCGCCTGGGAGTCCGAGGCAGCCGGCCCAGCCATTTGCCCAAGCGGGCCCCGCTCGCCCGTGGCGGAGGAAGGCTCAGTGCGGGAATGCCCGAGATGGACGCTGACGGGGCAGCGTGGTGCGGAACTCCTCGATCACCGAGCTCACCTGCCGCATCAACGATGTCGGTTCCAGCAGGTCGAGGTACAGATTGCGGCGGGCCAGTCCGGGCAGGTCCACACAGAAGTACAGCGCCATCAGCGGGTTGACGAACAACTCGCTGCCCTTGGTCCTTTCTGTGAACCGGACGTCGCCGAAGTCACCGCGCACGGCGGCGGCGACCGATCCGTTCACGATGCTGGGGTGGCTCGCGGTGTGGCGCTGGGCATGCGCCACCGCATCGAGATACAGCGCGCCCTCCCGCCCTGACCCGAGCAGCGAGAACGCGCCGAGATAGGCGCCGTCCCGGTCCAGGGCGGCCAGGTTTTCCAGCACGAGCGAGTGACTCACACCGTGGTAGGCGTCCACCCCGAAGCCGAGGCAGGCGACCAGGCGGTGGGGGACCTCGTCGAGCCTACTCACGGCGGCCAGGCTCGCCATGTCCTCCTCCGGGGTGCCGAGCCCGTGCTCGTCACCGCGCATCAGGATGTCGGTCCCGCCGTCCACCAACACGACCGCGTCGACACCGCCGAGATGGGTGATCAGCGCCCGGTATGCCGCCCGCAGCGGACCTACGCCGATGCTCGGGAACGCGTACACGGTCGGCGGCAGTTCCTGTGTCACGAGCCACTGAGCGAGCGTCCGTTCCGGAAAGTAGTCGCCACGCACAGGGGTGTCCGGTCCGACAGCCGCAACATCCTGATCCACCCACACATCGAGGTCCAAGCCGTACAGGTCGGCGAAGGACAGGTTGGCGAGGTGCACCTCCTTGCCCGCCGACCGCAGCGCCAGTGCGAGCGGCAGTCCGGCGTACACGTCGAAGCCACCGCCCGCACCAGCTATGAGAACCCGCCGCGCGTCACGCAAGCGGGTGAAGAATGCCGGTTCCCCCAGAGAGTTCACCGGATGAAGCTAGCAGCAGGATGAGCCGGCACAGCGGCCGATCAAACTTCACCGAGTTCGGTCAAGGTCTAGGAGACAGGACACAGGTCGTCAGAAAAGTCGGTCTGTTACTCCTGGCCCGGCCTCGTGGTCAGGCGCCACGACCGGCACGGTCAGGCTTGTGGTCGGCCCCCACCACAACGGCCCGGCCCGGTCTGGAGCGGCACCCTGGCGGGCGATGGGGAATCGGCAAACTGAGATGTCGATCCCCCGGCCCATCGCCCGACCCGACGACCTCACGGGAAGAACAGCCGTGGCCAAACAACGCATCACCGTCTGCGTCCCATCACCCAGCGATCCTGCCGCCCCCGACGCGCTGCACCGGGCGATCGGGGAGGTCATGGCGCCGTACCACTACGACAGTGAGCCCCTCCCGCACCCCAACTGGGTGGGCGAGTGGGACTACTGGTTCGTCTCCGGCTCCAACTGCCCCTTTGCGGTACTCCCCGGTCACGAGGACGACCTCCGGCTGGTCCGGCACGACGAGTGGGAGAAGTCGTCCGGGGAACTGCCCCGCGACCGTTGCCACGGCGGACCGCACGGCCTCCTCGACCTCGACACCGACCGGCAGGCGGCCACGGCCGTGGCCACGGTCATGGTCCGGGCGCGGTGCGCGGGCGTGGTGCGGCGGAGGGCGGACGTAAACGGCACGGCAATCTCCCCTTGCTCGGTGGTGGCCAAGGGGAGGAGCCTCCAGCCGGGCAGCCGCCCGCAACCGGTGCCGGGCCCGCGCGTGCCAGGGCCGCCATGGCGATCGGGGACGGCGTTCCGTGAGGTGGGGCCACTCCCCCGGTGGTGTGCCCGGACTCAGAAGCCGTTCTGAAGCCGCATCAACAGGTCAGCGCGCATCAGATCGACAGGGGGGCTTTGGGTGTCCGTTCCAGGATCGGCCACCGTGACCGCCACCCGAACGGACACCACTGTAGCTGGCGTCACGCGAGCGAGAGAAGCGGCGAAACCCAAGAGGCCCAGCCGCCCCCGGACATGTCAGGACGGCAACCAGGGGGCTGTAGGGTGCCGACGAAGCACCGCCGACTGTGGCGGAGGTCCACCGGCGGCCGGCAGGTGCCGCCTTGAAAGGGGCGGGGCGGTCGGATTCGAACCGACGTCCTCCGAGATGACGTCGCGGCGCACTACCTCTGTGCTACGACCCCGCCTTGCTGGTGATCATAAGTCGTACCTGTGTTTGAGGACAAAGAGAAAGCGCCTCGACGTGCACCTACCGGCTGTCGCTCCTCAGGCGGCGGCCGGTGCAGCCGCGGGCGTGGTGGGGGCCGAGAGCAGGAGTGCGCACAGAGCGGCGGCCGGCGGCGGGAGGGGGAAGTGCCCGCCGAGCGGGCCGGCCAGGGCCGTGCCGCCGGCCACGCCCAGGCGCATCGCGCTGGACATGCAGCCCGACCGCCTCCGTCAAGGCGCCCGGCGGCGCGAGCGCGGTGACGGTCAGGCTGGCCACTGGCCACGGTGAGCAGGGGGACGAACAAGGCACCCGGCGCCGCCGCCAGGGCGAGCACGGCCGGGGCCGGGAGCGGGGCGAGCAAGGGCAGCCACCCGGCCGCGAACAGGGCCGCCAACACCAGCAGGTGCCCTGGCTGGCAAGCGGTCGCGCTCTGGAGGCGGGCGAACAGCACGCCGCCGAGCAGTCCGGCCGCGGGGAACGCCGCGGGCAGCGCGCCTGCCAGCCAGGCCGCGTACTGCCGCCCGGCCACGGCGATCCCGGCGACGTCGAGGGCCCCGACCGTGCCGCCGAGGAAGACCTGCGCGCACAGCAGCAGGCGCATGGCGGGCGGGCGCAGCACGCCCAGCGGGTCCGGGCGGCCACCCGCAGCGCGCCAGGCTCGGGCGGGGGGCGCGGTGGCGAAGACGAGGGGCCGGTCACAGTGGCGGTGGCCGCCAGGCGAGGGCCGCCGCCGGGGAGAGCCAGGTCGCGGTGGCGACGGCGAGGGCGGGGCCTGCCACACAGACGATCTGCGGAGGCATCCAGGGTGTAGGCGGTGCGCACGCACGTGGGCGGCGTCGGGCAGCACGGCGGGGTACAGCGATCGCAGGCCGCCTTCGAGGGGCGGGCCTCCGGCTCCGCCCAGGGCGACGCACACGGCCGTGAAGGGGAGGCTGGTGGTGCCGGCGAGGGCCAGGGCGCTCAGCGCCGCCGCGACCAGCGCGGCTCCCAGGTGGCAGGGCAGGGGCAGCCCGCGCCGGTCGACCAGCCAGCTGCCCCTGCAGGGGCAGCCCGAGCGCCGGACAGACGCCGTACAGCGCGGCCAGCAGCCCGGCCGTGGCCGGAGAATGGCCGTCGGCCCGCGCGTGGAGGATC
This sequence comes from Streptomyces sp. WI03-4A, assembly GCF_033792105.1. NCBI lineage: Bacteria > Bacillati > Actinomycetota > Actinomycetes > Kitasatosporales > Streptomycetaceae > Streptomyces > Streptomyces sp. WI03-4A. The sequence continues at coordinate 214,746 of NZ_JARAUO010000002.1, forward strand.
AGCGCGACGGGCACGACGCCCTGAGCCAGGGGCCCGGTCCCGGCCCATGTAGACCGCGTTCGTGGCCTGACAGATCGTGCCGACGTGCCCGACAGCCACCACAGCCCCGGATGCGTCCCTGCGGAGGAAGCGCTGCGACTGAGGGGCTTGAATTCGCCGCTGAAGATACATTCCGGCCGGGCTGGCTGTACCTCTCGGGAAGCTTGGGTGACTGTCCGATGAGTTTCCGGCGGTTGTGCGGTCTACCCGTCGACGAAAAGGGAGCTCATCATGCGCGAGATCATCGTTTGTACGTTCCTGACGCTGGACGGCGTCATGCAGGCGCCAGGCGGTCCGGATGAGGATGCTGAGAGCGGCTTCGAGCACGGCGGCTGGCAGAAACCGGTGTCCGACGACGAAGTGGGCACGGCCATCGCGGGTTGGTACGAGCACTCCGACGCGATGCTGCTCGGCCGCAAGACGTACGAGATCTTCGCGTCGTACTGGCCGACCGCCGATCCCGACAACCCGTTCACCAATCGGATGAACAGCATGCACAAATACGTAGCGTCTCGGACCTTGACGTCCGTCGAGTGGCAGAACTCCACCCTGCTGGAGGGGGACATCGTCGATGCCGTACGCCAGCTGAAGGCGTCCGAGGGCGGCAACATCAACGTGGTCGGCAGCGGCGACCTCGCACAGACCCTCATGCAGCACGGCCTCGTCGACGAATACCGGCTGACCATCCATCCGGTGATCATCGGCACCGGCAAGCGGCTGTTCGCCCACGGAGCGGTCCCTACTGCGCTGGAGCCGGTCAGCGTCTCGACCACGAAGGGCGGCACCATCGTCGGCGTCTACCGGCCGAACGGTGCGCCCAGCTACGACAGCTACTAGGAGCTGTGCGGCCGATCATGTGACTGTTCGCTCCGGCGTCCCCGGCAGGTGGTGAGAGGCTCAGCACGCCTGGGTGTGTCTTACTCCATCCGGGGACCACGCAGAGTTTCCGCCGCGGCCTGGGTGAAGTCGCGGATGAGTGGCGAGCGGCGGGAGATCACCCACGCCAGGGCCACCTCGTTCGGACCGATGTCGTCCACGGGCACCGGGACGACGTCCGGGCGTGTGTAGAAGCCGGCAGTGGACAGCGGGAGCACGCAGATGCCGGCTCCGGAGGCCACCAGTTCGAGCTTCTCCTCCACCTGGTGGATCGGCGGAACTTCCGGGCGTTGCTTGTCACGCAACTCCAATGCCACGTCACGCCATTCCGGAACGGCGTCCGGGTCCTGAAGCAGGTGTTCGCGAGCGAGGTCGCCGACTGACACCGATCCTCTGTCCGCCAACGGGTGCGACACGGGCAGTACGACGACCCGCGGCTCGCGAAAGAGCGGCCGCACCTGAAGGCCGTGCCGGTCGATGGGCAGCCGTACGACGCCCACGTCCGCCCGGCCGTCCAGGAGCACCTCCACCTGATCGTTCCAACTGGTTCGCAGAAGGCGTACGTTGACGTCAGGACGCAGTCTGGTGAAGGCCGCCGTGGCAGGGGTGACCGTGATGCCGGGCATGAAGCCGACGGTCAGGGTGGGGCTCTCCGATGTCGCCGCCTGCACCCGCCGGATCAGCGCTTGGGTCGAGGCGAGCAGTGGGACGGCGTCCTCGAGCAACTGCCGGCCGGCCGGGGTGAGGACCGTGCCGCGCCGATCACGGTCGAAGACCTCGGCGCCCAGCTCGTTCTCCAGACTCCGGATCTGCCGGGACAGCACGGGCTGGGCGATGTGCAGCCGCTCGGCCGCGCGTCCGAAGTGAAGGCGCTGGGTCGTAGCCGACGATGCCCGCTCACTGGTTCACTCACCGGCGGCGAGCACCGCCAGCGGGTCGGTCCGCACGGGGGCCCACCCGAGCTCCCGCTCGGCGCGCGCGGGGGTGAGCTGCTGGTCGAGAGCGAGGGCGTCCGCGATCGGGCCCATCTGCTCGCGGGCCTGTTCCAGGGTGAGGGAGGCGACCTTGCCGTCGAGCCCGACGGACCGGGCGACGGCCAGCGCCACCCAGGCGCGGGCAACGGCAACACCCAGGGCGGTACCCAGGGCTGATCACTGGCTCAGGATCACTGACCGACGGTGCCCCGCGGAGACGCTCTCCGCGGGGCACCGGCCTTTGCGTATCCGGTGGGACCGACGCCTCGAAGGCACCCTTGCCATCCGTTGTCCCGTAGCGGAAACGACGCCCCACAAGCGACCCGTCCGCTCCCTCGCCGGCCCACAGGGCTCGCCGGCCCACAGGGCGATGAACAGCCCGGCAGTCGCCTCCAGGAGTCCCGCACCGCAGGCGGCGGAATCAGTGCAGGGTGGGCGAACACCCGTTCCTCGAACCAACGTTTAATGCTCGGGCCGGAGCCGTGCTCGGTGCTCCGCCGGGTACCCCGGCCACGGTCCACTCGGCCAGGCGGCGCCGGCGGGGCATGCCCGAGCCGTCTTGCCCTGTAGTGCCACCACCCCGCCGCCCGGCCGGACGCGTGAGGGCATAGAATCCGATGCCATGCCGAGGCCTGACGACCTGATCGTTGACATCGCCGCCCTTGTGGAGTCCGGGCAGAGCAGTCAGATGTCCCTGACCGTGGTCACCGGTGGTGCTGTCATCACCGGTCGACTCGCTCCCGAAGCCATGTGGAGGCAGAGGGTGCGGGAGGTGCTGACGGACTCCGCCCAGCTGGGCGAGTTCTCCGCTGCCTTCGACACACCCGCGAGGCAGGACGGGCCGCCCACACATCTGCACTTCCACGTCGCCCGGATCCTGCAGGGTCCGGTGGGGATCCCGGAGACGGGCGGGATGTACCGCGTCGCGATCGAGGACGTCAGTGCCTGGACCGTGGGCGACTTCAGCTACTCCGACCACTGACCCACCGGAACGCGGCACACGAAGGGGCCCGACCGGCCTGGGCCGGTCGGGCCTCACCGCTCTGCACGGCTCACACCTGCCCGTACGTCAGGACGTCAGGCCGATCGGGGGTGTGCCGAGCATCGCGGAGGCCCGCTGGTACGAGCCGGCCACGGGGGCAGGTGCGGCGGCGGGGCGGGTGCGGCAGGTGAAGCCGAGTTGGGTCATGGCCCGCAGTACCTCACCGGCGGTGAAATCCCGGCGGTCCTGGCGGGTGATGACCTGCCCGACCTGCTTGGCAGGGTAATGGCGTCGTCCGATGATGACGGACTCACCGGTGACCAGCTCCGGTGTGACGCCCTTCATCGATGCGACCACGCCGCTCTTGGTCAGGTCGAACGGGAAGCGGGCGATGACACAGCGCATGGTGCCTCCAGGCAGAAGAGAAGACGGGGCCGGGCGGAGTGAGGCGGTTCAACGGGAGAGGGCGAGGACGCCCAGCGCGCTGCCGTGCCGGCCGACCACGGGCAGGGCCCCGGGCCGGCCACAGCGCACCGCACGCTCGGCTTCGGCCGTCGTGGTGAGCGGCGAGGCCAAGGGCCCGATCACGTCGGCGACGTCCCGCAGCCGGATCCGGTCCGTGTACCCGGAGCCGTCACGAACGGCCGTGAGCCCGGCCCGGGTGACCAGGCCGGTGTGCGTGCCGTCCTCGTCGCAGACGACCAGACGACCGGTACGGGCGGCGGTCATCACGGACAGTGCCACCTCCACGGTCATGTCCTCCCAGATCTGCGGTCCAGCCGCGTCCATGATCTCGGCCACCGTGCCGTGCGCGGGCTGGGCGCTCGCCGGGCGGAACTGCGTCTGGTGCGTCAAAGGGTGCCTCCTGCGGAGTTGGCCGGCTTCCTGCTCACGAAGGTTCTAAGCCGCCGCCCGGGCGGTGGGCTGCCGTACGGACGTGCGACGGGCCGCCGAGGCGGGACGGCGCCGGCCGCGTGAGGTCGCGTTGCGCTTCTTGGGGCGTTCGACCACCGGTGCGGTGATGACGACCGGGACGCCGGAGGGGGCCTGGGCGCCGGTGATGCGGTGCAGGGCCTCTTCACCGACGCGGACCTGGGTGGTCTGCGGGACGATGCCGGCCGCTGCCATGAGGCGGGTCATGCTGCGGCGCTGGTTCGGGGTGACGAGGGTGACGACGCTGCCGGACTCTCCCGCGCGGGCGGTACGGCCGCCGCGGTGGAGGTAGTCCTTGGGGTCGGTCGGCGGGTCGACGTTGACGACGAGGTCGAGGCTGTCGACGTGGATGCCGCGCGCCGCGACGTTGGTCGCCACCAAAACGTTGACGTGCCCGGTCTTGAACTGCGCCAGCGTGCGGGTGCGCTGTGGCTGCGACTTCCCGCCGTGCAGGGCGGCGGCCCGTACCCCGCTGTTCAGGAGGTGCTCGGTGAGGCCGTCGACGGCGTGCTTGGTGTCGAGGAACATGATGACGCGGCCGTCCCGTGCGGCGATCTGGGTGGTTGCCGTGTGCTTGTCGGCGCCGTGAACGTGGAGCACGTGGTGCTCCATCGTCGTGACCGCCCCGGCCGAGGGGTCGACGGAGTGCACGACGGGGTCGCTGAGGTAGCGGCGCACGAGCAGGTCGACGTTGCGGTCGAGAGTGGCGGAGAACAGCATGCGCTGGCCTTCGGGGCGGACCTGGTCGAGAAGGGCGGTGACCTGCGGCATGAAGCCCATGTCAGCCATCTGGTCGGCCTCGTCGAGGACGGTGATGGAAACCTGGTCCAGTCGGCAGTCGCCACGGTCGATGAGGTCCTTGAGGCGTCCCGGTGTGGCGACGACGACCTCGGCGCCACCGCGCAGCGCGCTCACCTGTCGGCCGATCGGCATCCCGCCCACCACGGTGGCCAGCCGCAGCCTCACGGAGCGGGCGTACGGGGCGAGCGCGTCGGTGACCTGCTGAGCCAGCTCACGCGTCGGTACGAGGACCAGCCCCAGCGGCTGCCGGGCCTCGGCGCGCTGCCCGGCCGTACGGGCCAGCAGCGCCAGCCCGAAGGCGAGGGTCTTGCCGGAGCCGGTGCGCCCCCGGCCCAGTACGTCCCGGCCGGCGAGGGAGTTGGGCAGGGTCGCGGCCTGGATCGGGAACGGCACGGTCACGCCTTCCCGGCCGAGCGCGGCCAGCAGTGCCCCGGGCATGTCGAGATCGGCAAAGACCTCCACGGCCGGAAGCGCGGGGGTGACCGTCTCGGGGAGGGCGAACTCCCCCTGGATCGCGGCGGGCCGGCGGGTCCGACCACCGGAACGGCTCGTGGCCGACGAGCCGAATCGGCTGCCGCCCCTGCCGGAGCCGGCACTGCCGTTACGCGTGCGGGCGAAGCGGTCGTTCGTGCGTGTGCGGTTCATGCGGAACCTTCCTCGATGCGGCACATATCAAGGAATTCCCGCAGCGATGAGTGCACGAGGAATTGCAAGAATGGGCCAGTGGAACGCTGCAGCGAATACCTGCCCGGCGGAAAATCCGTGCGGGCGCAGGCGCTGAATTGGGTGACGCGATGTGGACGCAATGTTCGGGGCATCTCGCATATGCGGTGAGCCCACGCGTTTCCTGGTCACCGTCCACAGGTGAGACCACTGGCGGAAACGCGAGTAGCTGGGGCCCGCACCCCGAAGGATGCGGGCCCCAGCTACTCAGTGCGCGTGAACGTCAGGCGAGAACGATGTTCTCGGCCGTCGGGCCCTTCTGGCCCTGCGCGACGTCGAAGGTCACCTTCTGGCCCTCGATCAGCTCGCGGAAGCCCTGGGCGGCAATGTTCGAGTAGTGGGCGAACACGTCAGCGCCGCCACCGTCCTGCTCGATGAAGCCGAAGCCCTTTTCCGCGTTGAACCACTTCACGGTACCAGTAGCCATGTCATTTCTCCTTCGGGGCAGTGCCTCGATGTCCGCACTTCGCGAACACCGTGTCGCCGCGATGATCACCCCGCCCGGAAAAAGACCGGACATACAAAAGTGCCTTCCAGCGGCACGGGGGCCGCCTGGAGAGCACCTGAAGTTTCGGGAACCACAACTGCAACTGAGATCGACAGTAGCACGCCGCAGCGGCCTGCGTGCGTTGCAAAAATCCACTCCACTTATTGCGGCAGAGAATCTGTCCGCATGTTTCGTTGAAATCTCAGCCCGCGGGCACAGATATTGACCCGACCAGAGCGCAACGTTTCGGCGTTTCTCCCCGGGCGGCCCCGCTCCTGCGGGGGCCAGCCTAGGACGCCTCGACGGTTGATGCGCTTTGTGTGCTCGTTGCCACGGCAATTGTCGATGCAGGTCAGCGGCGCTTCCTTGAGCGGCTTGGGCTCGGCGGAGGTAGGGGGCGACTGCGGCGGCCAGGGAAGATCCCAAGGAAGGGGAACCGGTAGGTCGCCGGTGGCGTTCGGATCACCCGGTGGAATCTCGCCCGGCCCGTACGTCATCAGAATCGCGCAGCCGAGCGCGGCCACCAGAACGGGGCGGCTGTGACGCCGTGGCGAAGCCTCGCGCCGACCTTGGCTGCGCGGGTGCATGCGAGCTCCTCGCGCACGACGCGGACTGCCGGGTCGGTGGTGGGCGCGCCTGCGGGGCGGGGGCGCGGTTGGCCGCTGTGGGGAACGCTGGTTCCTGGAAACGCTCGGGTGGGGGGAGGGCGCGGATGAGGTTCACGGCGGTCCATGCGGACTGGGGGCGGCTGGACGCGTCGCTGGAGGATCTCGAGTGCGGGCGTGCCTGGAAGGAAGTTCACCGCGTCAAGGGGTTGCAGCCGGCATGCCCGGAGTGCCGGGGCCGGGTGTTCGCGCGGGTCTCCTCACGCCCCCGCTGACCCGGGCGAGCGGAGAATCAGGCCCCGTCCCCCCTCGATGACAGCGTCGAACCGGTCCCCGCGGTCGCGGCGACGACATCGCGCGTCCTGGGCAGCCGGTTCGCCAGGGCGCGGATGCCGGCGAGGATGCCAGCGAGGGCGCCGTGAACGAAGACGGACCTTCAGTCCTGCGGCTCCGTCCGGGCGACTTCCGGGCTGGGCCGTCCTGCCGGGCGGCGGCCGCGCGGCTGCTGCGGTTCGGGCAGCACGGGGGCGGGCGGCACCGGGCGGTCCACCGGGTCGCCGGCGGTCACGGTCACCGGTTCACCGTGATGCAGAACCTCCAGCGGGTCGCCGTCGACCAGTCGGTAACGTGCCCGGGTCTGATCGATGTCCACCTTCAGTCTGCGTCCGCGCACCGCCACCGTGAACGCCACCCTGGACAGCGCCTCGGGCAGGCGTGGCGCGAACCCCAGCAGGTCCGCCCTACCGTCCTTGAGGTGTCTTTGCAGGCCTCCGAAGCCGGCGACCAGGGCGATCCACGTACCGGCGAGGGAGGCGATGTGCAGTCCGTCGCGGGTGTTGTGCTCCAGGTCGTCCAGGTCCATCAGCGCGGCCTCGCCGAGGTAGGCGTAGGCGAGCCGCAGATGACCCGTCTGCGCGGCGAGCACCGCCTGGCAGGCCGCCGAGAGGGACGAGTCGCGGACGGTCAGTGCCTCGTAGTAGGCGAAGTTGCGTTCCTTCTCCTGGTCGGTGAACGCATAGGGGCACTCCATCATCGCCAGCACCACGTCGGCCTGCTTGATCACTTGTTTGCGGTACAGGTCGAAGTAGGGATAGTGCAGCATCAGCGGGTAGTTCTCCGGCGGGGTCGCGTCGAAGTCCCAGCGCTGGAAGTGCGTGAATCCGGCCGACTGTTCGTGCACGCCGAGGCTCTCGTTGTACGGCATCGCCATGCGGGACGCGGCGTCCCGCCAACCGGCGGCCTCCTCGTCGTCGACCCCCACTTCCTCGGCGCGTTCCGGATGACGAGTGACCACGTCCGCGGCGGCCCGCAAGTTCTGCCGGGCCATCAGATTGGTGTAGAGGTTGTCCCGGGCGACGGCACTGTACTCGTCGGGTCCGGTGACCCCGTCGATGTGGAACACGCCCTGCGCGTCGTGGTGGCCCAGAGAACGCCACAACCGGGCGGTGTCCACGAGGAGATCGAGCCCCACGTGGCGCTCGAACTCCTCGTCGCCGGTCATCGCCACATAGCGGACCGCGGCCATGGCGATGTCGGCATTGATGTGGAAGGCGGCGGTACCGGCCGGCCAGTAGGCGGAACACTCGGCGCCTTCGATCGTCCGCCACGGGAACACCGCCCCGGACAAGCCCAGCTGGCGGGCGCGCTCCCGGGCCGCCGGGAGCGTGCGGTGCCGCCATCTCAGCGGTGAGGGGACGGTCTCCGGCGCGGTGAAGGTCAGCACCGGCAGGACGTAGGACTCGGTGTCCCAGAAGCAGTGTCCGTCGTACCCGGTTCCGGTCAGTCCCTTGGCGGGGATCGCCCGGTTCTCCCCGCGGGCCGCGGCCTGCAACACGTGGAAGAGGGCGAACCGCACCGCCTGCTGGATCTGCGCGTCGCCCTCGACCTCGACGTCCGCGCCGGCCCAGAACCGGTCCAGGTAGTCACGTTGGGCGGCGGCCAGACCATCCCAGCCGGTACTGACCGCGGCGGCCACCGCGCCGTCCACCTGATCGTGCACCGCGGGCAGCGACCGCTCCCCCGACCAGCCGTAGGCCACGAACTTGACCAAGCGCAGCGGTCGTCCGGGCACCAGGTCCGCGGTCACCGTCAGACGGCTGACGTCGGGCTCGCACTGCGCGGTCCAACGGGTGCTCTCCGGCCCCTCGACGAGGTGGTCGGCCGCCGCCGCCACCCGCAGCGCGCTGCAGCCGGTACGGTGCACCAGCCTCAACCGGGTGTCCTGCGCGAAGGACTCCTCGGCCACCAGTGGGGACTCGGTCGCCGCGGCGACACGCGGATCGCCCTCGAGGTGGGGAAGCTGTTCGTTGGCGACCAGCTCGGACTGCACGGCGATCGTGGTCGGTCCGTCGAGCGGCTCGACCTCGTACACGATCGCGGCCACCGCACGCTGGGTGAAGGAGACGAGCCGCTGCGAGGAGATCCGGACCGTACGCCCGTCGGGCGACACCCATCGCGCGGTCCGGCTGAGGATGCCCGAGCGGAAGTCCAGCACTCGCTCGTGCGCCGGCACGTGCCCGTAGCGCAGGTCGCACGGGTGGTCGTCGACCAGCAAACGGATGATCTTGCCGTCGGTGACGTTGATCATCGTCTGACCGGACTCGGGATATCCGTAGCCCCCTTCGGCGTACGGCAACGGGTGCCGCTCGTGGACCCCGTTGAGATACGCACCGGGCAGTCCGTGCGGTTCCCCCTCGTCCAGGTTCCCGCGCCACCCGATGTGCCCGTTGGACAGGGCGAACACCGACTCGCTCTGGGCGAGGACGTCCAGGTTCAGCTCGGTCTCGCGCAGGCACCACGGCTCGACCGTGAAGCTGGGATGGGTGATCACGGCGACTCCAGAAGTTCGGCCAGGTCTCGGACGACCAGATTCGCGCCGTGCGCCCGCAACTGCTCCGCCTGGCCGACCCGGTCTACCCCCACGACGGAACCGAACCGTCCGGCCCGCCCCGCTTCGACACCGGCGAGCGCGTCCTCGAACACAGCGGCCACCGCGTCGATCCGCTGCTGGAGGACACCACCGCGGTACGCAGCCCTGCCGCGCGCACCGCCCGCAGGAACTCGCGGAGACACTCGTCGAACATCTCCCTCCAGGCAGCCACACGCACCCTCGCAGTCCGCGGGAACACCACGTCAAGATCGAACAGGCGGACACCGACACGAACAGGCAAACCCAGCACGCCCCCAGGCTAGAAACCATCCCCCGGCAAACTGGGCGCAGACACCCTCACACACACGACAAGACACCCACTCAGTCCACCCGGCGGTAGTCGGAGGTGGCGTGACAGGGGGTGACGGGGCCGGTGTGGGCCACGGCGGGAGTCTCCTGTCGGCGGGGCGGGGACGAGTCCGGCCTGTGAGGGTCGCGGAGGATGGTCAGCGCGCCCGCTTCCGGCGAGTACCGGATGCCGGCCATCCCAGCTCACCTGTTCAAGCCACGCGTCAGCACCGACACTCACCTCGTCGCTGAACCAGCCACCTGATGGACAGCACGAAGTGCTCGTGCGCCGCCGGTGACGACGACCCGCACTCAGCCTGTCCGGCGGCTCTCCTGACAAGGAAAGACCGAGTACACGGCGACGCACCCTGCTAACGTCTGCGACATGAAGCGCGCTGCTGTGACGACGACGCCGGAGAGTGTCCCGGCGCGCTGACAGACGACCTGATCCGACGCCCCGGGGCAAGTGCCCCGGGGCGTCGTCGTAGGCCCGGTCACTTGCTCCGCAGCAGCAAGGAGACCGCGATGACCGCCAAGCACGACCACCGCAGGCTCGGCCGTGAACTGGGCCTGTTCGACACCGATCCGCTCATCGGTGCCGGCCTGCCGTACTGGCTGCCCGACGGCGCCACCGTGCGCCACACCCTGGAGGAGTACATCCGTGCCGCCGAGCGGCGGGCGGGCTACCAGCACGTGTACTCACCAGTCCTCGGCAAGCGGGAGCTGTACGAAATCTCGGGGCACTGGGCGCACTACAGCGACGACATGTTCCCCCCGATGGACCTCGGCGGGGAGCAGGTCGTCCTGCGTCCGAGCCTGTGCCCTCATCACGCGGTGATCTACCGCTCCCGCTCCCACAGCTACCGAGAGCTGCCCCTGCGGATGGCCGAGCTGGGCGGCATGTACCGTTCCGAACTCTCGGGCGTGCTGGGCGGGCTGACCCGGGTACGGGCCATCCAGCTCAATGACGCGCACATCTTCTGCACCCTGGACCAGGTCGCCGAGGAGGCGCAGGCGGCGCTGGAGATGATCCGCCAGGCGTACAAGGCGCTCGGCATCACCCCGACCCGCTACCGGCTCTCCCTCCCGGGCCCCGGCGGCAAGTACGTCGCCGCCCCCGCGAAGTGGCAGCGGTCCACCGCCGTGCTCACCGACGTCCTCGACCGCTCCGGCCTGCCCTACGAGGCAGCCGAGGGAGAGGCCGCGTTCTACGGCCCCAAGATCGACGTCCAGGTCACCGACGGCGCCGGCCGGGAGTCCACCCTGTCCACCGTCCAGGTCGACTTCCACCAGCCCGAGCAGTTCGACCTGCACTACATCGGCGCCGACGGCGCCAAACACCGCCCGGTCATGGTCCACCGCAGCATCATCGGCAGTGTGGAGCGAGCCGTCGCCCATCTCATCGAACAGCACGGCGGCGCCTTCCCCACCTGGCTCGCCCCCACCCAGCTGGTGATCCTCCCGATCTCCGACACCGAACTCCCGAACGCCGCAGCCCTCGCGCGACAGTGCATCCGCCTCGGACTGCGTGCCCAGGTCGCGGGACCGGACCGCGGCAGCCTGGGGGCCCGAATCCGCGAGGCGCGCCTGGTTCCCTACCAGGCCGTCATCGGTGCCAAGGAGGCTGCTGACGATCACGTCGCACTGCGCTTGCGTGACGGACGCCGACTCGACCCACAGCCGGTCAGCGACGCACTCACCCACATCAGCGCTCTCGTCGGGAAACACAGCACCGACCTGTGGACCGACGCCACCTCATAGCGGGCGTCGCGATCAGAGGAGCCTGCTGTCGCCCGGGGCGAGGAGACTGTGATCTCCGCGGTGGTAGTGCGTGACGCCGGTACCGCGTCCATCGAGCCGGGGGGCCTTCGGCAAGGCCCGTGCATGCCCGAGCCGGGTCACAGTTACATGCTGTCGAGCGGGATGGGCGTGGCCTGGTGGTAGTACATCCGCCAGGTCGCGTCCGCTCCCTGCTTGCGCCAGAGCGAACTGCGTCGTGCCCGGCTTCCACCCAGCGTGGTCTCGTAGGTGAGGTGCACCAGCCCGGGAGCCAGCAGATCACCAGTGAACTTTGAGGCCTCGTAGCGCGGACCGTCCTCCACCGCACCGTCCATCTCAGGCATCGTGGCAAGGATCTCGTCATACGTCCACCGCCGCCCCGAAGCACCGACCTCTACGAAGTCCGGGTCCAGTAGTTGCTGGGCGAGCGAGCGCGATGCGCGCACCTTGGGATCCATGAGGCGTAGCTCGCCTGCGATCGCTTCGTGCACCTCATCTGTCTCTCGGCTCATACAGGCATCTTTGCTCAGGAGGCCAAGCGTGTCACAACCCGGCTCCCGCCCGGAGCACAGTTCCAGGATGGCCGGCACCCCTATCGAGCCGCCCCCTTCGTGCTGCCCCGGTCGGGCCTGCGCCGGAGAACGGGTGTGCTCCCGTCCGGCGCGGGGTGGCAGCCTGAGCGTCTCCGGCCGGCCGGGGCCACTTTCTCAGGGAGCGGGCCAGCCGTTGATCACCGCGCGCGGCTGGGCGTGCCGGTCGCGGAGCGGGTCGCTCATGCTCTCCGGCCGGGCCGGCAGCAAGTCGCGCAGCTCGGCGTCGTCGGGCCGGCCGAGGACGTGGGCGTAGTAGGTCCGAGGACGTGGGCGTAGTGGGTCGCAACCGACACAACGACCGGATCGGCTTGGCGCGACGTCGGGGCGATGCGTGCCAAGGCGGCGGGACCTCGTCACATTGTCTGTCCTGCGGACACCGCACTACCGGAGGGTCAGCGATGGCGGCGGCCGGTCACCGGACCGTCTCCTCGGCGCTGGACCGGTCCGCGCATGCTGTTCGGCCACCTCCGCACGCAGCTTCGTCTCATTCAAGTAGCCGTTGACGTCGGGGGCGTTGGATGATGCACCGGGAGTCCGTTCCCTGCCAGGGACCGCTGTCGTCGCCGTCCCAGACGACGTACTTCGGCAACCGCATACGCGGTGCGCTGCCCCGGTCGGAGCCGCGCCGGAGGACCGGTGCGCTCCCGTCAGGGCGGGGAGTCAGCGTGAGCACTTATGGCAGGGTGGCCCGCCAGGTGGGCTGCGCCGGAAATGCGCGCAGCGACAACGAAGCCAGGGGGAGAGCATGAGTCTGGGAACGGTGGCGGTTACCGGGGCGGCGGGCACCATCGGTTCCGTGGTGCGTGAGGCGCTACGACACGAGGCGGCACGCCTGATCCTGCTCGACCGCGTACCGCTCCGCCCGGAGGCCGAGAACGAGGACGTGCACACCGTGGACCTGCGGGACACCGCCGCAGTGGAATCGGCCCTCTCGGGAGCCGACCGCGTGCTCCACTTGGGCGGCGTGCCCGACGAGGCTCCTCTTCCAGACCTGCTCGAAGCCAACGTGCTGGGCACGCACCACGTCCTGGAGGCGGCGCGGCGCACGGGAATCGAGCGGGTGGTACTGGCGAGCAGCAACCGTGTGACCGGCTTCTACCCCGCCGGACATCTCACCGGCCCACAGGAGCCGGCACGCCCCGACGGCCTCTACGGGGTGAGCAAGGTGGCCGTCGAGGCCCTCGGGCAGTTGTACGCCGACAAGTTCGGTCTGTCGGTGATCTGCCTGCGCATCGGCAGCTTCGAGCCCTTGCCTTCCGAGCCCCGGCACCTGGCGACCTGGCTGAGCCCGCGCGATGCCGTCGGCTACTTCCGGGCCGCCCTGACTGCACCGTCCGCCACCCGCTTCGTCACGGCGTACGCCGTCTCCGCCAACGCCCGTCGCTTCTGGAAGCTCCCCGACGCGACGGAACTGGCTTACGTCCCCGTCGACAACGCCGAAGCCCACGCCGCCGACATCCCCGGAGTCCTCCCAGCCGATCCGACCGGAGTCCAGGCCGGCCTCTATGCCGAACCCGAGTTCACCCTCAAGCACATGCGGCCTTGACGCATGTAACCGTCGCACGCGACTCGCGCTCGCACCACGGTCCCTCAAGGAACGACGAGCAGAGGTGAGGGTTTTCAGCCGTCGCCATCAGTGGCACAGGCCGGCCGACCTGATCTTCGCCGACGCCAACCCGGCGTTTCTGCGGCAGGCCGGACGCAGCCGCGACCAGGTGGTGGGCCGCTACCTCTTCGACGTCTTCCCCGACAACCCGCTCGGCTCGCCTGGATCCGCCCCTGTTGCTCGTGCTCCCTCTCGTCAGCGCAACAGTCGGCAGAAGCCCCCCCCCGCATGTCTGCGTGCCCTGCGACGGCCACGAGCCGAGGGAAGCGGTCGATCGGATAATCTGACCGCTGCCTCGGCGCGGACGATGACGCTCCAGGCTTCGGACGCATGCTTTCCCGAGGCCTTGCCCGAGTCCGTCCAGCGCCCACAAGGAGAAGACATGTTCGGCAGACACCTGATAGTGGCCGGTGTGACGACGGTCCTGCTGGCCGGGCTCGCCGCGTGCTCCAGCGGGAGCGGGGGCGCCGACGAGGGCACGGGCTATGTGGTCGCCGCGGACAACAGCGGCGGCGCCGCAACCGGGCCGAAGCCGCCAGAGCCGGACACCGTGTCCGGGCGCCGGGACACGGTCCGCCACCTTCCCGTGGAAACCGCTCGGGCTACCCGACCGCGTCTGGTCAGGACGTGCACCACCGGTACGCGGCGGGTCAGCCACACCTCGAGTTCGGGCGCGGGCGCCAGGCGGCGGACGCGCACCTGGTACACCAGCGAGCGGTACACGTCCTGCAGGAAGGTCAGCAGCGGCACCGAGAGCTACCGGCGGACCGTCCGCCCGGAGAAGTGGTGCGTGCGTCTGGACGACGTGGACGGCGACAAGGCCAGGGACGACATCTGGTACCAGGTCACCCGCGCGGTCTACGACAAGGCACGGGACACAGACAAGCACGCGCGCATGGAGTTCACACCGACCGGCGACGGCTGCTGAGTACGCGCCCCCAGGGCGTCAGGTTGGTGCACGGGGCTCACCTGCCGATCGCCAGAACTTCGCCCTCGAACAGCCGCTGCTGATGCCCTTGCCCGAGGAACCGGTCAAGGCCGGCCGGACCATCCGAGTCCGGGCCGCCTGGCGGGGCAGACTCCCAGTGCCCGGACCGGCTCGTGAGAGCCTCTCCATCATGTTCGAGAGCAAGCGCAGCCAGCGGGCGATGGCAGGCGTCGAGGCCCACGTGCGCGGCTTCTTCACCGGCCATGCGATCACGGTCAGCGATTACGACCTGGGACCTGGGCGAAGGGGAGCGGTTCCCGACCTGAGGATCCTCACCGTCAGCCCAGGACCGCGCGCTGACAGTTGGGCCTACATCACCGCAGGTTGCTGGTCCACGGCTGAGACGGACGGCCATGGCCTCGAATTCGTCCTCACCGCGCCCGTCCGTGACGAACGCTTCGCTGATCTCCTGGCCATGGCCGCCTACTACCATGCCGATCACCACCTCGGTCTCGGGCACAGCCTGCCCGTTGGAGAGCCGTGGCTGCCCGGGTCCCACTGCGACCACCTGCTGATCAGCCTTCCCTACCTCCATGGCCCTGACCTGGAACACTGCCCGCTGGCGGACGGCCATGCCCGCATTCTGTGGGTTCTGCCAGTCACCGCAGCCGAGATGGCATACCGCCACGAGCACGGTCACGAAGCCCTTGAGCAGCTCTTCGACGAGCACGCGATCGTCCCAACCGATCCAAGGCGCCCATCCGTCGCCTGAACCTCGCGGGCGCAGTCCGGGCAAAGCGGCCCCGCCGGACCGCTCCGTCGCGGCGCAGCGCGGTCACGAGTTCGTGGAGACAGCGGGGCTCAGCCCGGCCTCCGCACGGCGGTGCGGAGGCAGGACCGGACTGTTGCAGCGCCAGCGGTCGGCCGGGTGGGATTCTCCCCCTATGTTGGGGCGCGGCCTGTATCCCACCTCGTTCGGCCGAGGGCTACCGAGCCGGGCGACCAGGCTTACGGCTTGTGGGTTACCCAGAGCAGTTCCGCCGGCCAGCGGTGTGCCCAGTCGGGTGGGTCGGTTTCGTTGTAGCCGTTGGGTGCTCCGAGTTCGGGCCGCGGCTCGATGAGGTCGTCGATGATGAGACCCGCGCCGCGCAGGACCTTGACCCAGTCGCCGTAGGTGAGCTGATAGCTGGTCGCGCCGTCGCCTTCGGCGATGGTGTTCAGCCCGAAGTAGTCCTGCTGCAGCGTCGTGGTCACACGGCTGGCGGCTTCGTCGTAGCAAGCTTCGAACCATGGGCTGGCGACGTTGAACACCAGGCGCCCGCCTCGGTCCAAGACGCGTGCGGCCTGAGGGACGGCCACGTGCGGGGGCGCCCAACTGAGCCCACCGAAGTCGCAGAACACCAGGTCGAAGCTGTCGGCAGCGAAAGGGAGTTGTTCGGCGGCGCCTTGCACCAGCCGGTAGCGGACCGCTCCCATCGTGCGTGCCGCTGCGGTGAGTTGCGCTTCGGACAGGTCGAGCCCGACCACGGTGGCGCCCTCGGCGGCGAGCGCCCTGGACCACTGGCCGGCGCCGCAGCCGAGTTCGAGGACGCGTTTGCCGGTGACGTCGCCCAGGGCGTTCAGGTGCGCGTCGGGGATGGAGTACATGCCCCACAGCCGGGGTGCGGCCCCGATTTGCGGATCGTGCTCTTGCTGGTAGGCGCTGCTGATCCGGTTCCAGAGCCGCCGGTTGGCGGGGATGCTGTCCACGTGCCGACTCCAGCACTGCCTGCCGGGGGCGGTCAACACGATTAGGACACTGGCCTGCCCTCGCCGCGGGCCGGCCCTGGCTCGCCCGGTGAACGCGGGGGTCCAGGACGGCATCGACGCCGTGATCACGCCAGACGCCGCGAGAGACGGTCCGTACGCCTTTGGCGACTTCAACCGCGAGAGCGCAGGATGCGGCGCATGCGGTCGGCTCGCTCCAGAAGGTTCGTGCGGACGACCGGGACAGCCTGTGCCGCCAGGTCTTCCGCTCGTTCCACGAAGGTCAGGTCGATACCGAACAGAGGGAAGAGGCTTCTGGTGAAAACCGTCGCCGGCATGCTTCCTCCCCGGTGGACGGTCGGCACGAGATCGAGGTAGGCCTCCACATGGGGCTTCAGCAGGTCGTCCTGGCCAGCACTCCAGAACAGCGTCGCAACTGAGTGGACTGAAGCGAGCGGCACAGCGCGGTCCGTCACCAGCGTCTGCCACACCGCCTTCTTCTCGGCCGCGTCCGGGGTCGCAGCGCTGACCTGGAGCCTGCTGACCCATGCTTCGGGATCCGGGTCGCGGTCGAGCAGAGCGCGTGCCTCGGCTGCGGTCGGGATCCCGAGCTGGGCCTTGCGAACGAGTGCTCGCCACTGGAGATCGATGTCCTCTCCGGCCTCGTCCTGGAGCCACGCAACCCCTTCCGGTTCGGCCGCGGTGCGGGCGAAGCCACGCAACGCCGCCTTGCGGTAGGCGCCGACGCCGGAGAGACCGCGGCACGTCTCAGCCACCGCTCGCAGCAACTCGTCCCGCTCCGACGCCGGGCTCCACAGATCTGCGGTTTCGACAGCCAGGTTGAGATACGGCTCGATCACCGACGCCGACGTCTCGACGGCGAGCACTCCGGTCAGGCACTGCACGGCTTCGGTGGCTGTCGCTTCGCCGTTGATCAGCATGTCCCAGACCGTGGTGACGGCGACACCCCGCGCGGTAGCAGTGGGCAGACGGGCGGCGTTGCCGAAAAACGCGTCCCTGGTCGTGGCGTCAGGTCTCGTCGAGGCGAAGGTCAGGTCTTCATCGTTGACCAGATACAGATCGGCTCCTGCCGGCAGGTCGATCCGGGTCCGTTCGCCGGCTACCTCGACTTCGACGAGTGCCCTGCGCTCCAGAAGGTCCCCCGAACGCTCGTAGGCTCCGACGGCGAGGACATGCGGGCGCGGCCGGCCCCCAGGTCCCTGAGCGAGCAGGGCAAACCCGTCTGGGGCATGGCTGAGAGTCAGCCGGTCGGTGCCCGCTGTTTCCAACCATCCCGCGCGCCACCGGTCCAGGTCACGTCCGCCGGCGTCGGCGACCGCGTCGATCAGGTCCTGCAGTGTGGTGTTGCCCCAGGCATGCGTGGCGAAGTAGTTGGTCAACCCCTCGGCGAACTCGACCTCGCCGACGTACGTCATCAGCTGCTTCAGTACGGACGCGCCCTTGGGGTAGGTGATGGCGTCGAACGTCGCTTCGGCCTCGGAGACGTCGCGGACCTGCTGGCGGATCGGATGCGTAGTCGGTCCCTGGTCGACGAGATAGGCCTTGAGTTGCTCGCCGGCCAGATGAGCCGTCCAGGCATCGGTGTACGACGTCACGCTCACGGCGGCCCAGTTGCTCGCGAACTCCGCGAAGGCCTCGTTCAGCCACAGGTCGTCCCACCAGCGCATCGTGACGATGTTTCCGAACCACATGTGCGCGAGTTCATGCAGCAGGTACCGCGAGAAGATGTCCCACTCCGCCCTGGTCGGCGTGCTCCTGCGCAGGAACCAGTCCATCCACGTGACGCAGCCGAAGTTCTCCATCGCGCCGGGGAACTCAGGCGTGAAGACCTGGTCGTACTTGTGCTGCGGAAACGGCATGCCGAACTTATCGGCGAAGAACTCGAGCCCCTGGGTGGTCAGGGTGAACAGTTCGTCGGCGTCTCGGTCCAGGACGGAAGCCAGCGACTGCCGGGCGAAGAGCCCGAGATCATGACCAGCTCCGCCACGGCGCAACTCGTAGTACGGACCCGCGTTGATCACCGTGTTGTACGTGGCCAGCGGCGGCGTCGGTGGGAAGGTCCAGCGTCGCACGGAGCCGAGGTCTTCGATCTGCGGGTCACCGCTGTTGCTCAGCACCCGCCAGCCGCCGGGAGCGGTCACGGTGAACGCCCACGGCGCCTTGAGGTCCGGCTGGTCGAAGCAGGCCCACACGTAGCGGGCGTAGTCGGCAGTGAAGTCGGTGTAGACGTACGTCTCGCCGTCGGCGGGATCGACCGCCTTGTGCACGCCCCGGGCATCGGCCGAGCACTCCGCCACGGAGACCACCGTGAGGATGTTGCGCTCGGCAAGATCGGGCAGCATGATCCGGCCCGCAACAGCTGACCGCAGCACGACCCCGTTGAGTGTGGCACTCTCGACCGTCGCCGCACAATCGACGAACGTCTCGGCCCCGGGCCGGTGACACGCAAAGGTGATCGTCGTTTCGCACCGGACCCGCGAGCCGGTCAGCAGACCCGAAAGGTCGACGGCGACGTCATATCGCTCGACCGTCAGCAGACGCGCACGCCCCTCGGCCTCAGTCTGGGTCAGACTCCTGTCGCTCATCGCTACCCCTCTCGAAGGTTCGTCCATTCGTTACGAACCACCCGGTGGGCAGCAAGAAGCCCACGTGGACCGGGAGTGTCCGTCACGTCCGTCTCGGCGTTGCGCCGCGCCCGCGCCGAGTCGTGCGGGTGAATCGATTGTGCGGCCACCACAGGCTTCTCCCCGGGTCCGCTTCGAGTCTGCCCCGCCCCTCCCCCGATGTCATGGGGCCGCCCGGTCATGATCAGGGCCGGACGTGCGGGCGACTGGTCCGGCGGAGTGGGGCCGGGCGTGCCCAGCCCGGCCACAGGGGCACGCCGAACCCAGCGGAGTGTGCCGACAGCCTCGGTGGGTTCCGCGGTCGTGCACCGTGGCATGAGGGCGGATCGACCGGCGTGAGCCAGTCCTACCTGCTTGAGAAACCCACTGGCCCCCGGGCGATCAGGACGTCGGCTTCGTGGCGCCAGCCGAGGGAGGAGTAGAGGCGCTGGCCTTCCTCGCTGGCGATGAGAAGACCGGTCCGGGCGCCCTGGGCCACGGCGGCCTCCGCCAGAGCGCTCATCACGGCGCGGCCCAGGCCACGTCGCCGGTGCGCAGCGCCCGTCTCGATGCGATCGGCGATCGCGTCGGCGCCGACCACGGCGATGGTGCCGCGCGCCGCCACTTCTCCCGAGGAGTCATGGAGGGAGACGACCGTGACCGGTCCCTCCGTGCGGATCTGGCGCGTGTACGGCGCGGCGGGCGCGTGCTGCGGGTGCTCGGACAGGTCGGTCGTCATGAACCACTCGGACCGGTGGAGTACCTCCAGTCCGGCGGCGCCGACGACGGCTTCGACGGCGCCTGGGCGCAGCGTGGGCACCGTGAGCCAGGTGGTCCGCCTCGCGGCGGCGACGGCTGCCGCCAGCCGTGCCACTGACTCCGGCTCCTCATCCGCACGTAGCGCGAACACCTCGACCTCGCGGCCGGGTTGGCCGCACTCGGACCGCAGGCCGTCCCCGCCGGCCTCGACCGGCTCGGCCGCGGGCAGGGAACGAGCCGCGGTCCAGCCACCCAGCCAGCGTCGTATCAACTCTGGATCGATCTTCGCCATCCGGCGATTAGAGCATGTGAGACTGCGTCTCCAGTGATTGTTCCCGCTGCCCACCCAGCGGCGAAGCACTCCAAGGAGGCACCCACGGACGCGTGCCGCGCCCATCGTGCATGGATGCGGCTGGAGTGGGGCGCGCGCGAGCAGGGCCGGTACGCCGGCTGACTGCTGGTCGCGGGGATCGGCCACGAGGCCGGAGTGGTGACCGCGCACCTGACCTTCCTCGACGCCGGCCACGACCCGGGCGGGCAGCGGATGTGCGCCCCCTCGACCGCGGTCTGCTGGGCTGGAAGGAGCGGGTTCGGACGCGCGGCGAAGACCCCGCCCGCTGAGTCCGGGCGCCGGGCTCCCCGGGCCCAGGTGTCGGACCGGGGTCCGGGGGCATCGGCTGAAGTATGAATGCACAGGCATGGGCAGTGGGTGGACGGGGCGGGGCGCGCCGGGCTGCGGACAGCCCGGCGATGGCTGCGGCGGGGCGTGCGGGTTTCGCCGCCCGCGGGCTGATCTATCTGCTGGTGGGGGTCATCTCCCTGCAGATCGCCTTCGGTGGTGACAGCGGCGGCAAGCAGGCCGACCGCGGTGGGGCGCTGAGCGAGCTGGCCCAGCGCCCGTTCGGGTCGGCGATGCTGTGGATCGTCGGCATCGCGCTCGCCGGCATGGCGCTGTGGCGGCTGTCGCAGGCTGTGATCGGCGGTGCGGGCACGGACGGGGGCAAGCCCTCGAAGCGGGTCATGGCCGCGGGCCGGTTCGTCTTCTACGCCGTCGTGTCGTGGTCGGTGCTCTCGTACGCGGCCGGCGACAAGGGCAGCGGGAGCGGCTCCTCCGACCGCCGCACCGACGACCTGACCGCCAAGGTGTTGGGGTGGCCGGGCGGCCAGTGGATCGTCGGGATCGCCGGAGCGGCCGTGGTGGCCGCCGGGCTGTACATTGCGGCCCGGGCCGTGATGAAGAAGTTCCGCAAGCACCTGAACACGGCGGTCATGTCCGCGAAGGCGCGGAAGGTCACCGAGTTCTTCGGTGTCGCGGGTGGCGCGGCCCGCGGGATCGTGTTCGCCGTCGCGGGTGTGTTCGCCGTGGCGGCGGCGGTCCGGCACCAGCCCGGCAAGGCGAAGGGCATGGACGACACCCTGCGCGCGTTCCGGGATCTGCCGGCCGGGCCGTGGCTGCTCGCGGTGATCGCGCTCGGTCTGGCGGCGTTCGGCGTCTTCTCCTTGTGCGAGGCCCGCTGGCGCAAGCTCTGACGTGCCGGCGACTGGTGTACCGGGACGCGGACATGGCCCAGCGGATGGCTCGGGTGAGCAGATGACCGGCCGGGCGCACCATGACGCCCTCGATGAGGGCAGGCGGAGCAGCCGCGGCAGCGTCCAGGGCCCAGGAGGGCAGCAACGTCACCCCGGCCGCTGCGAGAGAGCCGCGCAGGGGTGGACGGGGCGGAGCCCGTACCGACACCTGCCCGGCGATCGCTCTCGACGGCCGGGACGCAGCGTTCGCCGGTCAGCCGCTGACGTCTGCCTCCGGCACTCGGCGGCCGTCGCCGAGCAGGTCGCCGACCGCCGCGATGCCCTCCGCGATCGCCCGCTCGGGCACGTCACCGAAGCCGAGGACGAGTTGGGGCGGCCCGGTACCGCCCGAGGCACGGCACGCGCTCATCCCGTACAGGCCGACCCGGCGGGCGCGGGCCGCAGCGATCACCGCCAACTCGTCTGATCCGCCCGGTAGATGGGCCACGGCATGGAACCCCGCCGCGAGGCCGGTCAGGCGTACCTGGGGGGCATGCTCGGCCAGAGCGGCGCGCAGCGTCCGGCAGCGGGCCCCGTACAGGGTGCGCATACGGCGCAGATGGCGGTCGTAGCGGCCCGATTCGATCAGTCGGGCCAGGGCGAGTTGGTCGAGGGTGGGCGTGCCGCGGTCCGCGCTCCGCTTCGCCTCGGTGAGCGGCGCGGTGAGCGCCGGGGGGCTCAGCACCCAGCCGATGCGCAGGGCAGGGGCCAGTGACTTGCTGACGGTGCCGATCGAGACGACCCGGTCGGATGCGAGGCCCTGGAGAGAGCCGACCGGCTCGCGGTCGTAGCGGAACTCGGCGTCGTAGTCGTCCTCGACGACATACGCGTCGTGGCGCAGCGCCCAGGCAAGCAGGGCGTGCCTGCGTTCCGGGGCAAGGAGGACACCGGTGGGCCACTGGTGGGCGGGGGTGACGATCACCGCGCGAGCGCCGCTCGCCTCCAGGGCCGCCACGTCGACTCCGCGGGCGTCGACCGGGACGGGGACCGGGGTGAGGCCCGCCGCACGGATGGCCGCGCTCGTCGAGGCGGGACTGCCGGGATCCTCGTGTGCGACGGCACGGACGCCGGCGCGGGCCAGCACCTGGAGGGCGAGGGCCAGTCCCTGGGCGTAGCCGGAGCAGATGAGGGTGCGGTCGGGTTCGGCGGCGGCCGCGCGGATCCGGCGCAGGTAGGCGGCGACGACCGTGCGCAGGTCCAGGCTGCCGCGTGGATCTCCGTAGTCGAGGTCTGCGGTCGGCATCCGGCGGGCCGCCTCCCGGACCGCCCACAGCCAGTCGGCACGCGGGAACGAGGCCAGGTCGGGCACGCCGTGCCGGAAGTCGGCTATCAGGTTCGGGAGTTCGGCCGTCCGCTCGGCCGGCGGCGCGGCGGGGGCGGCGGGTGCGCAGGCGGTGACTCGAGTGGCCGAGCCGACCCGGGTGACCAGGTAGCCCTCGGCCTGCAGTTGGGCGTAGCAGTCCTGGACCAGACCGCGGGACAGACCCAGCGAACGGGCCAGCTCACGTGAGGAGGGAAGACGTTCGCCGGCGGCGAGGCGGCCGCCGCGGATCGCGTCCCGCAGCTGGCGTTCCACCTGGGCACGCAGGTGCTCCCCACTGCTCCGGTCGACGGCCAGCAGCAGCTCGGGTGACAAACCGGCCCACTGCACAGTCATGGAATTGGAGCTTACCGGCGATCCGGTCACTCCCTAACGTCGACGGCATGACCTCTGCTGAGAACGCGGCCGCCGCCCCCGCCGCGACGGTCCCCGCACCCCTACGACCACCCTTGCTCAGCCGCGCCCTGCTGCTGCGGCTCGTGAGCGTGGTGGCCGTGACCGTGAGCTTCTTCCTGCTGCTGTCGGCGGTGCCCACGCACGCCGGCCGCGGCGGGGCAGGCCTCGCGACAGGCGCCCTGATGCTGTCCACGGTGCTCGGCGAGCTGGCCGGTCCCCGGATCCTCGGCCGGTACGGCCACCGGGGTCCGCTGGCGGCCGGGTTGTGCCTGCTGGGCGCCCCCGCCCTCGCACTGCCTCTCGATGACGGCGCGGCCTGGACCGCGTCGATGTGCCTGGTACGCGGCCTGGGGTTCGGCCTCACGATGGTCGCCGGCGGCGCCCTGACCGCGGCACTGATCCCAGCCGAGCGTCGGGGCGAGGGACTGGCCCTCGTCGGCGTGGTGGGCGGTGTGCCGGCGCTCGTCACCCTGCCCCTCGGGGTCTGGATGTGCGAACACGTCGGTTACACCCCGCTCACCATGGCCGCGGGCCTGGCGGCCCTGGCGGCGATCCCGACCGTGGCGGCACTTCGGGAGGTGCAGCCGCCGGATAGCCCCGGTCCCCCGGCCGTGAGCGCGGATACGCGAACACTCGGCATGGTGGCCGCTCTACGCGCCGCCGGGCTGCGGCGTCCCACCTCGGTGTTCTTCGCCACCGCCCTCGCCGCCGGGATCCTGGTGACGTTCCTGCCGTTGGCCGTCCCGCACGCGTCGGCTGGCATCGCCACGATGGCCCTGCTGGTGCAGAGCACTGCGTCCACCGCGGCCCGCTGCGTGGCAGGCCGGTACGGCGACCGCCGAGGCGCCTCGTGGCTGGTCACCCCCGGTCTGCTCACGTCGGCGGCAGGGCTGTCGATGCTGGCGGCCACGGCCAGCCCGGTCGCCGTGCTGACGGGCACGGCCCTCTTCGGCACCGGCTTCGGCGTCGTCCAGAACGCCACCCTTACCCTGATGTACGGTCGTGTCTCCCCCGCGTCGTACGGCACCGTCTCCGCACTGTGGAACCTCGCCTACGACGGCGGCATGGGGATCGGCGCCGCAGGCTTCAGCCTGCTCACGGCGCACACGGGGTACGCCTGGGGGTTCGCGGTGACGGCGCTGCTGATGCTGACCGCGCTGGGACCGGCGACGCGTGACCGGCGGTCGGCGCCGTGAACGGCCCGGCAGAAGAAGGGCACCCGGCCTTCGGCACGGAGGAGGACGCCGTCGGTTACGTCGTCGCCTCCGGTGCCCGCCTCGTACGAACCGCGACGCGCCTCTCCGACACCGCGTTGCGGGCCCCGTCGGCGCTGCCGGGGTGGACGCGCGGCCACGTCCTGGCGCATGTCACCCACGGCGTCGACGCGTACGTGTGGCTGCTCGGGCTCGCGCACACCGGCCGTGAACCGGGACCGCGCACTGGCGCGGCGGCACTCGCGTCCGCGGTGGAGCGGGACGCGCTGTTGTCCGCCGACGGCATCGCGGCCCGCTTGCGGCAGAATCTGGACCGCTTCACCGCCCGGGCCCGCGCGATGCCCGTCTCCGCCTGGGAGCGCCTGGTACCGGCGCTGGCCGGCTGGCGACACCCCGCCCGATACGTCCTGCTGCGCTGCCTGCGCGAGTTGGAGACCCATCACCTCGATCTGGACAGCGGCCACGGCACCGAGCAATGGCCCGACGCCTACGTCACCTGGGCACTGGACGACACCCTCGCCACCCTGCGCGCCCAGGGTTTCGCACTCGCCTCGGTGAAGGCCGTGGACCTCGGCCGGCGCTGGTCCCTGGTGGCCCAGGGAGCCTCGGTCGCCGGGGCCGGGCACCAGGTGCTCGGCTGGCTCACCGGGCGGACTCCGGCCGACGCGCTGACGGCCGACCGTCCGGCGCGTCTCCTGCCGCACCCGCCCGCGTGGCCCCAGCCGCCGCTGCCCGGGTGGGGCCAGGTGGGCGACGACGGGTGAGTCCCGGCGTCCGATCACTGCATGCGCAGCGGTTCGGCTCCCGACCTCCACCGCCGCCGCGGGCCGCGTGCCGCGTGCCGCGTGGAACGCCTCGGCCGGTTCGCCGCGGAGCTCGGGCGGCAGGTTCCACACGACCCGATGCGGCTGGCCGTGAACGGCTACGTGCTGCGAATCCACTGCGGGCTGGACGGCGGCGGGCGAGGGCCGCGGGATGATCATCGCGCCCAGCGCCAGGAGCACCCTGTTCTCCGGCAGGGCCTCGGAGCCCCCGCCTGCCCACCAGGTCCCGTCCCCCGCACCACGGACCATAGGCGCCACCGGCGGATAGCCTCAGGGCATGATCAGTGACTGGCGGGAGGACCGGATCCGGGCTGCTCTGCGGGGCGAGAATCCGACCGTGTTGCGACGACTCGATGCTGGCTTCGCAGTGATCGGCGACGTCCAGTTCCTGCCCGGGTACTCACTTCTCCTTGCGGACGAGCCGGGTGTTCAGCGGCTGTCCGACCTGCCCAGGGCCAGGCGGCTGTCGTTCCTGTCCGACATGGACCGACTCGGAGAAGCGGTCGAGCGGGCCTGCCGACGACTGGACCCCGGATTCCGCCGGGTCAACCTGGAAATCCTCGGCAACTCGGATCCGTTCTTGCACGCCCACGTCTGGCCGCGGTTCGAGTGGGAGCCGGCCGAGGTGGTGCACAAGCCGGTATGGCTGTATCCGGTTGACCGGTGGTGTGACGAGCGGTTCCGGCTCGGCCCGCAGCACGACGGGCTGCGGAACGCGATCGGCAGTGAACTGGACCAGCTGACGGCCTGACGGTACGGGCCACCGACCGCCTGTCGGCTCATGGAGGCGGGCTCGGCGCCCTCCAATGCCGAGGCCGACCCGCGCCACTCCGCCCGGCGGCGTTGCTCGTCCGGTCACCAGCAGTGGGTTCGGGCCCGCGCCGACCCGGACCAGGCCCGGGTTCGCGGGCACCGTGTCCAGTGCGTACAGCCGGTAGGCCGGGGTGTCGTGCTGGCGCAGCAGCCGGCCACCTGCATCGCGCAGGTGGCCGCTCAGGGCCGCCCGAACAGATGCATGCCGACCACCGCCGGCGGCAGCGGCGGGGCGGTGAGCAGTCCGGCGATGCGCGCGAGCCACTCGTCGGTGAAGGCCAGACCGATCAGGGGCGATTTCGCCGGCCCGGATCACGTGCGGTACGAACAGGACCCCGGCAACAGCTCTCGAGGCCCCTCGGTCCTGTTCTCGCCTCGGGGCCCCGCCGGGACGCCCGCGCGCACCGCCGCCACGGGGAGGGTTTGGTCGTGGTGGGTTCGCTATCGATCCGCCGTGTCGCGCACCGTGTGATCCGACACCTCGCCCTCCCGGCCCAGGAGGGCCTCACAGGCCGCGTCCACAGTGTCGAATATCCGGCAGCTCATGCCGACCCCGGTCAGGTCGAGCACACGTCGCACCACTTGGGTGGGCGCGGCAAGGGACACGGATCCCTCGACGTTTCGCATGTCGTTGACCGTCCGTACGATGACACGCAGTCCGGAGGAGTCCATGAACGGCACGTCCGCCAGGTCCAGCACCAGGTGACGTCGTCCGTGCACCACCTGACCGGCCAACTGGTGCTGAAGGGCGAGGCTGGTGTCATCGTCCAGTTCTCCGCAGACGGTGATGATCGCGGCGTCGGAGCCGATCACGGCCACCTCGACACCCAGACCTGTTGATTCGCTCACAAGTTCTCCTCGGACGGACTTTGCACGGCAGCAGCCCAGCTACCCCGTCCGGTGACGTTCATCCGCGTGGGACGCGGTTTCCGGCGGGCAACCGAAGGCCTACGCCGTTCCGGACTGTCGCGCGGACTTCGTCGGTCCCTCAAGCACCGGTGACCAGAAACATCCTGTGACCGTCACGCAGCTCAGCTCCTTCGTGCTGGTAGCCCGGCTCGGTTCGGCGGGCGCGGCGGCACGGACGCTGGACGTGAGCGAGTCCGCGGTATCGCAGGCGCTGACCGCGCTGCACACCCACTACGGCGATCCGCTCATCCGGCGCACCGGCTGCGGGATGCGGCTGACGCCCGCCGGGGCGCGGCTGCTGCCGGTGGCCTCCCGGATGGTCGCGCTCAACGCGGCCGCCGAGGCGGCGGTTCGGGCGGCACGGGGTGCGCCCGACGAGCTGCGGGTCGTCGCTACGAGCACGCTGGCCGAGTGCGTGCTCCCCTCGCTGGTGGAGGCCTTCGCCTGCCGTTCGGGGCGCCGGACCGAGACCTCGTTCGGGGTGGGCTCCGGCAGCGCGAGACGCGTGCTGGTGGAGAACCGTCTCGCGGACGTCGGGCTCGGGCCCTGCGTCGGCGCCGCCCGCAGGGGCGAACTGGTCAGCGAGCCGCCCTTCCGCGCCGAGCTGGTCGTGGTGACCGGCGCCCGGTCGCCGCGGCCGCCGGGTCCGCCCTCGCAGTGGTCGTGGCCGGTCGATTCCTCCGGGACCGATCCGGAAGCCGACTCCAGGCGGTTGCCGCGCCGCCTCGGAGTGGCCGAAGGGCATGTGTGGGTGTTCCCCAACCAGGCCACGACCTGAGCGGCCGCCGCGAAGGGCGCGGGGGTGGCCCCGGCGCCGGCCCATCTGGTGTCGCCCCGCTTCTGGCGGGAGGAGCTGCGGATCCTGGAGCCCCCGGCGACGCCGCCCGACGCCACCTGGCACGCCGTCGTCCTGCCGCCCGGGGTGCGCTCCCCCGCCACCGACGCCTTCCTGTACTTCCTGCGCACGCCCGCGGCGACCCGCATCATGCGCGCGCCCGGCGCGGGCGTACCGCCCTCCCGGTTCCGGCCACCGGTGTACGTGACGCTCTGGGGCGCGTGAGGCAGGCGCCCCGGGCGGCTCGGCGGACCGCACTCCCCTGGGCCGCCGCGACGAGCCCCTGCTGCGGGCGGCGGGCGACGTCCATGTGGTCGCGGTCCGGATGACGCGGCGGACCGCGATGGCCGTCGCCCGGCCCCGGCCGTCAAGGAGGTCGGCGCGGACGGACTCCACGAGCTGTGACGCGCTTGGAACGGAGCGAGAGGGGGGTCGGGGCAGGTCGGGGGCGAGGGTCCTGCGGGCCTGCGGGTCCTACGGCCGAGGCCGACCGCGAAGCGGCAGTATCACCCCATGACGGGGGATGCGGCGCCCTCGATGGCGCGGTGGGCTTCGGTTCGGCCGCAGTCCCCCGGGCCGCTGAGTGCGGGTGTGCACCCGGGCCGTACAGCGGCCGTCAGGTGCGGGTGGGCACCGGCCCGCACAGCTGGTTGCCCGGTTCGGCCGGGTCGTCGCTGGTCCAGAACTGGACCCACAGCCCGGTGAACTCGCGGCGGCCGAGGTAGCCGTCCCCGTCCGCGTCGAGGCGGTCGAAGACGTCGGCGACGTCGACGCTCTCGCCGTGCCACGTGTCGACCAGCCGCTGGTGCTCGGCCGGGGAGATACGGCCGTCGCCGTCCTCGTCGACGGCGTCGAAGACGGTCTCGGCGGTCGTGGCGACGACATCGCGCATCGTGGGCAACCGGTCCACCATGGCGAGGACCTCGCCCAGGTCGACCCGACCGTCCCGGTCGGTGTCCACGTGGGCCGCGAGGTGGTCCCACCAGCCCAGCATGACCGCGTCCACCCGCGCGGCCAGTTCGGATCCCGGTCTCACCCGGGGCAGACCCCTCCAGCGCTCCGCGAGGGCCTGGAAGTCGCGCTGGTCGAGGTAGCCGTTGGCGTCGGCGTCGAACGCGCGGAACATGTTGACGAGCTTGTCACGCTGGAACTCACTTGCCACGTCAGGCCCTTCCTCTCAGGATCCTCAGCGATCCTGCCCACGGCCCGCCGCGTCCCAACGGCGCCCGGTGACGCGTGAGGGCGGACCGGCCCGGCGCTCGTGCACCCGATGCCGCGCGCGCCCCTGTTTGCCCTGCCCGATCGCCCGACCCGTTCGCCCAGCCCGTTCGCCGGGCCCGGGTCGGTCCGCGGCCGGGCGGCACGAAAGCCGGAACGCATATCACATACAAGACATGTATGGCAATATGGCGCGTGTGGCATCAGGTGCTGGAGACAGGCGAGAGGAGTGCAACATGATCGCCAAGCTACTCGGCAGACTCTTCTTCACCCGCCACTACGGTGCGTACGGCGCCCACGAATGGGACGCCTACGCCGGCGACGACTGAGTCCTGACCGCACGGCCGGCGGGCGCCCCTCGGGCCCGCCGGCCCCCGCCCACACCGGCGACGGCACGCCTGGGCCCGGACAGTTGCGCGCGGAAAGCCAGGATTGATTCTCATGGGCCGGATCAACGAGCCGCCACGGCTGCCCGGAGGCGGCTTCGCCGCCTGGAGCCGCGACCGGCTGGCACTGGCGTGCCGTGGCGCCGCGGAGTGCGGGGACGTCTGGCTGCTGGAACCGGGGGTCTGCGTGGCCACCGCGGCCGGACCGTGCGAAGCGGTCCTGCACCGCGCCCAGGACTTCCCCAAGGCGCCCTCGCCCCTCTTCCCGCCGCTGCGGCGGCCAAACGGAGAACCAGCCCCAGCCCCCGAGGCCCGCGCGCGTGCGCACGCCGCCCGTATGCGCGGACTGCGCGCGCAGGCGGTCGCGGCCCGCATCGGTGAGATAGCGCCCCAGGCCGCCGGCTTCTCCGGCCGGTGGCCACCGGGCCGGGACGTCGAGGTGCTACCCCTGGTCCGGCATGCCCTGGCGGAGATCGGCGTGAGCTACCTCTTCTCCGAGGACGCCCCGGCTCTGCTGCCCTTCGCCGCACAGCTCTTCCTGGCCCGCGAGGTCCTCGCGCGCCCCGCGCACTGGGTGTGGCCGCGCTGGATCCCCACACCGGCGCAGCGGTTCCGCACCCGGCAGCAGGTCGCCTTCACCGACGCGCTGCGGCCCGTCGTCGACCGGCGCCGTACGTCGGGCCGTCTCGGCGAGGACATGCTGGGGCAGATGCTCCGACCCTCCTCCCGCCACGGCCCGCTGCCGCCGGAGGCCGTCCTCGACACGCTCCCCGGGATCACGGTCGCCACCTTCGAGACCCCGACCCGGGCAGCCGGATGGATCCTGCTCCACCTGGCCCGGCACCCCGGGGCGGCGGACCGCGTCGCCGCCGAGGCCGACCTGCTGCCCGCCGACCCGGCCGCGACGACCGCCGCCCACCTCGACGGCCTGCGCTACACCCAGGCGCTGGTGCGCGAGGTGCTGCGGCTGTATCCCCCTAGCTGGCTGCTGACCCGGCGTGCCCCGCAACGGACCCAGCTCGCCGACTACACCGTGGAGGCCGCCTCCACCGTTCTCGTCTGCCCCTACACCGCCCACCGCGATGCGCGCGAGTACCGGGAGCCGGACCGGTTCCGGCCCGAACGCTGGCTCGATACTCCGGGCTCGTCCGAGGACCCCGGGGCCTTCCTGTCCTTCGGCACCGGGCCGCACGGCTGTGAGGGAGCCGCTCTGGCCATGGCGATGCTGACGCTGCTCACCGCGCACACCGCCCGCCACCACCGCCTGAGCGAGCCGTCCGAACCGGAGCCTAGCCACCGGGTCACCACCTTCGAAGGACTGACCACCGCGGGACTGCGCCTGCGCGCCGTCCCGCGCGGCTGAGGGCGGCCCTGGTCGCGCGGGTGCGCAGCGGCACCCGTGCGAGCGGCGTCCGTGCGTGAGCGGCTTCCGTGCGTGAGCGGCGTCCGTGCGTGAGCGGCTTCCCTGCGTGAGCGGCGTCCGTGCGTGAGCGGCTTCCGTGCGTGAGCGGCTTCCGTGCGTGAGCGGCTTCGGTGCACGAGCGGCGTCCGTGCATGAGCGGCGTCCGCCGGCCGCTCGGCCGGCTCAAGGTCCGCTGACCGCGTGCCGCAGGTCGAACTCGTCGGCGAGGAGGCCCGTCAGGACGAGGTCGTGGTAGCGGCCGGCGAAGAAGACGTGTTGCCGCAGGCGCCCCTCCTCGACGAAGCCGAGCCGTCGGGTGAGCGCCAGCGACGCCTCGTTGTGGGCGAAGACCGTAGCCAGGCATTTGTGGTAGCGACGCTCGGCGAACATGAAGCGCAGCAGGAGCACCAGGGCTTCCGTCGCATACCCCCGGCGCCGGTGGTCGACGGCGATCGCGACGTCGAACTCGAACCGGCCCGACCGGGGGGAGGCGTGGTGCGTGCCGACGGCGCCGACCCACTCCCCCGTGGCCGTCGACTCCACCACCAGCCGGAAGCAGTCGTCCAGCCGGAAACGGTCGTCGCCGCTCCCGGCAACGGCCTGCTCCCTGACCCAGACACGAAAGCTCTCGGCGGAGCGCGGCAGATGCAGCCGGCTCCCTGCCCGCCCCTCCTCGTCGGCGAGGCGCTTGAACGCGGTCCAGTCGTCGGGCTCGATGGCGCGCAGGCGTACCCGCTCACCGGTCCAGGACGATGCCATGCCCTATTCGATCATGCTGAAGTGTGCGAGGCGGCGGGGCACGCCGCGGCAGGGCAAGACCAGGCCCGCACCCCGGGCGTGCCCAGAGGCGGGGGCAGGCTTCACAGGCTCAGGGTGATCACGGCGGCCAGGCCACCCACCCCCAGGGCAAAGGCCGCCTGCGGCCAGCCGCCCGTGCCCCAGCGGAAGAAGCGGTCGACGGCCAGCCTGCCAGGCCCGATGGCGGCGACGGCGAGGGCGACGACGGTGATGCAGACGCTGTACTCCACGCCGCCGTCCGTGTCCCACAGGCCGTGGGCGCCGGTGACCGTGACCATCGCGTTGATCATGACGCCGATCAGGGCGGCGGCGGCCAGCGGGGTCAACAGGCCGACGGCCAGACCGAGGCCACCGAGGAATTCGGACAGCCCTCCGACCACGGCGAAGAGCTTGCCCGGGCGGTAGCCCAGGGCCGCGAACCCCTTACTGGTCGCTGCAAGGCCATGGCCGCCGAAGAGCCCGAAAAGTTTCTGGGCACCGTGGGCGGCCATCAGCAGGCCGAAGGTCAGCCGCAACAGCAGCAAGCCGCAGTCGGCGGCGGTCACAGAGGCCGTCGCTCGGGCGTCGGTGCCAGTACTGGTGCCGGTGCCGGTGGGATGGGTGACCGGCCGGATGGATAGAGCGGGATGGTTCAGAATGCGCTTGGTCGACATGGCAATGCTCCGGTTGAACGCCAGAACGCGCGTTTCCCCAGCTCGGGCGGTTCCCGAGCAACCGGTGACGGGCGGACTTTCGCATGACGGCGAGCAGCGCGGCGGCGGTCCACGCGGGCGGGCGGCCGGTCTCGCGTCAGCGGTCCTGTGCCAGGGCGTCATCGTGATCGGCGTCGTCGTGATCGGTGCCGTCTTGATCGGTGCCGTTGGGGCCCAGACGCACGCAGCACTCCCCCGGCTCGGGTGCCAGGACGGCCTGAAGACCGCTGACCTGAAGGCCGTGGAGACAGCCGGAGACAAAGGCCTTGTTCATGCCGCACACCAGTTCCGGGGCCTTCGCGGCCAGAGGGTGGAAGGGGCAGTTGCGCAGCCGGAGCTCGGTGGGACTCTCCCGGACGGGTTCGTAGCCGTACCGTTCCAGCAGCCGTTCGCAGGCGGTCAGTCCGCGCTCGGGGCCCAGGCGTCCGGGGCGGGTCGCCTCACGGGCGGCCTCACCCAGTTGCCGGCCCCGGTGTTCGGCGCTCCGCATGGCCGCCTGCGTCGCGCTCTCGTCGGCTCCTTCGGTCAGCACCGCCTCCAGGAGCAGGTCGGCGAGGAGTTCGTGGCGGCGGTCGGGGATGTTCACGGTGATCTGGGCGTCGGTGGGTTCGTACACCTTCGGTT
The DNA here is from genome assembly GCF_033792105.1 of Streptomyces sp. WI03-4A. Taxonomy (NCBI): domain Bacteria; kingdom Bacillati; phylum Actinomycetota; class Actinomycetes; order Kitasatosporales; family Streptomycetaceae; genus Streptomyces; species Streptomyces sp. WI03-4A. Next base: position 247,419 of record NZ_JARAUO010000002.1, read on the forward strand.
TCCGGCCGACCTTGCGGATCCCGCCGGGTGACTCGTAGCGCGCGCGTAGCAGGCCGGCGTCCACGAGCTTGTCGAGGTGGAAGGCGGCGAGCTTGCGGGAGATGCCGACGCTGGCGGCGGCCTCGTCCCGGGTGACGGCGCGGCCTGCGCGGCGGATGTAGGCGAACATGCGCCGGCGTGAGTCCTCGCCCAGGGCGCTGACGGAGTCAATCGCGCGGTCGGCTTCGTCGGCCGGCGCGGTCAGGTCGGAAGCCACACGACCACGGTATCTCCCATCCGCGCGGGCACAAGTGCTTCTTTGGCACGGCGTCCTGCACACCTTGGCGGCCCCGGGCGATAGCGCCAGGAACTGCTGGTGGAACTGCCCGGCGAAACGGCCCTCCGGGCGGCGTTCAGCTGTGCGTGCCAGCACCACCGTGCGCTACCCGAGCCGCCGCATGCCCGCCGGCGGCATGGTGATCCTGGTCCTGTACTGCCTGCACGACCTGCCGGTCGCCAGCGCCGTCGCCGGCGGCGCCCCCGCCCCGCTCACCCCGCCCGACCGGCTCGCCTCCTGGCCGCTGAGTAACGTGTGGCCCGGCGGCTACATCGCCTCCCTGGACGTACGGCCCCTCGCCGCACCCCGGCCGGGCAGGACCGCCGCCTGGATCTCCACCGACCTCGACCTCGTCGCCGGACTCCGCTGCAGCCCGCTCGCCTCCTACGTCGCGCTCGTCGACACCGCCAACGGCATCGCGGTGCGCCAGCCGCCCCCCACCGCCTGGATGTTCCCCCACGTCGACCTCACCCTCCACCTCCACCGCACCCCCGAGGGCCGCTGGACCGGCCTCGACACGACCGTCACCTTCGGCGCCGCCGGCCAGGGCGTCACCACCACCGTCCTGCACGACATCCACCGCCCCGTCGGCCACGCCCAGCAGATCCTCACCGTCCGGCCACAACCGGCCACCACCCCGCCCGAAACACCACCGGTAGCCGACACCCGGCCGGAACCCGCCGTGCGCGGGACACCCGCCCCGGCTCGAGGACAGCGCCGCACGCAGCACCCGCTGCTCGCCGATCACGGTCTGCGGGACGGGGAGGTCCGACGAACGGCCGGCGCTGACACGACCGTTCCGCCGACAGAAGGTCAACAAGCAAACATGCGAGGCCAATCAGCGGCCCGACGGTGACGGCCTCAGCAGTCCGCCCACCCACCAGTCGTGCGGCTTGCCATCGTTGGCGATGCCGCGATTGCGCAGTGTCCCTTCCACGGTGAAGCCGAGCTTCTCGGCGACGGCACGCGAGCCGGTGTTCCCGGCCATGGCCCACCACTCGATGCGGTGGATGTCGAGGGTGGCCCAGCCCCAGTCGCACAAGGCCCGAGCGGCCTCGACCGAGTAGCCGCGTCCGCGCTGCTCCTTGACCGCCCAGTAACCAAGCTCCCAGACGCCACTGCTGATGAGGGTCAGGCAGTACGACCCGACCAGGGCGCCGGTGTCCTTGCGGAACGCGCCCAGGGTGTAGTCCCTGTCTTCGGCCCACTGAACGGGCAGTTTCTCACCGATGAGCTTCTCCGCGTCCGCACGCCGGTACGGCACCGGCACCGGGGTGTAGAACTGGATGTCCTCGTCCTGGCAGGCTTCGTACACCGCATCCACGTCGGCAGGCAGGAAGGCCCGCAGCACCAGACGGTCGGTCTCAAGCGTCACCGGGTCCATCACGGCAGTATGACCACCATCAACAGGCGGCGACCAGCGAATATCTTCGAGCACCGCACATCACTGCACCCCAAGGGCCAATCCGACGATCACAGCCTTGGAGGTTCTCGCGGCGGTCTGAGAAGGCGGTTCGTGAGTCCGTGAGTGGTTCTGGTGTCGCTTCATGGCGTGGACGGAGCCGGAAAGCATCAGGACATGCTGCCCCGGCACACCGTCCCCGGTGCCGGGGTGCGGCCCGTGCGGAGGTAGTGGTCGACCTTCTCCGCGACGCAGCGGTTCTGCGGGTATGTGCCGTGACCCTCCTCCCGGGCCGTCAGGAGGACGCCGACGCCGTCGCCCAGGGCGCGGGCCATGTGGCGGGCGCCGGGGTAGGGGGTGTTCGGGTCGCCGGTGCCGCCGACCACCAGGACGGGGGCCGCGCCGTCGGCGTTCACCTGGAGCGTGGCGCGCTCGCCGTCGAACGGCCAGTCGTAACAGAGGTAGACGCCGGTGGACCAGGCTGCGCCGAAGACAGGGGAGGCGGCTTTGACGCGGGCCTTGTCCCGGGCGAGGCGTTCGAAGCCGGGGCGCAGGCTGGAGTCCGCGCAGGTGATCGCGACCAGGGCGGCGCGGCTGGAGTCGCTCGGCGTTGCACGGTCGGCGGAGCCCATGCCGTCCGCGCCCTTGCTGAGCGGACGGCCGTCGTTGTGGTCGATCAGCGCGGTGAGGGCTTTGGCGAGCGACGTCCAGCCCTCCGTGCCGCGGTCGAGATGGTCGCTGACGGCGTACGCGAGGTCGTCGGCGTCGAGGTTCCGTCCGGCGCCGGCCGGGGCGGGCTTCTTCTCCAGGCGGTCGGCCAGACGCGCCATGCGCCGCGCGGCCTCCTCGGGCCCTTCGCCGGTCGGGCAGTGGCGGATACGGGCCGCGCAGTGCGCGGCGAACCGGTCGAACGCCGCCTGGACCGCCTTGACCTGCGACACCTGCGCCTCGTCGAGGTTCTCGGTCGGATCGACGGACGCTTCGAGGACGAGCCGTCCGACATGGGACGGGTACAGGTGGGCGTAGACCGCGCCGAGCGCCGTTCCGTACGAGACGCCGAAGTAGTGCAGCCGCTCGTCGCCGAGGAGGTAGCGCATCAGGTCGAGGTCGCGCGCAGTGTGCGAGGTGCCGATGTACGGGAGGAGCGCCCTGGAGCGCTCGGCGCAGGCGTCGGCCCCGTCGTAGCGGGTGTCGTCCGCGGTCTTCCCGCATCGCACGGGGATGGTCGCGCCGACGCCACGCGGGTCGAAGGAGACCAGGTCGTAGCGGTCGAGGAGCGGCTCGTACTGGCCGAGGCGTTCAGGTAGTCCGCTCACGCCGGACACACCGGGACCGCCGAAGTTGAGGACGAGCGAGCCGATGCGCCGGGCGTTCGGCCCGGTGGCCTTGCGGCGGATCAGGGCGACGTCGATCGTCCTGCCGTCCGGTTTCCGATAGTCGAGGGGGGCCTTCATGGTGGCGCAGTCGTAGCCCGTGCGCGCGGTGGGCGGCGAGGTGCACCTGGACCAGTGGAGCCGCTGGCCGGTGGTGAGCGCGGTGGGCAGACCGGCGGGCGGGTTGTGCGCGGTGAACTCCGTACGCGGCTCCGTACTCCGGCCGCGAGCGTCGTGCTGGAGCCAGGCGCCAACGGCCCCGATCGCGGCGAGCATGACCCCGGCGATGATGTACGCGCCGGCCGAGAGGCCCGGTCTGCGGCTTCGTGTCGGACCTGCGTCACTCATCTGAATCCCCGCGCTCCCGCCCCTGGACGCCCGCCCCGTGCCCGCGTGCCCGTACCCGTGATCGTCCGATCGGCGAATGCGTTCAGGATACAAGCCTCGACTTCAGCGCCTACCAGTCACCTGTCCCCGGGCCGGGTCAAATTGCCTGTCCCGGTCCCTACCCGACGTCCTCGCCTACGGCCACTTCACTGATCGTGGCACGGTTCGTTCGTCAGGTGAGTCAGGCTCCCGTCGGCCATGGGGTAAGGACGTTCGCGGGGTAGCAGTTGCCGGGCGGCGTCGAGCTCACCGGCCTGTACATGCGCGTGGATGGTGTGGGCCAGCGGCGTGATGTCGGTGATGGAGACGGTCCACTCGTCGGCGTAGAGGCGGGCCGCTTCGCCGGCAAGGCCGAGTTGGAGCGACCGGTGGGAGAACGGCCGCAGGTGCAGGTCGCGTTCGGGGTCCCATTGCACCCGGGCAGGGGCGCGCTTCAGTTGGCGCTTCCAGGTGTCGCGGTCGGCGTGGAGGCCCTGCTCGTAGTGGGACAGGCAAGCGTGTTTCAGCGCCCACTCGAAGCCGTCACGCGAGATCTCGATGGCGAGGACGGTCTCCTGCCCTGCTTTGGTGCCCCATCCGCAGCGGTACATCATCCAGAGGAACGACGGCTTGATCCATGTCATCCGGTCCCGCTGCCACACCACCGGGAAGCGGCCCTCCCGGGCTGCCGGCAGGCCTATCTCCGGGGCGTACGCCTGGTAGACGGTGATCGTGGAGTCCGAGTGCAGTGCTCGTATCCGGTACTTGGGTTCTGGCACAGGACCAGGGTGGGCGCACTGCTCGATACGCGCCATCCAATTACCGCGGCGCGAGGCCGCCGCGTCTGCGACAGCGGACGGTCGCGACCAACGCCGCGATGAGCGCTTGGGGCGCGTCGCTGTCGACCTCGACGGCGTAGGAGATGCCGGTCGCACGAGGTCGCCGTGATCCCTCGCGCCCTGCGTCAGGGTGCCGCGGTCACCCGCTCGGCGGGCCGATCGCGCGCGCCGTGACCGCTGTACTCCCCTCCCGTCATGTGCGTCCACTGGTTCAACCAGAACCCGCACCGTGTGCGGGTCTCTCGTCCTTGCGGGGCGGGGGGTAGTTGCCCCCGTTAACTGCCCCTTTTATGTTGAGCTGGGTCGGCCTGCTGGGAGGCCTCTGTTTGTCACGTCGCCGAGGTGCCAGGCCGCGCGGCGAGTTCCGCAATGGCCAACCGGCGGCGACTGTGAAAATCGCTGTCCGATCACCGGAGCACGGTGATAGACATCCGGTGTGGAAGAGAATCTTGAGTTCCCCGACCTGTTGCGACTGATCGATGAACGGTCGACGGCCTTCCGCGCCGTGGTAGCCGCCGCGCCCGGTCTCGACGCACAGGTGCCGACCTGCCCGGGGTGGACGCTGTTCGATCTGGTGAAGCACCTGGGCGGGGGAGACCGCTTCTGGGCCGCCATCGTCGGCGCGGGGCCCGCCGACGCGCCCCCGGCCGAGGCCGTCGCCGCGCGCGCCGCGCTGGAAGTGCCGCAGGAGCGTGAGGCCCTGCTGGCCTGGCTGGACGCGTCGACACAGCTTCTGCTGGGCGCCCTGCGCGCGGCGGGACCGGAAAGCGGTTGCTGGACGTGGTGGCCCGCGTCGCAGTCACCGCAGACCGCCGGCGGCACCGCCCGGCACCGGGTCCAGGAGACCGCGGTGCACACCTACGACGCCCAGCTCGCCGGGGGCGCCCCGCAGCCGCTGCCGGCCGAGCTGGCACTCGACGGTGTGGAGGAGTTCCTGTTCACCGTCTGCGCAACGCCGAGTGCCTGGCCGCACAAGCCCACGGCCTTCGACTTCCACGCCGCCGAGGGCCGCTCCTGGCGCCTCACCGTCGACGGCGACGGCGCACGCACCAGCCGCATCCCCGCGCCCACCGCCGCGACCGGCGAGGACTCGGACGCAGCCGGCGCATCCGTCCACGGCACGGCCAGTGAGCTGGTCCTCTACCTGTACGACCGGATCCAGGCCGACTCCTTGCACGTGGACGGAGACGCAGGGCTGCTCGACCTGCTCCGCGCCTGGGAGCCGGAGGAGAAGTAGGACGTAGCGGGGGCGGTTGGGTGCGCCTCGAGCCGGTAGGACACGACTCTTCGCCAGGTTCGTCAGTCGCGACACCGGGCTCAAACCCGCGAGGCGGCCTCGGGGCGTCACCAAGCCGACCGTCTACCTGGAGGGCAGTGCGAATTTGTCCGTCCCAGCGATCACGAGAAGCGACGCGACTGCCGTCGTCCCGATCTCGTCGAGAAGTCAGTCGATCGGGTGACTGCGGCGGCTGCCGTGCATGAGAGCAGGGCCTCTTGGTAGCTCGAAGGGTGTCGAAGCCAACGTGCGGTCCAGGGGGCCCTGTTGTCGCATTTCTACGGCAACGCGGGAGTGGGGTCCACTTCGGCCACTCTCGCGTTTGACCGTCTGGCTCACAGGTTCGGGAACGCCAGAGACCACGGGGCGCGCGCGTCGGTATCCCACCGACATGTCGGAGGCCGAGTGGGCGGTGGTCCGGCCACTGCTGCCGGTGCCGTGCCGGCTGCGGGGCCGGGGCGGGCAACCGGAGGCTTATGGCCACCGCGCGATGCTGGACGCGATCCGCCACCTGGTCGACAACGGCACGAAGTGGCGGGCCATGCCTGCCACTTCCCACCGTCGGACCGGGTCTACGCGTTCTTCCGGCGCTGGCGCAACCACGATCTGGTCCGCGAGTTCCACGACCGGCTCCGCCGCCTGGTCCGCGAGCGGGCCGGGGCCGACGCGTGAGTTCCCTGATCCTGGCCGACACCCCACCGGCGACTCCCCCTTGGCCGACACCCCCCCGGCGGCTCCCCCTTGGCCACCGGTCGATCGAACACGGCGGGGGCACGGACCTGTGCGACTGCCAGGCAGCAGTGCGACTGTAGCGCCGGGGGCCGACCGCGCGGTCCGGAGCAGCACCCGTTTCTGTGCACGGGCCGCACCGAGAAGTTGAACATGTTCAATAATGCTGCCAAGATGACGTGCACCTGTTCGAGGACTGGCCGAACCCGGTCGTTGTGTGTCCTGCGTGAAGTGTTGGGGTGGCGTGAGTTGCGTTCCTGTCGGGCGGTCCTGGTCCTTACTCCCGTCGCGTTCGCCCTCGTCGCATGTGGCAGGTTCGCTTTCCCGCCAGTTCCTGACGGCAAGCAGGCCGAGCTATCCCGATCGCAGGCAGCGACTGTGTGGGGTGACGGCAAGGGCGGAAGGCTGGAGCTGAAGCCGGATGGAACGTTCACCGCCGATGACGTCTGCGGTGACTACGACATCGATGCTTACGGGCCGCAGAACGAACCGCGGTCGGGATCGGGTACCTGGGACGAGGATGACTCGGACGGGCAGAGCAGCGTCACGGTGTCCTTCGAAGCTGATCGCGTGAGCTCCACCTACGAGGCCCTGCGAGACGGCAAGACACTGAAGCTCTGGACATATGTCGGAGATCCCGACGACGGCCATTCGCTCTGCGTCCTGACCCCGCGGTAGCGCTAGATCGGCCCCTGACCAGCCAACTTGGTCGGGTGCCCTTCACTGAAGGCCGCCCGCGCTTACCCACAGGGACGCGCAATGGGGGCCGTTGTGAGAGGACACACGAGATCCTGACCTGGCTCTCCTACCTGTGGGGCCTGAGAATGATCGTATGAAGGTGCCGATCGGTCGCCCGAATCTGCGGCCCTACCTGCCTTACCAGCAGCGCACTGCAACGCACCATGAGGGGCTGATCGCTCACTTCTTGGGCACCTGCTCTGTGCTGCTGTCGGACGGACAGACCTCGGTGCTCAGTGACGGGTTCGTCACCCGCCCCGGGATGCTCCGAGTGGGAATGGGCAAGATCGCCCCAGACCGAGCGCTGGTCCGTGCCGCCATCCAGCGGCTTCGGATGAGCGCCCTCGCCGCTGTGGTGTGCGCACATTCCCACTACGACCACGCCCTGGACGCACCGGTATGGGCGCTGGAGACCGGCGCCGAACTGGTCGGCTCGGAGTCCACCGCCAACATCGGGCGCGGCCTGGGAGTTCCCGAGTCGTCCTTGCGGGTGGTGGGCGACGGCGACACCGCCACGTACGGCAGCTTCACGCTGACCTTCCTGGACTCCGTGCACAGCCCGGGCGACCACTATCCGGGCACCGTTGAACGGCCGTTGGTGCCGCCGGCCCGCGCCGGTTCGTGGAAGACCGGCACCGCCTACTCCGTGCTCGTCACCCACCCCCACGGCCGCGTGCTCCTGCAAGCCAGCGCCAACTTCCGGCCCGGCGCGCTTCGCGGTCACCGCGCCGACGTCATCTACCTGGGCGTCGGCATGCTGGGTAAACAGCCCGCCGAGTTTCTTCACACCTACTGGGACGAGGTCGTGGTGAGGACCGGGGCCAGGCGAGTCATCCTGGTGCACTGGGACGATTTCTTCCTCAGCCTGGACCGGCCACTGCGCCCCATGCCCTACCTGCTCGATGACCTCGGCACCACCATGAACCGGCTGCTGCCCTTGGCCCACCGTGACGGCGTCGACGTCGTCCTGCCCGTCTCCTGGCAACCCAGCGCGCCCCTCGTCGGTCTCACGTGAACTCCGGGCACCTTCGAGGTCCGCGGTCAATGGGGGGGGTGGGCGCTGGCTCTCCGACGCGGGCCACGCAGTCATCAGGGTTCGCGCCCCTTCGTGCTGGGCCTGGCCGTCGGCGAGCCGGCGCACGGCCGGTAGGGTCCGAGGAAACCGAGCGGGAGGGGCCGTTTCCGTGGACCTGGGCATCGTCGGACAGGCGGCCGGCCTGTTCGCTGTCACCAACATCGACGACATCCTGATCCTGTCGTTGTTCTTCGCTCAGGGACCGGGACACCCCGGCGCCACAAGCCGGATCGTGCTGGGGCAGTACCTCGGCTTCGCCGCCATCCTCGCCGTAGCCGTCGCCGCCGCGTTCGGCGCGACCTTGCTGCCCGAGTCGGCCATCCCCTACCTCGGCTTGCTGCCGCTGGCGCTGGGACTCAAGGCGGCCTGGCAGGCCTGGAAGCACCGGGGCGACGAAGACGACGAGGAAGCGGCGAAGGAGGGCGGCCCGAAAGCGCTGGAGGTCGCAGCGGTCACCTTCGCCAACGGCGGGGACAACATCGGCGTCTACGTCCCCGTCTTCGCCACAGCCGGTGTGGGCGGCATGAGCGTGTACGCCCTCGTGTTCTTGATCCTCGTCGCTGTGTGGTGCTTCGCGGGGCGCTTCTTCGCCACTCGCCCTCTGGTCGCCAAGGCGCTCAGTCGGTGGGGGCACATCCTGTTGCCGGTCGTCCTGATCGCCATCGGACTGCTGATCCTCATCGAGGGTGGAGCCTTCGGTCTCTAACGCGGCCTTCTGATCCGTAGCTCTATCCCGTCCACGATCGCTCCATGAGCAAGGAACGGCATCGGACAGCAAGGCGTTCAAAGTCTCTCGGGCCTCAGCAATTCGGCGGCGCCACTGTTCGCTTCGCAGGGCTGCGGTGTTCCACTCGACCGGTGAAGCTGCTCGTGTGCTGTCCACGCGAACAAGGCGTGGCCTGTGCGGACGACCACCGTCGGAGTGCTGACCGAACGGGTCCCGGGCACCCAACGGGAGTTGGGTCAGCGTTCGGCACTCTCGACCGACCGCTTGAGGCCGTTCAGTGCTTCCTGAATGCCCTGACCGACCTGCTCGCCCTCTGTGTGCTCGGTGTGGAGTTCGACCGTCAGACGGCAGGTGCCGTCTTCCTCACCGTCCTCGACGTGCAAGCGGCCGTGGTAGTCGTGCGAGCCAGGCGCGCCCCACTCCAGGCTTTTTCCCTCCTCCCGCACACGCAGCCATGCCTCGCTGGTGACGTCCCGCTCCGGCGCCCCCGGAGGGTCGATGTGCGCAGTGACGGTCACCTTGTCACCCTCCTGAGGGCGTGCCGAGGTCAGCCGCGGCATGTAGGAGGGCAGGTGCTGGACGTCGGAGAGGTAGGCGAAGAGCCGGTCAGAGGGCACATGCACGGTGATGCTGTCGCTGTAGTCACCCATAGCCCACCAGATCCCCTGAACCGGGACGAAGCGAAACCGAAAGTTGGTGCCGTCGCCCGGTTCGCGCAACGGTCACCCGTTGCGACCCGCGGGGCCGGCGAGTGCTCGAGGGCGATCGTCCGGGCGGAGACGGGCCAGGATGCGCGTGGTGGCCGCTAGCCTCCTCGCCCCATGCCGGGCTCGCCGTCATCATCCGGCGAGTCTTGCTGACTCCTGTTGTCGGGGGCGGAGGTGTGTCCATGCTCTTCCAGCAGTTCCAGCAGCGCAGCGTCTGCTCTCTTGCGATCCTGCTTCGTCAATTCCACCGGCGCATTGCTGTACACGGTGTAGCGGTGGCGATCGACGATATTGGCGGCCCTCAAGGTGAACGTCAGGAGTGGACGCCATCCCTTGCGGTGGCCGACCCTCACCTGTATCTGCGCCTTGTAGTCTCGAGCCTCCGGAAGGAGTCCGGAAAAGGGTGCCTCGAACTCGAGGAAGAGTTGTTGCGCCTCCCGACCCGCCACGACGAAGCCGGCCGGGAGCTTCGCTTCCTCGTCCGGACCCGGCTGAAGACGAGACGGCGAGGACACCCACAGGAGGGGCAGATGTGAGGCGGTCTCGTCGGGGAAGGTCAGGATGAGGTCCTGCACGATGATCGGTTTGGGGCCCGTGTTGTGAAGGACGAGCGGAAGTCGCAGGCGGGCCGTGGACGAGTGGACGATCGCTGCGAAAGCGTGCGGCTCCCACGCCTTGAGGCGTCCCTGTCTCGCGTTGAGCCACCAGAACGACGCGACGGTGAAGAGCAACGCACATGTCGACACGACACTGGCGCCGGCGAGAGCTGAGGACGCGTACTGGTTGGTAGCGGCCATCGGCCAGAACACGACTTCAGTCTGCCAGCGCCGGCGTGGGCTCGCGAACAGGACTGCGTGACGTCGACGGCACGACCAGAGCCCCCTGCTGTGAAATCACCGGTCACGCGGCAGGCCGTCAGCTGACGTCGGCAAGGAGCACGAGGTACCAGGCCACCAGTGCGATGCTTAGCGCCGCAGGGACGAGTTTGGCCAGCCCATCCTTCTTGCGTACATGCGTGATCACCGCGCCGGTGAGCAGCATCAGCAGGCCGAGGCCGGCCAGCTCTGCGAACAGCGGCAGGACCGGACCGAGGGCCACACCGATGGCGCCTGCCAGCTCCAACGCGCCGATCACCCGGTAGGAGGCGGTGGTGAAGCCGGCGTGGGCGGCCAGCTCGGGCATCGGGCCGAGCGCCAGCGTCTTGGCTACGCCCAGCAGGGTGAAGATCAGCACGATCGGGCAGGCCAGGGCGGCGGAAAGGCTCATGAAGCGTCCTTGTCGGTGTGCGGGTGACGGGCCTGGCGGCGGTCGGCTCCCAGATCGGCGAAGTAGGCGACCAGGTCCGGGTTGTCGACCGCGGAGGGATTGAGGACCTGCTCGGCGGGCGCGCCCTGCAAGAGGCGCTTGAGCGGGACCTCGAGCTTCTTGCCGGTCCTGGTGTGCGGGATGGCCGGCACCGCGATGATCTCGTCGGGGACGTGGCGGGGCGAGGCGCCGGTGCGGACGGCGTCGCGGATCTTCTCGCGCAGAGTGTCGTCCAGTGTGACACCGGGCGCGGGGACGACGAACAGGGGCATCCAGTAGCCACCGTCGGGTTCCTCCGTGCCGATGACGAGGGCCTCGGTGATCTCGGGGAGGCGTTCGACGGCGTCGTGGATGTCAGCACTGCCCATGCGTACGCCGTTGCGGTTGAGAGTGGCGTCGGAGCGGCCGTGGACGATCACCGAGCCGTGGGAGGTGAGGGTGATCCAGTCGCCGTGCCGCCATACGCCCGGGTAGGCGGTGAAGTAGGCGTCGCGGTAGCGGCTGCCGTCGGGGTCGTTCCAGAAGTACAGCGGCATGGACGGCATGGGGCGGGTGACGACCAGCTCGCCGACCTGGTCGACGACCGGCCGTCCTGCGCCGTCGTACGCCGCGAGCGCGACGCCGAGGTTGGGGGCGGACACCTCGCCTGCCCAGACGGGGGTCGTGGGGGCGCTGCCGGCGAAGGCGGAGACGACGTCGGTGCCGCCGCTGGTGGAGGCCAGCTGGATACCGGCGCCCACGTGGTCGCGGACCCAGGGGTAGGCGGAGGCGGGCAGGGCGGAACCGGTGCTGCCGATGGCCCGGATGGCCGACAGGTCGTGCACGGCGGGCTCGATGCCCAGCTTGGCCATGGCCAGCAGGTACTGGGGACTGGTGCCGAAGACGGTCACTGTGTGGCGGGACGCCAGCTCCCAGAGGATGCCCGGGCGCTGAACCGGCGCGGGACTGCCGTCGTAGGTGCAGGTGGTGGCGCCGGTCAGCAGGGTGGAGACGACCAGGTTCCACATCATCCAGTGGGTGGTGGTGTACCACAGCAGGCGGTCCCCGACGCCCAGGTCGCAGTGCAGGCCGAGGATCTTGAGGTGTTCGAGCAGGACGCCGCCGTGGCCGTGGACGATGCCCTTGGGCAGGCCGGTGGTACCGGAGGAGAAGACGATCCACAGCGGATGGTCGAACGGCACCGGCGTGATGGTGAGGTATTCGGTGCGCGTGGCGGCGTCTTCCCAGGGCACCGTCAGGCTGCTGTGCCCGGTCTCGGGCCAGGTCAGGCCCAGGTGGTCCACGAGCACCGTGGCCTTCACCGTGGGAAGGGCTTGGGCGAGGTCGAGTGAGGCGGCGCGGCGGTCCTGCCGCGTGCCGTTGAAGAGATAGCCGTCCGCGGTGAGGAGCACGGTCGGTTCCAGCTGCGCGAAGCGGTCGGCTGCGGCCTTGGGGGCGTAGTCCTGGCCGCACACCGACCACACCGCGCCCAGGCTGGCCGTGGCGAGAAAGGCGATGACGGCGTGGGGGGTGTTGGGCAGGTAGCCGACTACCCGGTCACCCTGGCCGACGCCCAGGTCGCGCAGGGTGGCCGCGACGGAGGCGACCTGGGCGCGCAGCTGTCGGCCCGTGATCTCGTAGCCGGTTCCTGTCTCGTCCAGTGCGGTGATCGCGGGTGCGTCCGGGTGCAGGTTGCGCAGCGCGTGGTGGGCGTAGTTGAGGGTGGCGCCCGTGAACCAGCGGGCGCCGGGCATGGTCTCCTCGGCCAGCGCCTGCTCGTACGGGGTGGCAGCGTCGATGTCGAAGTAGTCCCACACCGCCGTCCAGAATCCCTCCAGGTCGGTGACGGACCAGTGATGCAGGGCTTCGTAGTCGCCGGGGTCCTGGATCCCTTCGACGCCTTGGTGCCGGGCGGCCCAGCGGGCGAAATCCGCGATGCGGCTGCCGGTGGCCGTCGCCGGGTCGGGCGGCAGGAACGGTTCCGGATGCGGGGTGGTCATGGTGCGGTGCTCCTCGGCAGGGGGTCGGGCCGGGCATCGGTGACGGTGCGGGCCGGGTGGAGCAGGGCGGCCCAGGCGGTGGGGTCCGGGAAGTGGCCGGTCCCGGCGGGGACGGTGTCCATCACGACGCGGTCGGGGCGCAGCAGGGCGGCGTCCGCCCGGCCGCGTGCCAGCCAGGCGGCCAGCGTGCCGTCGTCGTCCAGGTCGTCGACGTGGAGGGTGGCTGCGTCAAGTGCCGTGGCCACGGCCGCCATGTGCGCGGTGGGCGGCACAGCGGTCAGGAGGGCGAAGGAGTCTCCCAGGACGTCGTCCAGGCGCATCCGCTTGCCGTCGACGATCACCCAGGGCTGCGGGCAGATGGTGCCGGTAAGACCGCGACCGACGAAGCCGGGGCGGCGCCGTACCAAGGGGCCGGCCCTCAGCGCGGGGCTGAGGTCGCGGCTCACCGCCGCGGTCACGCCGGGGAGGCGGCATGCCGCGCCGACGACGGCTCGGCGCAGGGCCGCACCGCGGTCCTGTCCACCCGTCATGGCCCAGCCGACGGCCACCGCGAGCCGGATCACGTGGCGGGCGTGCGGTTTGCGCTCACGTTCGTAGGTGTCCAAAAGCCCCTCCCCCGCGCCCTGCCGGAGAACCCGGGCGAGCTTCCAGGTGAGGTTTCGGGCATCACGCAGGCCCGCGCACAGACCCTGGCCGATGAAGGGAGGCGTGAGGTGGGCGGCGTCGCCCAGCAGGAAGACGCGTCCCTTGCGCCACCGGTCGGCGAGGCGGGCCCTGAAGGTGTACTGAGCCTGCCGGATCACCTCGAAGTCGTCGGCCCCCGCGGCGCCGGACGGCACGTCCAACCACGGGGCGACCAGCTCGCGCAGGCGTTCCCGGCCGTCCGGGCCGTCCAGGTGCACGTCGGCGGGCAGCCGGAACTCCCAGCGATAGCGGTCCTCGCCGAGGCGCATGAAGGTGGCGGGCTGGGTGGGGCAGCAGATCTGGTCGACGCCTTCCCAGGTCCGCACCGGTCGGCTGGTGCGCACGTCGATGACTCGCCAGCTCTCCTCGAAGTGCAGGTCCTCCCATGCGGCGCCGATGGTGTCGCGGGTGAGGCTGCCGGCGCCGTCGCAGCCGAGGACGGCATCGGCCCAGACGTGCTCTTCCTCTTCGCTGCCCTCGCGGCGGAAGCTGACCCGGACCGGAGCCGTCCCGTCGGTGCTGTGCGTGACGGAGACGACCTCCACTGCGCCCCGCAGCTCACACTCCGGGCGGCGCGCCAGGGCGTCGCGCAGCAGACGCTCGAGGTCCGGCTGGTCGAACATGCTGGTCTGGGGAAAGCCGTGACGGCCGTGCCGGGATCGCGCGAATTCGGCGATCACGCGGTGCCGGGCGTCCAGCAGCCGCAGCCCGCGCGCCGGCCGGGCGAGGGCGGCGAATTCCTCGTGGACGCCGACGCTCTGCAGGATCCGGCGCACCTCGTCGTCCACGACGACAGCGCGCGGCAGGGGGTAGACGTCTTGGTGGCGTTCCAGGACGAGGCTGGTCACTCCGTGCCTGGCGAGCAGGAGCGCGGCGGTGACTCCGACGGGTCCCGCGCCGATGATCACCACTGGAATCCGAGATGCGGCGCTCACCTCGCGTCCGCCACAGCGGTCCGCTGCTCGCCCAGGTCGATGTGCCCGTCGGGGGTGGCGATGGTGGCGGTGACGAGGTCACCGTTGCGCAGGTACAGGGGATTCTTCGCCTGGCCCTTGAAGAACGCCTTCCACTTCAGCGCGGGCGGCAGCAGAGCGGCGATCTTCTCGACCGGCTTGGGCGGGGCCTTCAGAGCGGTGCCGCCGGGTGTGCCGGTGAGCAGCAGGTCGCCCGGGGCGAGGGTCTGGAAGCGGGCGAGCAGGGTGAGCGCCTGCGCCGGTCGCACGATCATGTCGGCGAGGGTGCGGTCCTGGCGCGGTACACCGTTGACGTTCAGCCGCAGCCGTAGGTCGATCAGCCGGGCGAAGTCCTCGGGCTCCAGCAGGGCCAGGTACGGCCCCGTCGGGGTGAAGGTCGGATAGGACTTGCTCTCGTAGAACTGGGTCTTGGTCAGCTGGACGTCGCGGGCGCTGACGTCGTTGGTGAGGACGAGCCCGGCGACATACGACGGCAGGTCCCGCTCCTCCACCACCGTGCCTACGGGCAGCGGCGCGCCCATGACGAGGCCGAGTTCCACCTCGTAGTCGAGGAAGTTCACGTGCGCGGGGCGGGCGATCGGCTCGTGCGGGCCGCTGACCGAGCCGGACGCCTTGCGGAAGAAGGTGGGCGGTATGTCGCCGGTGAACCCGGAGTCCTTGGCGTGGCTGCGGTAGTTGACCATCTGGGCCACCACGCGGCAGGGGGTGGTGACCGGGGGCAGTGCCACGAGGTCGGCGACGGGCGTGCCGCTTTCGCCGGAGGCCGCGGCTTCCCGCACGGCGTCCCGGTCGGCGAGCAGCTCGGCCGTGGTGACCGCCTTGGTCTCGATGCGGACGGCGCGCTCGTCCCGGACGGCCCACCAGCCTCCCCCAGGGGTGCGCAGAACGTTGGTGCTCATGAGCTCATCGCTTTCATCAGTCCCAGCAGGCGTGCCGGGTCGAGTTCGTTGTCGCCGCGCAGGGCCGTCATGACCTCGCGGAGCTTGGCGGGAGAGGGGCTGGTGCCCAGGAAGTCGCGGGTGACAGGCGGGCCCCACTGGGCCAGGCCGCTTGCCGACATCGGTGCCCATCCGGGTTCGAGGTCGCAGGAGAACAGGTCGCCGTCGGCGAAGTGCTCCAGCATGAAGCGGTCGGGGTCACGCCAGTAGTCGAAGAGCTGACTGCCCTGGATGTGCCGGCCGATCCCCCAGCTGCGCTGGTAGCCGCGCTCGGCCAGGTACTCCCCGCCGACGGCGATCGCGTCGAGGTCGGTGACCTGGTAGGCGGAGTGGACGTAGCCGGTACCGGGCCCTAGGTGCAGGGCGAGAGTGTGGTGGTCCACGGGGAGGCTGCCCTGGTCGCAGCGAATGAACGCCATGGTGGGCCCGCGCCCGCGCTGCCCGTCCAGGAACAGGAAGTCGGACACGATCATCCCGAGGGTGTCCAGATACCAGTCCAGGGTGCGGGCGAACGTCCGGGTCTCCAGCACGACGTGGCCCAGGCGCTGGATGCGGGAGGGTTCGCGCGGCGGGCGCTGGGTGGCGTTCGTACGGCGGGGTTCGGTGCCGGTGTTGAGGGTCAGCGGCGGCTGCTCCGGCAGCGCGGGCAGCGGCTGGGCGCAGTGCACCACCCGGACCGGGAGGCCCGAGGGATCGAACAGGGCGACGGACCGGCCGCCGCCGGGGACGTCGATGTCCCGGACGCCGTGTCCGACGGCGGCGGCCAGCCGGTCCACATCGGCCCGCTCGGCCGCGCGGAAAGCCGGCCCGAGGAAGCGGGAGGCGCGCCCGCGCCGGATGAGCATGCAGGGTGAGCCCGCGAACGTGCCGCGCAGCCAGAGTTCGTGCTGGGTGCGGGCGGCGATCGCGAAGCCGAAGTCACGGGCGAACACCTCGGCCCGGTCCAGGTCCGGCTTCTCGAACTCGAGCCAGGCCAGGTCCGCCACCTTGATCACGGGGTTTTGGGCTCGTCCGGGGTGCTCGCCGCGCAGGGCGCCCTGCTCACTGTGGAGGTCTTGGTGGGGCGTCAGTGGACCGCCCTTGTCAACGGGGATGTGGGACATGGTGTCCTCCAGGCAACACTGCTGTAATGAGGAAATAATCAACTCTGCTGCTTCCCTCAGTCAATGGGTACCGCCCAGATAGTTGAGGATCTCATCAGTAATGGCAGAGTCATCGGGGCGACGGTTACACTGATCCGTATGCCGACGTCAGCCCCGCCCCAGAACCGCTTCGAGCGGCGCCGCGCCGAAACCCGTCAGGCCCTCGTCCGCGCAGCCCGGCAGATCCTCGCGGAGACCGGCGACACCAGCGCCAGCATCCAGGCCATCGCCGAGCGCGCGGACGTCGGATTCGGATCCTTCTACAACCACTTCGCGTCCAAGACGGAGCTGTTCGACGCCGCGGTAACCGACGCCCTGGAGGAGTTCGGGCAGGTCATCGACGAACGCGTGGAAGGCATCGACGATCCGGCCGAGCTGGTCGCGGCCGGCTTCCGGCTCGCCGCCCGGATGGCCGACTCCCACCCCGAACTCATGCGGATCCTGCGCGACCGCGGCCTGTCCCACATCCACTCCGACCGCGGCCTCTCCCCGCGCGCCCTGCGCGATCTGCAGATCGGCATCGCATCGGGCCGCTTCACCTGCGCCAACGCGGCCACCGCCCTGTCCGCCCTGGGCGGCACCCTGCTGTCCCTGGTGGCTCTCCGGCTGGACCGCCCGGACCTCGACGGCGACGAAGCCGCCGCCGACCTGGCCGAGATGGTCCTGCGCATGCTCGGCGTCCCCCCGGACGACGCGCACGAGGTCACCCGGCGCCCGCTGCCCGAATCCGCCTGACAACGTCCCGCACCCGGAGCGCAGCCGCCTGTGGTGCCACGCCGGCGGCCACGAGGAACGCAGCCGCTGCGGCCGCACCCGTGGGGTCCGCCCACGGGCACCCGGCGTTCTCCTCGGCGAGGGCCAGCACCAGTGCCTCCAGCGCCTGAGCGAGTACGGGGGCGGGAAGAAGGTCCGCGAAGACGCCTTCACGCTGACCGCGCCGTAGGGTCGCGACGGCCGCTTCGCGGGCCGGTGCGAGGGGGGCACGGAACGCGTCCTCGCCCGGGCAGCGCCGACCCAAGGCCAAGAGCATGCGGTAGTGATCGCCCGCCGCCCATGCCGCCAGCACCATCCGCGTCATCGCCTCGATCGGGTCGGCATCCGCGATACGACCTGCGGAGAACGCCTGTTGGAGTTCGCCGCCTGCTTCCTGGATCAGGTCGGCGATCAGCGCCTGCCGGCCGGAGAAGTGTCCGTACAGGGTGCGCCGGGCGACGCCGGCCGCCTCGGCGATGCACTCGAGACTCGCGTCGGGGTCCTCCAGCAGTCTCTGCCGGGCGGCCGCGAGGATGCGTCTGCGGTTGGAATGGGCATCCCTGCGCTGCGGAGCACGGCCCATGATGTCGGTCGTCTGCACGGCTGTCTCTCTCCACGGTTGCCGGAGAACCGCGGGCGCCGGTGCTCCCTCACGCACCGGCGCCCGACTCACCCCTGCCCAGGGTGGCTCGATGTCCTGCTGACAGGCGTCAGGGGACGAGGATGAGGCGGATCGGGTCGCCGACCTTGTTCTCCAGACGGCTGACCGCGTCGGCCGCGTCCACCAGCGGGATGTGGTCCGTGATGGAGGGGGCCAGGTCGAGGCGGCCTGCCGCGGTCAGCCGCACCAGTTCGGACACCGACTCGGGGCTGCCGCCGTAGTGACCGCGGACCTGCTTGCACATGTAGTTGAAGGTCAGACCCTCGGTGATGGTGAGCGGCCTGGGGGTAATGCCCACCAGGATCAGGGAGCCGCCCAGGCCGAGCACGGAGGCGGCCTGCTCGCGCACGGCGGGTACGCCGGCGCAGTCGAAGGCGAAGTCCAGGCCCCGTCCTTCGGTGGCCGCGCGGACCTGGTCGGCGAAGTCGGGCGCGGCCGGGTCCAGGGCGTAGTCGGCGCCGAAGGCCAGCGCGCGTTCGCGGGCGCTGGGCAGCGGGTCGACGGCGATGATCGGGGCGGCGCCGACCAGGCGGGCGAGGCGGACGTTGTGAGCACCGACTCCGCCCACGCCCCAGACGCCGACGGACTGGGCGGGACGGACACCTGCGGTGGTGACGACGGCGGCATAGGGGGTGGAGACCGCGTCGGGGATGATCGCGGCCTGGTCGAAGGGGAGGCTGTCGGGGATCGGGATGAGGGTGTCCTCACGGGCGATCACGTACTCGGCCCAGCCGCCGTCGTAGTCGATGCCGGCGGTGAGCATCCGGGTGCAGGGACGGCGGCGCACGCATCCGGCGCACGTGCCGCAGGTCTTGCCGGCCTCCAAAGTGACACGGGTGCCGACCGGCAGGCCGCGCCTGAGGTCGGGGCCGAGCGTGTGGACCACACCGGAGACCTCGTGGCCGACGGTGACCGTGTCGGAGGCGGCGAACAGCGGGACGAGGGAGCCGTCGATCAGGTGGACGTCCGAGAGGCAGACGCCCGCGGCCTTCACCTCGATGAGGACCTCGCCCGGGCCCGGCACGGGGATGGGGACCTCCTCCACGGCGAACTTCTTGCTGTCCAGGTGGAAGCGTCCGGCGAGCATGGTGTCCATGAAGATCTGCTTTCTCTGAGCGGCACCGCCCGAGGCTGGGGACATGGGTGCCATGGGATGTTTCGAGTGGCTTGTGGTGGCCGGGAGGCGTACGGCCGGCAGCGGAGGATGCCGCACGCCTCCCGGCGGCCGGGAGTCGCACGTCTGCACGGCGTGCGACGGTCAGGCGAAGACGTCCTGCTGGTAACGCTCGGCGGCTTCGAGCTCGGCGAGCCACTGCTGGGCCCTCTCGTCGCCGCAGCCGGTCTTCTGGCGGTAGATGGCGGCCAGTGCCTCGCGGACAGCGGGTGCCATACGGCGGCCGTCACCGCAGACGTAGAGGTACGCACCGTCCTCGATGGCCTGCCATACCGTGTCGGCGGCGCCCGCGATGGCGTTCTGCACGAACCGGGCGGGGTGGCCGGTCACCGCGGAGAAGGCGGTGTGGACCTGCGCGATCCCGGCCTGCTCCCAGTCCTGCATCTCCTGACGGTAGAAGTAGTCGTGCTCCGGGTGGCGGCAGCCGACGAAGACCTGCGACAGGCCGACCTGCATGCCGCCTGCGTGCTGCCGGGCCCGCTCCTCCAGGAACCCGCGCAGCGGCGCGATGCCGGTGCCGGGGCCGATGAGGATCAGCGGCGTGGTGGGGTCGGCGGGCGGGGCGAACGTCGGGGAGGGCACACGGACGTAGCCGTAGACGACGTCCCCGGGCTCGAGGCCGGCGATGTAGGAGGAGCAGGTGCCGCGGTACTGGCCGTCGCCGGACAGGGCCGGCCCTTCCAGCAGGCCGACGGTCAGGCGCACATGGCGCGGGTTGGCCGACGGGGCGGAGGAGATGGAGTAGAAGCGAGGGCGGATCGGGCCCATCATCTCCAGGAAGACCGCCAGCGGCAGTTCGACCGCCTCGAAGCGCTCCAGCAGGCCCAGCACGGAGATCCGCTTGCCGAGGATCTCCTTGCTGTAGCGCTCCTCGGCCTCCTCCGTGTCGGCGGTGTACGCCAGCAGCTGCGGCCGGGTCCACGGGCACTGGGTGTACTCGGCCAGGGTCTGGATCTGGGAGCGGGTGGCCACGTCCTGCAGTTCCAGGAACTCGGTGAGCAGGATGCCGGCAGTGACGGGGGTACCGACCGGCAGGTGGGTGCGGCCCCCGGCCGGCTGCTCGAGCCGGAGGACCTGGCCGTAGTCGACTCCGAGCCGCTTCAGCGCGCGCTCCACCAAGGGGACTTCGTTCTTGGCGAAGACGGCCAGGTGGTTGCCGGTGTCGTAGGTGACCTCGTCAGGCAGTTCGAAGGTGATGGACTTCGCGGACGGGCGCGGCAGCTCGATCCGGAAGTCCCACAGGCCGGTCGCGTCGGCCACGAGCTCCTCGTTGGCCACCACCGTGAGCGGGTACGCCTGCTCGGAGACGATGGCGGGGCGCACGTCGGACTCGGTGAGCAGCTGGACCTGGAAGCGCGGGCCGCTCACTTCGGAGGTGTCGGCGGCGTACTCCTCGGCCAGGGTGGCCCACAGGGTGTCCATCCACCGAGTGGCCATGCCGTCGAAGTCACCGGCGGCGTCCGCGATGCCGCGTTCGACAACCGGGGTGGCGCCGGCCGCCAGCAGACCTTCCTCGATCCTCTTGGGGAATGCCTGGTAGGTGGCCACCCACTGGGTGTTGCCGGCGCCCAGCAGTGCGAACCGCACGTTCGACAGCGAGCCCTCCGGCAGGCCGGCGGCGAGGAGGTCGTCGAAGCGCTGGGCGTTGTCGGGGGCCTTGCCGTTGTAGCTGGCGGCGACGACGGCGAGGAGGCCCTCGGTGGGCAGGTTGTCGCCCAGCTCGTCCAGGCTCACCAGGGTGGTGCCGAACCCGGAGCGCTCACCGCGGTCGGCGATGGTGCGCGCCAGGTCCTCGCAGGAACCGAGGCTGGAGCCGTAGGCGACGGTCAGGTTCACACCGACACCGCTGACCGCTGCCTGCGCCTGCGTGTCGCCGGTCTGCAGGTCGGCGGCGCCGAAGACGGTCCTCTGGTGCTCCTGACGCTTGCGGACGACGAGCTGGAAGTCGCCGGGCTTGCGCGTCAGCGCCTCGCGGACGTCCATCTTGTAGTCGGCGGTGTCGGAGAACCTGAACTTCTGCAGCACCAGCGCCAGGGCCAGGCGGGCCTCGGTGAGCGCGAACTGCCGGCCGATACAGGCACGCACACCGTTGCCGAACGGCTTGTAGGCGTGCGGGTGCTGCTCGGCGCGGTTCTCCGGCAGCCACCGGTCGATGTCGAACTCCTCCGGCCGGTCCCACGCGCCAGGGTGGGTGTGGAGCGCACCCATGAGGATGTTGGCCCTGGTTCCCTTCTTCAGCTCGTACCGGTCGCCGATGACGGTGTCGTCGATGGGCGCCTTGGCGATCATCGGGATCGGAGCCCACAGGCGCAGGGTCTCCTCCAGGATCCGCGGGATGACATCGAGCTGCATGATCGTGTCGTAGTCCGGGATGGTGTCGCCCGGCAGCAGGCGGTCGACCTCCGCGTATGCCTGCGCCAGGACGTGCGGGTTGCGCATCAGCGAATACGTGGCGAAGGAGAGCAGGCCGCTGGTCGTCTCATGACCGGCGATGAGGAAAGTCACCACCTGGTCGCGGACGTTCTCGTCCGCAAGCAGCTTGCCGGTGTCCGGGTCGGTCGCTTCCAGCATGAGTCCCAGCAGGTCCTCCTCGCCGGTGCCCTTGCCCTCGCGGCGCTCCTTGATCACGCTCTCGACCAGGTCGCGCATGAGCTGGATGTTTTCGCGGTACTTCCTGTCGTCGCCCTTGCGGAGCTTGGTCATCATCGGCAGCTCCTGTGAGCGCCGTAGCGACTCGATCAGCGCCTCCAGCAGCGCGTTGAGAAAGGGATGCAGCTCCTCCTTGTCGAAGGACTGGAAGCGGTAGCCGAACCCGGACAGGGCGATGGTGTCGAGGGTGAGCCGGGTGTAGTCGTCGGTGATGTTGACCGGCTGGCCTTCCCGGCTCTCCCACTTGCCGACCAGGTTCCGGGCGATCTCCAGCATCTGCCCGTAGTAGGTCTTCATGGCCCGCTGGCTGAAGGCCGGCAGCAGGATCCGGTGGGCCATGGCCCACTCCTCTTCATGCTGGTGGGCGGTGAACAGGCCCGCACCGGTGAAGTCCCGCACATGGTTCAGCGGCGTCTTCTCGATCTGCTTGAAGAACCGCCTCTCGTCGCAGACCTCGGCCACCAGGTCGGGGTCGTAGACGAAGACTTGCTCGATGCCGGCGATGTCCATGCCGTAGATGCCTTCGGGGAACTGCTTGGACAGCTCGTTGAAGTACTCCACCGGGTTGGTGGCGGGGATCTGCGGCGTGTGGCCGAGCAGGGGTATGCCCCGGGGGGAGCGGATGGGGCGAAGGTCGTTCGCGGAGTGCGTGGTCATGGCTTGCTCCTCGGCGTGGAGGGGATGGGCAAGGGCGCGTCGCGCAGGTCGATGCTGTTGCGCCAGAACAGAAACATACGCCGTATGGAACTAGTACCGTACGCCGTACGGAAACCCTGCGCAACCCGCGAGGCAGGCCGGTGACGCAGTGATTCGACTCACTTCCATACAGCGTACGAAACTGGTACCGTACGTGATATGGAAAAGAAGGTGAGGCGCCCCCCGCGGGGGACCAGAAAAAGGGATGTGCCGCTTACCGAGGCAGGCATCTATGACGCCGCCCTGCGGCTCATCGATGAGGACGGGGTCGAGGCGCTCACCATGCGCAAACTCGCCACGGTGCTCGACGCGAACCCGATGTCGCTGTACCACCACGTACCGAACAAGGAAGCCGTGCTCCGCGGCGTGACGAGAATGGTCGGCGCCCAGTTCCGCACCGTGACGCTGCAGGACGCGCCGTGGCAAGAGCGCTTCCGCCTGCTCGCGATGGACTTCCGGACCCTGGCGCACCGTCATCCCGAACTGCTGGCCTACTCGTTCAGCCACCAGCCGGACTTCATCCAGCCCGACGATCCCTTCTGGACCGCGCTCACTGCGATCGTGGCCGCCGCAGGGGTGTCGCAGGCTGAGGTGTCGGAGACCGCCGCTCTCATGGTCGCCGTCGTCGTCGGTGTCCTCAGCGCCGAACTCAACGGCTCTCTCCGGCAATGGGCGAGCCTCAAACCGGCCGGGACCGCCGTCGACGAGGTCACGGACACAGACCAGGCAGGCCCTCACCAGGAGCACATGTTCCGTCTGGTCATCGACACACTCATCACGGGCCTGGAGGGCCAGCTCGGCGCAGGTCGTAACGGCCAGGACGCCAGCCGCTGAGTCGGGAGTCCCAAGGCGTTGCAGACTGGCGCGCCCGTGATCGGGCGAGTCCAGCCTGCGACGCACTTGGAGCCACCCGTCCCCTGCAGGATGACCGTCCCGGAGCAGCCGCTGCCGGTTTGCCCGAGGCCCGGCGCCGAGACAGGACAGGGCGAAGCGAGCCTGCGCCAGGATGTCGGCGGTTGCTCCGCGGCCGAGCTGGGCAAGACCGATGAGCAGGTCGTCACGGACCGCTCTCGGCGAGACACCGGCGGCCTGCGGGAGCCGAGTGGCGCTGGTCAGCGATTGGGGCTGTAGCGCTTGGTCGCGCCGCTGAAGCGCTGCTGGACCGCCTGTCGAGTCACCCCCAGGACGGCACCGATGTCGGCCCACGAGGAGCCGTGCGTCCGACAGTGCTTGACGTGTTCCTCGATCAAGGCAAGGGCCAGCTCCTGCAGTTGGCCGGCGAGCTCCGCGGCGACGGCCAACCGGGCAATCCGGTCGTGCTGCTCCGGACCTGCAGGACGCGTGGTGTCGCATCTCCGGTGGACCTCCGCGATGAGATCGCCCAGATCCGCAAGAGCCCTGAGGGGACTTGCCCTTCTGGTCGCGTCACCTGCAGGAGCGTCGAACGTCATCGCAAGGGCGAGTCGGCCGTGGGCGTCAGTGCGGACTCGTCGACATCGATGATCTGACCGATGTCGAAACCCTCCATGTCCGCGCGGAATTCTGGACTCGACAGGTACGCCTCCAGCCGCTCCCGCATGTTGTCGGCGTCCCGGTAGGAAACGAGGGCGTACAGCCGGGGCGTCCCGCTTCCGGGTGCCGCGGGCACCGTCCAGACGCCGTGTGTGGTGATCCGGTGCTTAGCCATACCGGGAATGTGCCGGGCCCAGACGTTCTCGTAGGCGGAGAGCGCGTCGGGACTGCGCAAGGTGTAGACACGGAGCTGGTACTGCGACATGACGCTGGTTCCTTTGCTTTCTGAGCATGGATGGTGGTCGGTCAGCCGGGGCGGAGCAGGTGTGCCAGTTCGGCATCCCAGTCGATGTGTCCGGACTCTGTACCCCGGGGGACCAGAGCCTCCGTTTCCCGGAGGAAGGAGCGGATCTCCTGCACGGGGGCCTCCAGCAGAGCGGTGCCCGCGGAAGACCCGAGGGCGATGTAGACCGACTGGTCGCCCCGCCCCGCTGCCGACCAGATCCGGACGTCCGCGTGGCCTGCACAACCCTTGAGGCCGTCAGCCAGAAGATCCCGCCCCAGGACCCACTCGACCGTCTCGTCACAGTCGACGAAGAAATCGGCGTGGACGACATAGGGATCAGCGGGCTCGTACCGCAGACGTACGCAGAGGGGCAACGAGCAGGCGTGCGAGACGATCAACTGCACGCTCACCCGCCGCGCTACGGCCTTCAAGGGCTTCTTCATCGACTTTCACTCCTGGGTGTGGCTCTGCTCGCCCCAGCCGTCGCGCTCCCAGCGGTTGCCGTCCTGCCGGTAGGACCTGTCGGACGTCCGGCCGTGTCCCTGGCCATCCCAGCGGTAGAAGTACCCGTCGCGGTAGTAGAGACCGTCGCAGTCGTGCCGGGCCGAGTCGGTGCCGTGGTGGTCCTGGTGCCAACCGCGGAGGTCGTCGCAGGAGTAGCCCCGCTCGAGCAGGTAGCCGACACCGTGGTCCCAGCTGTTGTCAGCGGCCGCGGCCCCGTCGGTCGGGCGCTGGGCATGCGTGGACGCAAGCGGCGCGGCCGAAGCGGTGCCACCGGCACCGAGGGCGGCGACACCGGCGACCGCGACGGAGGAGACAGTGAGGGCGATGCGCTTCGTGAGCTTCTTCATGATCTTTCCTTCCCGGTGGCGTGATGCGCCAACGGCGGTTCTGTCAGGTGCTGTGTGCGCCTGACCGGGTCCGGCAGGCAGTTCCATACGTCGTATGGAACTGTGCTCCCATTATTAACATACGCCGTATGGATGGGGTGACGTGACAAAGGCAACTACCCGGCGTACGCGCCAGCACGCGGTCGGGTCGGCCGGACGACGGCGGCCGGAGCGGGCCTCGGTGATTGGTGGCTTCACCGGCTCGAAGAGCGGCTCAGCCCAAGGCGAAGTCATGGACGTGTCCGCGCCTACTCGCCGGCTGCCACGGACCCGCTTCGTCAGCAGCTGACAGAACGTCCTGCTGAGCTTGGACCGCTCCCCCACTGCACCGGCCCTGCAGTGTCGGGTTTGCGATCGCCGGAAGGCGGGACGACTATGTTTCTAGGGCGAGATGACCGCGCACACCCTGTGCCGACGCCGTCGACGTAGCGCCCCCTCCTGGTTGCGCACACGCTCCCAGCCACACGCGTCGCCGTGAAGGAACGGGACCGAATCTGCTCAGTCAGTGGCCTGGCCGGGGCGACGGGTGGGGCACCCGGCCCGGTCGCCTGACGGGAGCCTCGAGAAGCCGACCCGTGGCTTCATGACCAGGACTTCTTGACCGGGTCGCTGGTCGCGGTGGGGTGGGAGGCAGAACGGAAGGAGTCTGCCCATGCGGATCGTCGTGGACCTGAATCGCTGCCAGGGCTATGCACAGTGCGTGTATCTGGCGCACGAGGTCTTCAGGCTGAACGGTCAGGAGGCACTCACCTATGAGCCGAACCCCGATGACGCGCGGCGCCTGCAGGTGGAGCGAGCGGCCGCGGCGTGCCCGGTGCAGGCGATCATGATCGACCGCGTGGACGGCGCGGAGGGGAGCGAGGCGTCATGACCTTGCCGGCAACGGTCGCAGAGCTGGTGCGCGGGTTCCGGGCCAACGGCCGGATCGTCATCGTGGGTGCCTCCCTGGCCGGACTACGGGCCGCGGAGACCCTGCGCGACGAAGGCTTCACGGGTTCTCTGACCATCATCGGGGACGAGCCGTACGAGCCCTACGACCGTCCGCCGCTGTCCAAGCAGGTACTCAAGGGCTGGGTGCCGGCCGACCACACGAAGCTGCCGCGCATGCGGGACGTGGATGCTGATTGGCGGCTCGGGGTGGCCGCCACCGGGTTGGACCGGGTCACCAAGCAGGTGCGCCTGGCCGACGGGGAGCATGTCCCGTACGACCGGTTGCTGATCGCCACGGGCACCCGCGCGCGACAGTGGCCGAACCCGGCCGAGGCCGTCCTGCACGGGGTGCACACGATCCGCTCGCGTGACGATGCGGAGCAGTTGCAGAAGGAGCTGGCCGAGCCGCCGTCGGGGGTGTTGGTCATCGGCGCCGGCTTCATCGGCTCGGAAGTGGCCTCTGTCTGCCGGGAACTGGACATCCCGGTGACCGTCGCCGAGCGGGGTTCGGCGCCATTGGTCGGCGCGCTGGGCGGGGTGATCGGGGAGATCGCCGCGCAGATGCAGCGCGATCACGGCGTGGACCTGCGCTGTGGGCTGGGCGTGTCGTCACTGGAGGGCGATTCCGAAGGGCACGTGCGGCGTGCGCATCTGTCGGACGGATCCACCGTCGACGCCGACGTGGTGGTGGCCTCGCTGGGGTCGATCCGCAACGTGGAGTGGCTGGAGGGCTCCGGGCTGGCGGCCGGTTTCTGGGGCGTCGGGTGCGATGCCGGTGGGCGAGCCTTCGACATCAACGGCGTGGTCACCGACAGTGTCTACGTGGCCGGCGACGTGGCGCGTGCGCCACATGTGCTGTACGAATACCAGTTCCTGGCGATGGAGCACTGGGACAACGCTGTGTTCGGCGCCGAGATCGCGGCGCACAACATGGTGAACCTCGAGCCCCACTATCGTCCGCATCTGTTGCTTCCCGGTTTCTGGTCCGGTCAGTTCGGTGTGAACATCAAGTCCGTCGGTGTGCCGCCTTTCGGTGACGAGATCGTCTTCACCCAGGGGTCCGTCGAAGAGCGCCGTTTCGCCGCCGCCTACGGTTACCGAGGCCGGATCGTCGCGGCCGTAACTTTCGACCACGGCAAGTGGCTGGAGTACTACGGGAAGCTGATCGAGCGATCTGGCCCGTTCCCGCCTCCGCCGCCGGGCTGGGACCAGCCGCCCGAGGCGAAGCCGATGCCAGCGGAGTTTCCGGACCCGCGGGTCCCGACGGCGGTCCCCGACGTCGTCCTGACCGGACATGCGCCCAGCGAGCGGACGGCTCAGTTCAGGCCGCGCGCGCACTGACACCCTCGTCGGGCCGAGCCCGTAGGCGGACAGCATCGACAGGAAGAAGGAGGGGAGCTTCGTGGTCGAGGAAACCCCCTGGCAACAGGCCCTCCGCTACGCCAACCGCGCCAATCCGTACCCCTTCTACGAAGAACTGCGCAAGCAACCGGTGGCGCGGCAGCCGGACGGCACCTATGTCGTCAGCACCTACCAGGAGATCGTCGCGCTGCTGCACGACCCCCGGGTCAGTTCGGATCCACGGAAGTGCCCCGCCCCGGCCGCGGCCCGGGCGGCGGGCTCGGCGGAGCCGGTGGCCGAGCCGATCAGGGAGGCGTTGACCGAGCCGAACATCATCACCTGCGATCCGCCCGAGCACGATCGGGACCGCCGGACGATGATGCCGCACTTCGCCGGCCCGCCGCATGCGCCTCATCTGATCTCCGACCTGGAGCCCGACATCCGCCGTCTTGTGGACGGCCTCCTGGACGACATGAAGGGCAAGACCCGGATCGATGCCGTCGACGACTTCGCCTACCCCTTGCCGGTGACGGTGATCTGCAAGGTCCTGGGCGTGCCCCTGGAGGATGAGCCGCGCTTCCACCAGTGGATCGAGACCGCACTGGACGCTCTGGACTTCGGCCCCGAGGCCGCCTCCGAAGAGATCCAGAGCCGGCAGGCCGGAGGCAGACAGGCCGTGCAGGAGTTCGGGCAGTTCGCAGCCGAGCTCCTCGACAGGTTCGCCCAAGAGCCACGACCGGGCATGCTCTCAGCCTTGGTGAACGAGGACGGCCCGGAGGGACGGATGTCCAAGGGTGTGCTCGTGAGCAACACCCTGCTCCTGATCTTCGCGGGACACGAAACCACGGTCAACCTCATCGCCCACAGCGTGCTCACCCTGCTGCGCCACCCCGACGCACTCGAGAGGTTGCGCCGTCGGCCCGAGCTGATCGTCCCCGGCGTGGAGGAGTTGCTGCGCTTCGAGTCGTCGGTGCAGTTCTGGCACACCCGCTCCGCCGTGGAAGACATCGACATCGCCGGCACCACCATCCCGAAGGGCGCGCCGATCTTCCTGGCGTACGGCTCGGCGAACCGCGACCCGCAACGGTTCACCGACCCCGACAGACTCGACCTCGAACGCCGTGACAACGAGCACCTCGGGTTCAGTCAGGGCATCCACTTCTGCTTCGGCGCTCCGCTCGCGCGGCTCGAAGTCCAAGTGGCGGTCGCCGAGTTCGTCCGCCGGGTGCAGAACCCCCGGCTCGTCCAGGACCCCCCGCCCTACCGGCACAACCAGATCTTCCGTGGCCCGCGACACGTCCTGGTCGACATCGACGGCATCCGTGACTGACCCGTGTCCATGAGGAAGCGCTATGCGGGCTTTTCAACTCGCCGGTTGGCGGCAGCCGCCCGAGCTGCGCGAGGTACCGGTGCCCGAGCCCGGCGCGGGGCAGGTCCTGGTGAAGGTTGCGGGTGCCGGTGCCTGTCACTCGGACCTGCACATCATGCAGGCATCAGCACCGCTATCCGGCTTCACGAAGCTGCCCTCCACGCTCGGCCATGAGAACGCGGGATGGGTGGAACGACTGGGAGCGGGCGTCACCGGGTTCGAGCCCGGAGAACCTGTGATCGTCTACGGCTGCTGGGGCTGTGGCATCTGCGCCAACTGCCGTCACGGCTGGGAGAACTACTGCCAGCACCTCGGCGGCCAGGGTACGGGCCTGGGTGGTGGTCACGACGGCGGCATGGCCGAGTACCTGCTGGTCCCAGCGGCGCGCTCCCTGATTCCGCTCGGCTCCCTCGATCCCCGCCAGGCCGCCCCGCTCAGCGACGCCGGACTGACCGGCTACCACGCCGTGAAGCGGTCGCTGCACCTGCTGGGGCCGGGGGCGACCGCGGTAGTCATCGGGGCCGGCGGTCTGGGCCAGATGGCCATCCAGATCCTGCGCGCACTCAGCGCGGCGATCACCGTCGTCGCCGTGGACACCAACGCCGGCAAGCTGGAGACCGCCGGGCGCATGGGCGCCGACGAGGCTCTGTTCTCGGGCGACGAGGCGATCACCCGCATCAAGGACATGACGGCGCAGCAGGGCGCTCAGCTCGTGTTGGACATGGTCGGCGTAAACCCGACGTTGCGGATGGCTGCTCAAGTGGCAAGGACGCTCGGTCACCTGACCATCGTCGGCCTCGGCGGCGGAGCCCTGCCCGTCGATCTCTCCAGTCGTGAATGCCGTCGTCGCCCCCGAGCGGGCACGCCGACCAAGAGAGGTGCCATGGTTGCGGTGGCCGCAGGTGCAATCGCCGGACCGTCGGCCCGGCGGGGGGTGGCGCTGTCAGCCGCAGGAGTGATCGTGACAGTCCCGCTGCCGACAGGAGTGTGCGCCGGGCCGGCACATGCTGCTCCTGGGGACGCACCGTGACCGAGGAGGCGTCACGGCTGACGACCGGCGTACGGCGGCCCTATCTGATCGTGAATCCGCGTTCGGGGGGAGGGAAAGCAAGACGGTTCCGCATCGCGGAACGAGCACGTGCTCTGGGAGCTCAGGTCTTCCTGATCGATCATTCGCTGACCCAGGACCTGGCGACTGTCGCCCGACGTGCCGTGGAGGACGGTGCGGACCTGCTGGGGGTGGCCGGCGGAGACGGTACGCAGGCGCTTGTGGCCGAGGTGGCCGCGGAGAGCGACCTGCCCTTCCTGGTCGTTCCGGCGGGTACCCGCAACCATTTCGCGATGGATCTCGGTCTGGACCGTGCGGACCCTTCGGCCGCGCTGGAGGCCCTCAGGGACGGCGTCGAGCTGCGCGTGGATCTGGGATATGCAGGCGTACGGGTCTTCGTCAACAACGTGTCGTTCGGCGCCTATGCCGCCCTGGTGCAGGACCCCGCCTACCGGCAGGACAAACTGGGCACCGCGGTGCGCATCCTTCCGGAATTCCTGGCCCGCCACGAAGGCCCGGAGTTGATGGTTCACGCCGGGCCGCTCACGGTGCACGGGCCGGATGCCGTGCTGGTGAGCAACAACCCTTACCAAGTGGATGACTTCGCCGGGCTCGGCAGGCGGGCGCACCTCGACTCCGGCCTTCTGGGAGTACTGGCCGCCAGGGCAGAGACGCCGGCCGAGACGGCCGCCAGGCTTCGCAGTGGGCAACCGCACGGCCTCACCCGTCTCGCCACGCCCGACGACGTCGTCGTGTACGCGGACGTCCCCGCCCTCACCGCCGGCCTGGACGGCGAAGCCGTCAGCCTGCCGACGCCCGTACGGTGTCTTATCAGCCCTCGGGCGCTCCGGGTATGGGTCCCCCGGCATCGTCCCGGCGCCGGGACCTCCGTGCGACTACCAGGTCGGCCCTGAACCGGCTGGACAGCACATCAGCGACTGGTCATCGCTCGGCGCGTTTCTTCGGGCGCTGCCCCACCGGCGTCCAGTGGCGGTAGAGCCGTACCGGCGCAGCACGCCACCGGTTACGGCGTTGTCGGCAATTGAAGATCGGGCCAGAACCGTGTGGCTGAGAACCCGAGCTGCTGACTGGGGCAGCGCGAGCGGCCGGCGCGTGCCGTCGCCGCCTGCCCGGTGCAGGTGGTTCGGCTGCTGGTGAACGCCAATCTCCGGCAGGACCCGTCCGCATATCCTCCGGACATGGTTGATCAACGCTCGGTCGACGTCGGCGAGGTCCGGCTGGCTTATCAGATGTCGGGTCCTCCGGATGCTCCGCCGCTCGTCCTGTTGCACGCGCTGGGCGAGGATGCCACCGACTGGGAGGCGGTTGTGCCCGCCCTCGCCCGGAGTCGAAGGGCGTATGCCCTCGATCTTCGCGGTCACGGCCGAAGCGACTGGCCGGGGGACTACTCACTCGAACTTATGCAGGCCGATGTGCTCCGGTTCCTGGACGCGCTGGGACTTGGACCAGTGGATCTGATCGGGCACTCCATGGGCGGGATCGTGGCCTACCTGCTCGCGGAGGACCATCCGCAGCGGGTGAACCGGCTCGTTCTGGAGGATGTGCCGGTCCCCCGTCCCCGCGAGCCGAGCACCCCGGCCAGGCCGGACGGCGCCCTGACCTTTGACTGGGAGATGGTGCTGGCCGTCAGGCGGCAGATCGACCAGCCCGATCCCAGGTGGCTGGAGCGACTCGGCCTGATCACCGCCGAAACCCTAGTGCTCGCCGGCGGCCCACACAGTCATGTTCCCCAGGACGGTGTCGCCGAGCTCGCCAGCCGAATCCCTGGCGGGCGAGTGGTCACCATCCCGGTTGGACACCTGATCCACCACGCAGCTCCGGAGGCGTTCACCGAGGCGGTTTCGGCGTTCCTGGAGGAAAACTTCCGGCCTGCCCGCCAAGTATGAGCGCGGTCACAGGCCGTGACGTGGGGACGGCCGCACGGGTGCTTCGAGTGTGCCCAAGAAGTGGGCCCGTGCGGCTTTGTCCCATCCTGCCTTCACCGGCGTCTCGCGTGCACATCTCGGCGGTTTGATCGAGGAGTTGGCCGTCGGTGTTCACCGACCGAGTGCTGGTCGCGCTGGTCCACCTGCGCAGTCAGCTCCCGCACGCCGCGCTCGCCGAGTTGTACGGGGTCGGCCGCTCCACCGTCACCGAGGCCATCGGCGAGATCCGCCCGCTGCTCGCCGACCGCGGCTTCGCTGTCCCCGGCCAGTCTGGACTGCGCCTGCGAACATTGGCCGACATGTCCCATCGATCCGCAAGGTCACCCCCTCCGCATCGGCGTAGGGCGGGCCGCACCCTGTGGTCCGGGGTCGACCGGCCCGGAAGAATGCACGCTCAGACCGCGATGCGCACCGAAGGCATCGCCGAGCGATTCCGTCTCCACCCGGACGTGAGAGCCGAGGTGGATGAGGGTTACCGGGGTCTGGCGAACGAGTTACCCGAACAGGTCAGTGCGCCGCCGAAGAAGCCGAAGGAAGACGCCCCGCTCGGTGACCAGTACGAGTACAAGCAGTGGCGCCCCCTGCAGCGCTTCCTCGGCCGCCGTGAGCACTACCCGGCCACGCACCGGGCCATCGCTGGCCTGGTCTCCGACCGAGCCGCCCAGCGGCCCACCCGCCGCAAACCGAGCACCGAACTCGTGCCCGTCACCCCGATGACCTGCTAAATCAACCACCAGCCGAACTCTCAGGTCATCACGCCTCAACATCAATAGCCGACGACGTCGTTACAGGCGGCGCGGCCTGCGGTGTCGGCAGCCACAGCTCCGAATCTGACCTTTTGATCAGATCTGAGGCTCTTGACGCCCGGGCGATTGCATCTGATTATTTCATCAGAAATGAACGAATCCCCTAAACAAGACATACCGCACCGTGTGCCGCTCATAGGGACATCGCCGTTCACCACGGCTGCACACAGGGTCGCCGGGCCACATGCCCGACGCTCTTACTTCCGCACCGATGGGACACACCGCGATGACCAACAGTGACCACAGCCTCCTCACCGAGCCGGTGAGCCCTCCCGAGGTGCCCGATGCCGCGATAGCGATGATCGATGACGAGGGCATCGTCGTGGGGTGGACGCACGCCGCCCAGCAGCTCGTCGGCTATGCGGCAGGGGAGGTGGTGGGCCGGTCCGCCGCACACGTGCTGCCGCCTTCCGAGGACGCCCGTAGGGCTTCGGCGTTCTCCGAGCAGTGCCGTGCACAGGGCGGCTGGTCCGGCACCGCGGCGATACGCCACCGCGACGGCCACACGCTCAGCATGACGCTGCGGGTTTCGCTGCTGCGGGGGCAGGACGCCGGCACTCGCTGGCTGGTGTCCGTGACGGACATAGGGTCCCTGTCCTCGGGGGCGACCGGGGGACCGGTACGCGAGTCGCTCCTTGCCCGAGCCCCGATCGGCATCGTCGTGTATGACCCGCAGCTGCGTTGTGTGTGGGCCAACGACGCCATGGAGCGTCACGACGGCATTCCTCGTCACCGACGCTTCGGGCGCGGTCTGAAGGACTCACTGCCCGCCGTCGAGGCCGAAGCACTCAAGATCGTGATGCGGCAGGTACTGGAGAGCGGCTCGACGACGGTGCACGAGTACCGTGCGTGGCCGCCTGCGGACCGCCCCCGTGAGCATGCGTACGCGGCCTCGTTCTTCTGTCTCCAGAACGCGGACGGCGCGCCGCTGGGTGTGTGTGCCATGACGGTGGACGTCACCGGGAACCGGCGGGCGCGCGAGCGCCTCGCCATCCTCAGCGAGGCCAGCACACACATCGGGAGCACCCTCGACGTGATGCGGACCGGCCAGGAACTGGCGGATCTCGCCGTACCCCTGTTGGCCGACCACGCACTCGTCGACCTCGTGGAGTCGGTTCCGTTCGGCGTCGAGCCGTCGGCACGCACCTGCACCTCGAGTGACCGGGCGCAGTTGCTGCGCCGTGCCGGTGTGGCCTCCGTCGACCTGGGTGTCCTTGAACTGCCGTGGGTGCGTGAAGAGGTGGTCCACGCCCATCCCGACTCGCCGTTCTCGGCCGCCATGCGTACGGGCCGGTCGTACCTGGAGCCGGTGGTGGACACGCATTCCGGCCCCTGGGTCGGCCACGACCCGTTGCGGGTGCGGAAGGTACGCGACAGCGGCGTCCACTCCCTGATGGTCGTCCCCATCCGCGCCCGGAGCTGCGTGCTGGGACTGGCACTGTTCGGCCGTTCCCTGGAACAGACGCCGTTCCAGGAGGACGACCTGCTCCTTGCCGAGGAGTTGGTCACCCGGGCCGCACTCTGCCTGGACAACGCGCTCCAGTACGCACGCGAGCGCACCGCCGCCCTCACGCTGCAACGCGACCTGCTCCCTCATCGGGTACAGGGCGGTGCCGCCGTTGAGGTCGCCTCACGCTATGTGCCTGCCGACGCGGACCACGGTGTGGGGGGTGACTGGTTCGACGTGATCGAGCTGTCCGGTGCCCGGGTGGCCCTTGTCGTCGGCGATGTGGTGGGACACGGCATCAACGCTGCGGCGACCATGGGCCGGCTGCGCACCGCAGTGCGCACCCTCGCGGACCTGGACCTGCCCCCCGATGAAC
Organism: Streptomyces sp. WI03-4A; assembly: GCF_033792105.1. Taxonomy (NCBI): domain Bacteria; kingdom Bacillati; phylum Actinomycetota; class Actinomycetes; order Kitasatosporales; family Streptomycetaceae; genus Streptomyces; species Streptomyces sp. WI03-4A. Next base: position 281,873 of record NZ_JARAUO010000002.1, read on the forward strand.
TGCTGGCGCATCTCGATGACACGGTCCGGCGGCTGAACGATGAGGACGCCGACGTCTCCGACCCGGTCCCCGCGGTGGTGGGTGCCACCTGTCTGTACGCCGTCTACGACCCGGTCACCCAACGGTGCACGATGGCGCGTGCCGGACATCCGCCGCCCCTGATCGTTGACGCCCAAGGCAGTGTCACCGCCCCCGACCTGCCCACCGGAGCCCCGCTCGGCCTCGGTCTGGGCCTGGTGCCTTTCGAGTCCGTGGAACTGGAGCTGGCCGAGGGGAGTGTGCTCGCCTTCTACTCCGATGGCTTGGTGGAGTCCCGCGGCGAGGACATCGACGTCGGCCTGCAGTGCCTCGCCACCGCACTGGCGAAGCCGGGAGCGTCCCTGGAGGAGCTGTGCTCGCGGGCGATGAAGAGCTTGCCGGCCCAGGCGTCGGCCGACGATGTCACCTTGCTTCTCGCGCGGACGCGCGCGTTGCAACCCACCCATGTCGCATCCTGGGACCTGCCGCACGAACTCGTCACCGTCCCGACGGCTCGGCACCTGGCTGCCCGTCAGCTCAGACAATGGGGTCTGGAGCCGCTGGTGACGCCCGTGCAGTCCATCGTCGGCGAACTGGTGACCAATGCGATCCGCCACGGTGGCGGCCCGAGCCGCCTGCGGCTCATCCAGCACCGGGTTCTGACGTGCGAGGTCACCGACACCAACACCAGCCAACCGCGCCCCCGTCATCCCCGCGTTCTCGACGAGCACGGCCGCGGGCTTTACATGGTCGCCCGGATGTCGCGCAGGTGGGGTTCCCGCTCGGCAGCGGACGGCAAGGTCGTCTGGGCCGAACAAGACCTGCCATCAACAGCCGGTGCGCTCTGACGCGCCGGCCGACGACACAGGATCCCCCCTCCTTTCGTAGCCGCAGGCTCTCGTCATGGAAGCCAGAGACATGGACGTATCGAATACTCAGAACACCAGCCCGCCGGCAGACGCCTTCCGAAAAGCGACGAGCGTCTCCGGCACCGAGTGCAGTCCGACCGCCTTCGACGGTCTGGCCGCAGCCGTACTCGACGATCGAGGCAAGGTCGTGGGGTGGACCGACACAGCACAGGATCTGACCGGGTTCCGCGCCGACGAGGTCCACGGCCGACCCGTGCAAGAAATGGTGGCCGACCGCCCGCACGATCCGCGCAGGCACACGCGGGCGCCGGCGACCGGTCGAGTACGACTGCGGCACCGGTGCGGTGACACGATCGAGGTCATATTCCGGACCACACAGGTAAACGGCTCGTCGGACTTCCTCGTGCTCGCGGCCCCCACCCCTCATGTCGCCAACCACCAGCACGGCGCCGCACTCCTGCGCGCGCTGTCCGCCCAGAACCAGATCACGATCGCTCTGCACGACAGGAACCTCATCACCGTCCAGACGAACGCCTTCTCGAACACTCCCCACGGCCGTCCCATACAGCCCGGCGCCCGACTGGGCGACGTGCTGTGCGCCGAGGACGCCGAGAGCATCGAGGCGGTACTGCGTCAGGTGCTCGAGACGGGCATCCCGGTGATCCACAGGAACCAACAGGCGAGCTGGCGGCACCGTCCGGCGCGGCGGCACGCGCTGTCGCTGTCCGCCTTCCGCCTGGAGGACGCGCGAGGACGCCCCGCCGGGGTCGCAGCCCTCTACATAGACGACACCGACCAACTACGCGCCCGCCGACAGCTGGATCTTGCCCACAGGGCCGCCGAGCGTGTGGGAGGCTCCCTGGACGTCGTGCGGACCGCCCAGGATCTCGCGGACGTCCTCGTACCCGCCTTCGGGGATCTCGCCGCGGTCGACCTTGCCGAAGCCGTCTTCGACGGTGACGAACCCGTCGAACGGCTGGGCGGAGGAAATCTGCATCTGCGTAACGCGGCCCTGGCGCCGACCACCGCGGACTGGCCGTCCGGCATCCAGCGCGGCAACCTCGTCCCACCCCTGTCCGACCACCCCCTACTGCTCCGCTTCCAGCACGGCGAGACGGTCGTATACGGCCGGGACGACTACATCGCCCTGATCGGCGGCGCACACTCGGCCGAACAGCTCCTCCCGCACGACACCCACACGGTGATGGTGGCACCGCTGCACGCCCGCGGCCTCACCCTCGGCGCGGCCGTGGTCTGGCGCAGCGGCCCCTCCGAACCGTTCACCGAGGACGAGGTGGACTTCATGAAACAAATCGCCTCACGGGGAGCACTCGCCATCGACAACGCCCGCCGCTACACACGCGAGCACAGAGCGGCCATGGCCCTGCAGCGAAGACTCCTTCCCCCGGCCACGACCGACACTCCAGCGGCCGAGACCGCCGGCGTCTACCTGCCCACGGGCCGTGGGGCGGGCACGAGCGGCGACTGGTACGACGCCATCGCACTGCCCTCTCTCCGGCTGGCCCTTGTCGCCGGAGACGTGATCGGTCATGGCATACCCGCAAGCGCCACCATGGGCCGTCTGCGCGCCGCCATCCAGACCCTCGCCGACCTCGAACTGGAGCCGGACGAGCTGCTGACCCGGATCGCCGACCTGGTCCAGCGGCTCGCGGCGGAAGCACCACCCGGCGACCACGACATCGTGGGCGCCACCTGCCTTTACGCGGTCTACGACCCGGTCACCCGACGCTGCGCCATGGCCAGCGCCGGCCACCCGCCCCCTATCGTGCTGCGGCCCGATGGGACCGCCGAAGTCGCCGACGTTTCCCCAGGGCCGCCTCTCGCCGTCAGCGGGGTGCCGTACGAGACAACCACGATCGTCCTCGAGCCGGGCAGCGTCCTCGCGCTCTACACCGACGGCCTGGTCCACCGCGGCGCGCACGACAGCGACGATGGGCTCCGGCGCCTGACCGGTGCCCTCGCCGCCTCCTGCCGCCCGGACCGCGCTCTGAACGAGACCGCCAGGGCCCTCCTCACCGATCTTGTGGACGACGCACCTCGTGACGACGCGACCCTGCTGCTGGCCCGCACCCGCACGCTACCGGCGCAGGACACCGCTCACTGGCAGATACCGGCCGATCCGGCTGCCGTCTCGGACGCACGGGCATGGGCGACCAGCCAACTCACCGCATGGGGGTTGGACGACCTCGTCTTCACCACCGAACTCATCGTCAGCGAACTGGTCACCAACGCGATCCGCTACGGCCGTCCGCCGGCGGAGCTGCGACTGATCCGGCACGATGCGCTGATCTGCGAGGTCACCGACGCCAACACCGCCCAACCACGTCTGCGACGCGCTCGCTCCACCGACGAGGGCGGACGCGGTCTGTTCCTCGTCGCCCAACTCGCCGAGCGCTGGGGCTGCCGCCATGGCCAGAACCATAAGACCATCTGGTCCGAGCAGCCCATCGCGTTCCCCCGCTGATCGCGACCCGAACACTCTGCGCATGGCGAGAGGCCCACAGCGCCGAGCCGGCAGGCTCCTTCCCGTTCAGCTCGACCCAGACCGTCTTACGCACCGGACCTCCCATGGCCGGCACGTCGCTCTCATCACCGACCCCGACGGCATCGTCCGGCACTTCGTCCACCGGCCCGCCGTTGAGGGCCGGTTGCTCAGTCCGGCCGTCGACGCACGCGGACCTGTACCAACCCGCTCAGAGGTCCGCTGCTTCAGCCGCTGCACACGGCCCTCGGACAGGCCCTAGGCGGCCAGACGTGTTGTCAGTTCCTGGGCGTGAAAGGCGGCGGCCGCGAGGGCCTCGGCGCGGGAGGCTTCGAAGAGCGGGACCAAGTCGGCCATCGCCGGGACGGTCGGGGCCAGGGTCAGCTCGGGGACGATGAAGCTGACGTTCAGGCCGAGACCGTCACCGAGGGCCTGCCGCAGGTAGCTCTGCACGTAGTCGTTGCCGTACTGGGGGGTGCCTTCCTGGTAAGACCCGCCGCGGCTCGTCACGACCACGGCCGGCTTGCCCGCGAGCGAGGGGTGCTCGGTCATCGCGGTGCGACCCACGACGAAGACGTGGTCGATCCACGCCTTCAGCGTCGAGGGGATGGAGTAGTTGTACATCGGGGCACCGAGGAGGATCACGTCCGCCGCCTCGGCCTCCTCGATCAACCGGGCGCGCAGGGCGAAGGCATCCCTCTCCTCGGGGGACCGGTCGGCGGGGGCGACGTACCCCGCGTAGTAGGCGTCGGCCCGCAGGTGGGGTACGGGGTCGGCGTCGAGATCCCGGTGGATCACAGTGCCGTGAGGATGCCGGCTCTCCCATACCTCGCGGAAGGCGGTGGTCACAGCGCGTGAGTGCGAGTTCTCACCGTTGAGGGAGGTGTCGATGTGCAGCAGCGTGGCCATACCGGTTCTCCTGGACGTCGGATGAAGGGCTGCCGTTGCCCGGCCGCCCTGTGATGTCCAACAGCCTGCTTCCTCAAGCATGGTTGAGGTCCAGGACCTGTGATCCACATCACCGATCCCCAGGAGTCAGTGAGCCTCCGCGAAGCGGACGACGGAGTGGTCAGAACGCTTGTTCGCGGCCGTGCCGGCCACGCCACCCTCTCGCGCATCCTTGCCGGCCAGCGGAATACGCACCGGCTTCTGGACCAAGCGACCCCGATCCGCGCCCATTTACCGCTGAGCCGCGCGACATCGGATGGTCAGCGGCTGGGCAAACCCGACGCCAGGTGCGTCTCCGCGAGAGCTTCGAGCCGCGCTGAGCGCACGGTCGTCGCAGCCTCAGGCGGTTCTGCTGAGACTGGGCCACCGTACAAGTCGAACTTGAAGCCGACTGGTTCCGAGGCAAATGTGGGCATGTCAATCACCAATTTGCGTGGATAGGGCTTCCCGTCGGCCTTGACGAAGACGGTCAGCGAGTTCCCCTTTTCGCCCTGGCGCAGCGGAAGAAGGCGTTCACCGTTCTCCGTGACCACGGGTCGGCGCTCGGCGCGCCGGCCGGGGCCCGACATCTGGTTGGCGATGGTGTGTACGGCGTCCAGTGCGCACAAGTCGACCATGCTCTCGCGGATCCTGCCGTGGCGGTCCAGCTCCAGCCACTTGCCGTGGAGTCCCTGGTACAGCTGCCTTTCCTCGGGCCCGAGGGCTGCACCTCGCTCGAGGAGAGCGTCACTCCAACGCATCCACGTACGCCCACCGCTCTGGAGAACGACGTGAAAGGCCTGATTTTGGGCATCGACGCGGCAGTTCTCCTCACGGTCGGCAGTGATTTCGACACTGCTCCCCATGGCCACCGCAGCCCTGGCTGTCACCCGCACCGATGAGGCGTCTTCGAACAGCCGAAGCGATTGCGACAGCAGCGCACCGTCCGTCCCCTGCCTGTCCTCACCTGCGCCGCCTACCCCACTCTCGCAAGAAGTCAGCCCCAGAGCCACTCCCAACGCACCCAGCACTGCCAGCCGTCTTGCCTTACCCGAAACCACGAACCCACCCTCACTGCCCCCTCACGTGCAGCCGCGACTATAGGCGATCCGCCCCGGCAGGCAATCCACGGGGTGTGCCCGAAGCCCGTCGGCAGTCTCCCGGGCGGCGGGACTCAGGGGTGAGCGGAAGGGGTCACAGTAGTTCGGGAAGGAAACCAGCCCCAGCGCTTCTTTCGCGAGCTGAGTGAATATTCAATTGGCGCCAATTCAACCGGCTCTAGGCCGCGTTTCCCGTGTCGACTTCCCGTCCATCCGTCATTAACATGGCCTTATGAACGGCGCATCTGAGTTCTACGTGGTAAGGGAGGGTGACACCCTCTCCAAAATCGCGTCCAAGTTCCATGTGACTCTGGACCAGATCAAGGAGTGGAACCCGCAGATCAAGAATCCCGACATCATTCAGGTGGGCCAGCAGGTCCGTGTGACGGCGCCGAGTCAGGGGCCGGTCGGTCAGGACGAGCCCTTCCCGGGCAAGGACTTCTTCCAGCCGACCGTGAGCAGCCCCATCATCGAGGTCATGGGCTGGCGCCTCATCGAGGAGGGGTGCTCGGCGTATCCCGGCGACGAGCCCGACTTCCAATGGAGCCACGAGGACCGGGAATCCTACTCCCTGTGGCAGCGCAAACTCGGATTCGGCGGCAGCGACGCCGACGGAACGCCAGGGCCGGAGTCGTGGAGGAAACTCCACGTGCCTGCCCTCAGTCGCTAGCCTGCCGGAGCGTCAGGGGAACCCGTCATGGCCACTTCCGTGGCGGCCCGGGGAAGCCCCTGGGCCCGTACACACCGACGGCTCCAGGCCGGACTGCGACCCCGGCCGCCGCGGTCGCCTTGGCGGTCCCGGGCCAAAACCCGTCTCGCTTATCTAGAGGTACAGCTGAGACGCGAGGAGGCGAAACCGCCCTCGGCCGAACGCGAGGCCCTGCTCCGGGGAATGGAAATCCACCTCGCCAAAGCCCGCGCGGCGGCGGAGGAGACGTTCGGGTGGCGACGGCTGTGGTCGGGGGCGACGGCCCGGGAAGGCGTCTGGTCCAATCTGCGCAGCGCCGACGTGCTGTTGCTCCAACTGGCTTCCGACCAGGAGGCCGCGGGCCGCGCCAGTGAGGTCATGACGCTGGTCGAGCGCCATCTGGGCAAGAACGACCCCCAGCGCCTCAGACTCGCCCAGCGGATCGGTCCCATCGCCGCCGGCGAACTGACGCCCACCGACCGCATGCTGCTGGTCTGGGCGCTCGACAGCGCGTACACCACCCTCGACGCCGAACTGGCCCGGGTACGGAGCCTGCGCAACATTCTCTGGACCGCCACGTTCATCGTCCTTCTCGGGGTGGCGGGCCTCGCCGTGTACGGCTGGTTCTTCCCCCAGTCGCTCAGCCTGTGCTTCGCGCCCAAGCTCGGGCCAGGTGGCGGGAACCTCAGCGACATCGTCTGCCCGAGCCGGGACTACCACGGACTGCCGGCGGACACCGTGCCCAGCATGCGTGCCGGGCCGACGGACATCCTCACCGTCGAGGTCGCCGGACTGGCCGGCGCGGCCTTCACCGTCATCGCCTCACTGCGCCACATCCGGGGCACCAGCACGCCCTACATGCTGCCTCTGGCGTCGGCGGTGCTGAAATTCCCCACCGGCGCCCTGTCCGCCTTCCTCGGGGTACTGCTGATCCGGGGCGCCTTCGTCCCCGGACTGAGCGACCTGGACAGTCGGGCGCAGGTCCTGGCCTGGGCCGCCGTCTTCGGCGCCGCGCAGCACCTGGTGACCCGCCTGGTCGACGACCGCGCGCAGATGACGCTGTCGGAGGTGGGCAAACCCACCGAATCCTTGATCGTCCCGCAGGAAGCCGCCATCGTGGAGGTCACCGGGACCGCGGGTGGTGAGCGGACCGACTGGGACCCGGGCCAGGAAACACCGTCGAAGCAGCCCGCCGGGCCGACCCGCCGGTGACCACACTCAGGGGGTAGTGCGGTCCCACCGTGTGCTGAGTTCAGCGACGGGGTCCGATCACCCGGCGGCGGTCGAGCGGCGCCGAAGCTCCTCCTGCGGCACGTCTTCCACGTGCGTCAGAAACACCCACATGTGCCCCAAGGGTCCTTGAGGATGACGGTGCGGCGAAGGAGGCGGCTTCCGCCTCCTCCACACTGGCGTCGCCCAGCATCAGGGCCGACCGGCCGATGGTGATCTTGGCGTGCAGCATCCCGCCGCATCACGGAGATTGGTTGAGGTCAAGCGTCGATGGGGCCCTGCAAGTGCCCCGGGCCGGCCGTCACTGGCCCCGGTCACAGGAACGCCGTGAGCGGGGCCAGTGATCAGCTACCGGGGAGGGGCCCCCGGCCGACGCTAGTTCCGGTACCGGAACACGATCCGGCCGCGCGTCAGGTCGTACGGCGGGAGTTCCACCAGCACCCGGTCCTCCAGCATGATCTTGATGTAGTTCTTGCGGATCTTCCCGCTGATGTGCGCGAGCACCTGATGGCCGTTCTCAAGCTCCACGGTGAACATGGCGCTGCGCAGGCACTCGACGACTCTGCCTTCGATCTGGATGACGTTCTTGTTCTTCGTCATCGCACCAGCTCCAGGTTGCTGCTCATCGCTCGGGCGCCGATGCCCTCGAACAGTGCCGAGGCTGCGTGGTTGGACTCGTGGACCTCGGTCCAGGCCTCGGTGAACCCGGAGACGTGCAGCGTCCTCAGTGCGTGAGCCAGCAGCGCCCGCGCGATGCCGCGCCGGTGCTCGCCGGCCCGCACCGCGAGCAGCCCGATGCGCGGCCGGATCGCCGTCACCACCCGGATCAGACCCAGGTAGCGGTCGGGCGCCGCGGCCACCGCGTACTTCGACGGGTCGACTACGGTGTCGCCTTCGGGGCGGGCGACAACCTCCGCGGGCATCGACTGCCACCCGGCGGTCGCCTCGACTTCGTCACGGATCGCGCGGTCCACCGCGCTCAGCAGCTTCTCGTCCGCCTCACCGGCGGGCACGATCGTCACCCCCGAAGGCGGCAGGACCGCTTCCAGCCCTGTGACCCGCGGATCGGTCGGCACGGCGTACTCCCACTCGCGGCGCCGGACCGTGAAACCGGCCCGCTGCCAGCCGGCCGTCAGCTCGATGTCGGCCTCGTCGACCACCGTGTACAGCGGCGATGGCAGTTCCGCCAGCATCGCCTCGGCGAGCCGGTCGAAGGCGGTGTCGTGCCAGGCGTCGATGCTGACGAACAAGCGCCCGTCGGGCCGGTGCAGCGCATGCCCCCGACCGACCACCAGGTCGTCCTCCAGCGCATGCCATTGCCTGTCAGCGACGCGCGTGATCACCACCGCGTTGTCGCTCAGGCCAGATGTGGAAGGCTTTGTGTTCATCGGAGTCTCCCTCCAGAAGTGCCTTGATCTCAGGCGCTCCTGGCGACACCGAACGTCAGCCGCCGGACCGTGACGGGTTGAGGGAGCACCCACGGGTAACTGTGTTCACGGGGCTCACCTCCAGATGGCGACTTCACGGTCCACCGGGAACGTAGCAGCGGGGCGTCGCCTGGCTCAACTTCTTTCGTCACGCCACGCCTTCTGCGCGTCGCACCGGGTCTATCGGGCCCAGGCGCGCTCGAGCAGGGTGCCGAAGGTGGCGGGCTCTCGCCCGATCAGCTCGGCGAGCGTCGAGTCGACGGCGGTGAACTCGCCGCTCCGCGCCGCTGCGAAGATGCTCAGCATCAGTTCGGCGATCGAGGCCGGGGCGCCGTGCGCCAAAACCTGCTCGTGGAAGGCGTCGTCGGGGACGACGGTACGGGTGAAGGGCCGTCCGGTGGCCTGGGACGCGATCTCGGCGACGGTGCCGAAGTCGAGCGCCGCGGCACCCGTGAGCGGCGGAGTGGGTCCCTCGAAGCGGCCCTCCTCGGCGAGGACCGCGGCGGTGGCTTCGGCGAGGTCGTCGTGGCCGGTCCAAGCGACGGGGCCGTCGGCGGGGAGGGCGATGTCGCCGGTGTGACGGGCGGACTCCAGGAACTGCAGGGCGCTGGCCGCGTAGAAGCCGTTGCGCAGTGAGGTCCAGGGCAGACCGGTGGCGCGCAGCAGGTCCTCGGTTCGGGCGTGGTCGCGGCACGCCTGGAAGCGGGAGTCGTGGGCGGCGCCCATCTGGCTGGTGTAGAGGATGCGGCCGACGCCCGCCTTCACCGCGGCGTCGATGGCGGTGCGATGGCCGGCGACGCACTCCTCGCCGATGCGGTCGAGGGAGACGAGGAGCACCTGCTCGGCCCCTTCGAAGGCGTGGACGAGCGAGGCGGGGTCGTCGAAGCTGCCGTGCCGGACGCGGACGCCGCGGTCGGCGAGGTGCTGGGCCTTGCGGGGGTCGCGGACGCTGACGCCGACGCGGTGGGCGGGGAGGCGCTCCAGGAGGTGTTCGACGGTGCGGCCACCGAGCTTTCCGGTGGCTCCGGTCACGATGATCATAAGTTCTCCCGATGTTGTTTCCAGTGGAACCGTTCTGACGTTAACACTGGAATATCGATGGAATCAAATCTTCGATATCATCGATTCATGACCACGCGCGACACCACCGACAGCCCTCGTCGCCGCATCGTCGAGGCGGCTGTCGAGCTACTCGAGAAGGGCGGCCCGGACGCGGTGAGCACCCGGGCGGTCGCCGCCGCGGCCGGGATGCAGCCGCCGGCGATCTACCGCCTCTTCGGCGACAAGGAGGGTCTCCTCGAGGCCGTCGCGGAGCACGGCTACGCGCAGTTCCTCGAGAGCAAGCGCGCGCAGCTCGATCCCGAACCACAGGACGCGGTGGAGGACCTTCGCCGCGGCTGGGACTTGGTGGTGGAGTTCGGGATCTCCCGCCCCGAGCTGTTCGCGGTGATGAGCAGGGCCACCGGCCGGGAGGCGGACCTGGCCCACCGCGCGGGCCTGGAGATCCTCCATGGCCGGGTGCGCCGACTCGCGGCCGGGGGGTGGCTGCGGGTCGACGAGGAGCTGGCTGCCCAGATCATCCAGGCCACCGGCCGAGGCGCGGTCACCACCTGGCACTCCACACCGGCAGGCCGCCGCGATCCGGCGCTGCTGACCGCCCTCCGCGAGGCCATGGTCACCGCCATCACCCGCGCCGAGCCGGCCATCCCCCAAGCGGAGAGCGGCCCCGCCGCGGCTGCCCGCGCGCTGCGCGCCGCCCTCCCCGACGATGCCGATGTCCTCAGTGACGCCGAGCAGCACCTGCTCCGCGAGTGGCTCACCCGCCTCGCGGCGCACAGTGGCGCTCGGCGGACCTGATCACGTGTCAGGAGCTCTGGCGCAGGCTCGACCTCCGGGGAGCGGTGGCTCGATCACCGCCCACAGCGTGTGGCAGCAGCGCTGCGACCGGGAGGGTCAGAGCGCGTCCCGCAGGCGGACGACGACCAAGGCGATGTCGTCGCTCGCGCCGCTGGTGACGTCGAGGCGGGCGAGGAGGGCGTCGGCGAGGTGTTCCGCCCCGAACCCGGTACAGGTGGCCAGCGTGCTCGTCAGGCGGATCAGGCCGGTGTCGATGTCCTCACCGCGGCGTTCGATCAGGCCGTCGGTGTAGAGGACGAGGGTGTCGCCGGGGGCGTAGGTCGTGGTGGCCTGGGGACGCGGGACGTGTTCGGGGCGGGCCCCCAGCGGCGGGTCGGTGGCCTGGTCGAGCAGGTCGCAGGAGCCGTCCGGGTGCAGCAGCACGGGCGGAGGATGACCGGCGCTGCTGTAGATGAGCAGACGACCGCGGTAGTCGATCAGGACCTGGACGGCGGTGGCGGCCAGAGCCCCCTCGACCGAGCGCGCGTACAACCCCAGGACCTCCAGGGCCCGAGCGGGGCCGTGGACGGTGCGGGCGGCGGCGCTCAGCGCGCTGCGCAGCCTTCCCATGATCGTCGCGGCTATCAGGCCGTGACCGACCACGTCGCCGACCGCGACGGTGAAACGGCCCGCGGACAGGTCGACCGCGTCGTACCAGTCCCCGCACACGTTCAGCGACCCGGTCGCGGGCAGGTAGCGCACCGCGATGTCCGGGTGCCGGGCCAGGTCCGGCGTGTGGAGCATGGTCTCCTGCAGGGCCACGGCGATGCGCCGCTCCCGGGCGTGGGCCTGGCGCAGTTCCTCGTTCAGCCGCTGCAGCTGCCGCGCCCTGGCGTACAGCTCGGCCTCCATCGCCGCTTCCCGCCCCGGTCTGACCGACGGCTGGTGCTCCGTGCGCCGGGCCAGCACGACCTCGGTCATGTCCTCGGACCGGTGGATGATCCAGGCGACCTTCCCGTCCCTGTCATGAACAGGCACGTTGATCGCCGTCCACCACCGCTCCTTGAACACCCCCGGACTCCCCGAGACCGGGATGTCGTACTTCTGCAACGCCATGTGATCGGTCTGACCGGACGACAGCACCCGGTGCAGCGACGCGTTCAACGTCGCCACCCCTCCGGCCTCCGCGTCGGCGGGATTGTCCGGGAAGACATCGAAGAGATACTGCCCTACCAGCTCCCCCCGGTGCCGCCCGGTCACCTCACAGAACGCCCGGTTGGCATCGGCGATCACCAGATCCGTGCCCAGCACCAGACACGGACTAGGCAGAGCGGCGAAAGCCGCCGCGTAATCGATCTCCGAAGCCGCCACACACGATCCTCAGTGCCGTCCTCCCTTCAATCTACGGAGATCCCCGCTCCAGCGCGCCCTGGAACACGCCACGACCTAGGCCGGCAGCGCCCGCCTCGGCCTTCCCGATCGCGGCGCAGGGAACCCGCACGGCCGGGCGGGCCGGTGCGCACCGGAAGCGTGGAGGGTCCCGGCGCATCACTGCACGCTCGGTGACCGGTCGTCGCTCACGGTCGGGGCGCCCGCCGCACCGCGCTTGGCGGCTGTGTGGACCTCGGCGGCCGGTGCGTCGTCAGGCCCGCAGGTAGGTGAGGACGGCGAGGACCCTGCGGTGGGTCCTCGCCGTCGGCGGCAGGTTCAGCTTGGTGAGGATGTTGCCGATGTGCTTGCCGACCGCCGCTTCCGACACCACGAGCTCCTGGGCAATCGCGCTGTTGGACCTGCCTTCGGCGATCAGTGCCAGCACCTCGCGTTCGCGCGGGGTGAGCTGCTCCAGCGGATCGCGGCGGCGGCGCAGCAACTGCCGTACCACTTCCGGGTCGACCACCGTCCCGCCGTCCGCCACCTTGTGCAGTGCTTCCACGAACTCCTCGACCTGGCCGACCCGGTCCTTGAGCAGATAGCCGACACCCGTTCCGTCGCCGGAGTCCAGGAGCTCGGCGGCGTACGTCCGTTGCACGTACTGGCTGAGGACCAGGACCGGCAATGTGGGGCGCCTCGCGCGCAGCCGCACTGCCGCGTGCAGGCCCTCGTCCTGGAAACCGGGCGGCATGCGTACGTCCGTCACCACGATGTCGGGCGCATGCTCCTCGACCGCGGCGACCAGTGCCTGCGCGTCCCCGACGGCCGACACCACCTCGTGGCCGCAGCGGCTGAGCAGGCCGACGAGTCCTTCCCTCAGTAGCACGCTGTCCTCGGCCAGCACTACGCGGAGTGATCGGCCGCCTTGGTCAACTCGCAAGGAAACTCCACGCGCATCAGAGTCGGTCCACCCGGCGGACTGGTCAGGGCAAGTCTGCCATCCAGGACCGACACCCGGTCCGCGAGACCGGTGAGGCCGCTGCCCGCCGAGGCGTCCGCGCCGCCGCAGCCGTCGTCTCGCACCTCAAGGAACAGGCGTCCGTCGTGATGACCGCCGCTCACCCGCACACGGTCGGCCCCGCTGTGTCTGGCGGCGTTGGCCAGTGCCTCACAGACCACGAAGTACGCGGCGGATTCGACCGCTTGCGTGGGCCGGCCCGGCAGTTCGAGGTCGACATCGACGGGAACCACGCTGCGGTCGGCGGCGTCGGCGACCGCGGCTTGAAGGCCGTAGTCCGTGAGGACCTTGGGATGGATGCCGTGGATGAGCTCGCGCAGCTCCGCCAGTGCCCTGACCGCCTCCTCGTGGGCCTTGGTGAGCTGGTCGGCGAGCGGGCCGGGTGGAGCGTCGAGGCGGGCCAGCCCGAGGGCCATCGTCAGGGCCACGAGGCGCTGTTGGGCGCCGTCGTGCAGGTCGCGTTCGATACGGCGCCGCTCGGCCTCGAAGGCCTCGACCAACCGGACGCGGGAGCGGGCCAGTTCGACCACCTTGGCGTCGAGCTCGCCCTCACGAGAGGTGATCAGCAGCCGGGTCAGCGCGGCTCGGGCCCCCGCCGTGACGCCGAGCAGGTAGCCGCACACGGCCATCAGGAGCAGGCCCAGCGCGGCGACGCCGAACGCGGCCGGCCAGCCGGTGACCGTCCACTGCTTGAGCACCTTCGTCTGACCGTCGCCGACCGTGGCCATCAGCAGCGGGGTGGAGACCATGGACAGTGGAAAGAACAGGCCGCCCGTGATCGCCAGGGCATCGACCGGCCACAGCAGCGCGGCGAACAACAGCGCGTACCCGAGCTCCCGCCAGGTCGCCTGTTCGCGCAGCCGGGTGGTCAGCCAGGCCCACAGCCCCGGTGCCGCCGGGACCAAGTGCCCGCCGGACACCGCGCTTTGGTCGATCAGGCGCAGCCTGCGCCGCTCCACCTCGGCCACCGGGATCCCGCTGAGCGCGACCAGGACGAGCAGCGGCAGCCCCACCAGGACGACGGCGAGCGCACCACAGACCGTGGACACCGTCAGGATCCCCACCAGGGCGACGGCGCCGGTCACCGCGCCGGTGAGCAGATACGCGGTCGAGCGCCAGGGCCAGGCCGACAGCAGGAAGCCCGGCCGGGACATGGCCTGCCACACGTTCCGAGGATGCATGACCACGACCGTAAGTGACCCCACCGGTTCGCGGCCATCGGTCCAGTGTCCATATCAGGGGTAGGCCTGGCCCTACCCCAGGTCTCGTTCTGGCCGTACTGCGTCACGAGGGGATTCCGGGATGGAGTGGAGGCATCAACGAGCCTAGGAGAAGGTGCTGGTGGGGGACTCATGACCAACGACGCGATCCGGCTGCGCTCCGTGACCCGGCGGTACGGCTCGGGCGGTACGTCCGTCACCGCCCTCGACGAGGTGTCGCTCGCCTTCCCGAGGGGCACCTTCACGGCCGTGATGGGGCCGTCCGGGTCCGGCAAGTCGACCCTGTTGCAGTGCGCCGCGGGCCTTGACCGGCCTACGTCGGGCTCGGTCACCGTGGGCGACACGGAGCTGACCACGATGAGCGAGACCAAGCTGACCCTGCTACGCCGCAAACGCATCGGCTTCGTGTTCCAGGCGTTCAACCTGCTGCCCTCGCTGACCGCCGAGCAGAACGTGGCCCTGCCACTGCGGCTGGCCGGCCGCCGCCCGAAGAAGGCACAGGTGCGCCAGGTGCTCGAACAGGTCGGCCTCGGCGACCGGGCGCGGCACCGGCCGACGGAGCTGTCCGGCGGCCAGCAGCAGCGGGTCGCCCTGGCCCGCGCGCTGATCACCCGTCCCGAAGTGCTGTTCGGCGACGAGCCGACCGGCGCGCTCGACTCGCAGACCGGCCGCGAGGTGCTGACGCTGCTGCGCGGCATGGTCGACCGGGACGACCAGACGATCATCATGGTCACCCACGACCCCGTCGCCGCCTCCTTCGCGGATCGCGTCGTCCTGCTCGTCGACGGCCGTGTCGACGGCGAGTTGACCGGCGCCTCGGCCGAGGACATCGCGGCGCGCCTGACCAAGCTGGAGGCGGCGCCGTGCTGAGCACCACGCTGCGCACCGTGCGCACCCGCTGGGTCACCTTCCTCGGCAGTTTTGTCGCCCTCTCCCTGGGCGTGGCGCTGATCGCCGTCATGGGGCTGGCCCTGGCGTCCTCGCTGGACGCACCTGACCGGCAGCCCGAGCGGTTCGCCGCCGCGCCGGTGGTGGTCAAGGGCCAGGACACCCTCGAGGTGCCGACCGCGATCGGCGACCGCGCCCAGAAGCTCGCTCAGCCGCGTCCCGTGCCCGACGACGTCGTCGCGAAGCTGCGGCGCCTCGGGGCCGTCGTCGAGGACCGCTCGTTCGCCGTGCGGGCCGAGGGCGGCCCCGCCGATCTGGTGGGCCACCCCTGGTCGACCGCGGCCTTCGCTCCGTACGAGCTAGACGCGGGACGCGTGCCCAGGGCCGCGGACGAGGTCGTCGTCAGCGGTGACTGGGCCCGTCCGGGCACCCGGGTGCGTACCGACGGCGGGGTCGTGCGCGTCGTCGGCACCGTGGTCGGGCTCGGCTTCGAGCACGCCGTGTTCTACACCGACGCCCGGGCCGCCGAACTGTCGCCGCGCGGAATGCAGTTCGTCATCGACGCCGACGCCGCGGCCGTGCGCGAGGCGGTACGAGGCAGCCAGGGCGTGCGGGTCCTCACCGGGGACGCGCGCCGGTACGCCGACGCCGACCCCGACCGGGACAGCGAAGCCCTCACCGCGATGAACTCCATGTTCGGCACGGCCGGCGGCGTGAGCGGGTTCGTGTCGGTGTTCGTGGTGGCCTCGACCTTCGCGTTCACGGTGGCCCAGCGGCGCCGCGAGTTCGGGCTGCTGCGCATCGCCGGGGCGACGCCGGGACAGATCCGCCGCATGGTCGTCCACGAGGCGCTGGTGGTCGGCGTACTCGCCTCGGCCACCGGCTGTGTGCTCGGTTCCTACGGGGCTCCCAGGCTCGCCGAGTGGGCGGTCGACGAGAGCCTCGCGCCCCGCTGGTTCACCATCGGCGACCATACCTGGCCCTACCTCATGGCGTTCTGGACGGGCCTGCTCGTGGCCTTGTGCGGCGTGGTGGCCGCGTCCTGGCGGGCGGGGCGCACCGATCCGGCCGAGGCGCTGCGCGAGGCGTCCGTGGACGTCCGGGCGATGACACGGGGCCGCCGGCTGCTGGGCGCGGCCCTCCTGATCACCGCGGCGGTGACGCTGGCCGTGGCCCTGGTGAGGGATCCGGGCGACCTGCTGCATCGCAAGACCTATGTGAGCCGGCCGATGCTGCTGATCACCGCGGTCGCGTTGCTCGCTCCGGTGCTGGTGCGACCACTGGTCCGGCTGGTCGCCTGGTTGCCGGCCCGACTACCCGGCGCGGGCGGGATGCTGGTGCGGGAGAACGCCGCCGCCGGGGTGCGCCGCACCGCCGCCGTCGCGGCGCCCGTGCTGGTCACGGTCGCGCTGGCGGGCTCGTTGCTGGGTGCCACCGCCACGCTCGACAAGGCGCAGGCCACCGAGCTGCGCATGCGGACGGCCGCCGAGTTCGTGGTCACTCCGGTGGGCGACGCCGGCTTCGACGAGGCGACGCTGCGGCGGCTTCGGGGCGTGTCCGGCGCCGAGGTCTCCGCGAGCTCGTCGAGCGCCGTGTACGTCCTGGAGGACGGCGTGGCGCTCGTCAGGTCCGATGCCAGGGCCGTCGAGCCGGAAGCGCTCGCGGCGACGGCCCGTCTCCCGCTCGCGGCGGGGAAGGTGAGCGACCTGGACGACGACTCGATCATCGTCAACGCGGAGTGGGAGAAGCCCATCGTGGGCGAGCGAGTGGACGTGTGGCTCGGTGACGGCACGAGGAAGTCCCTGCGGATCGCCGCGGTCATGACCATCGGTACCGGCGACAACGGCGTCTACGTCACTCCGCGCAACGCCCCCGCGGCGCCCGTCGACCGGGTTGACGTACGCCTCGCGGACGGTGCCGACGCGCGCATGGTGGCCGCGGGTCTGCGTCGGGCGGTGCGCGCGTCGGGCGGGGAGGTTCTCACCAGGGACGCCTGGGTGCGGGCGGCGTACCCCCCGACCGACCGGACGACCCGGATGGGCTTCTTCCTGGTCCTCGGGATCGCCTTCCTCTACACGGCCGTCTCGCTGGCCAACACGATGGTCATGGCGACGTCCGACCGGGTCCGCGAGCTGGCTGTGCTGCGGCTCGCCGGCGCCACTGGACGACAGGTGCTGCGGCTGGTGGGCGCCGAGGCGCTGCTGGTGGTCATGGTCGGTGGGCTGCTGGGAGCGCTGGTCGCCGGGCTCGACCTGCTGGGTATGTGGAGCGCGCTGGGCGTGCTCTCGGTGTGGACGTCCATCGAGATCCCGTGGGCGACGCTCGCGGTGGCCCTGAGCGCCTGCGCGGTGCTCGCCGTGATCTCGGCGGTCGCCCCGGCCGCCCTCTCCCTGCGCCGCAGCGCCGTGGAGTTGGCGGGCGTACGCGAGTGACCGTTGGCGGGCTGACCGCCCAGGGCCGCGCCCCGGCCCCCAGCCGACGGGTGCCGAGCGACGCGCCGGCCAGGGATTCCGCCGCGCCGGAGGCTTGCTCGGTGCCGGACACGGAACGCTCCTCTCTTCGGACCTCGAAGCGGCGGAGCGGGGGAACCTGGCCTCTTCGTGGTCGGGCCAAAGTAATCGGGGCTCCCATCGGGGAGGGGCCGGTCGAGGCTGTGGAGCCCGATCAGGAGTGGCCGACCGCGCGGGTGTGGAGGTGGTTGAGGGCGGTGACGACCGCGGTGTTGCGGTACCACGACAACCACCTGCCGACCTGAATGCCGAGTTCCTGCAACCCCGTCAGTTGGGCGGGGGCCAGGTCGCGCAACGGGTGTCCGTGATGGGAGGAGATCATCCCGATCACGGTGCCGTTCGGGCGGAGCAGGGGAACGCTGTGACAGGCCCGGCTGCCTGTCTGCAGGATCGCCTGCCGGGACCCGTCGTCGAACGTGCCGGACGAGGCGACATCCTTGACGGTCACCTGCCGGCGGTCCAGCGCCGCCTGAGCGCACGAGGTGGTCGAGGCTTCGACGAAGGCGAAGTAGTCGCTGAAACGGCGGTTCACCCCAACGTGCTTGGCCATCCGCAGCATGCCGTTCTCCACCAACTGCACATTGCCCATCCGAGCACCGGTCACCCCGAGCGTTCGGCGCAGGGCAGCGGTGAGGATGGCGCCCGGACTGTCGAGCCTGGCTCCGACAGCTCGTAGGGCGGGCACCGGCGGTGCGGCGCCCTGCGGACGGCTGGGCATCCAGCCCGAGGCGTCCAGTTCAGGGGCGGGGAGCTGCGCGGCGACATCGGCCAGCGTATGCAGCTTGATGTTGAACTCCTGGGAGGCGTCGCGGAGAAGGTCGAACGCCTGCCGCTGCGAGGACAGGTTGTAATGCTTGACAAGCAGGTTCTCGGCGCGGGCGACACCCGCGTGAGCCAACCGGCGATTGCGCTCATCGATGACCGGCCCCGCGGCCTGTCGGTCTCCCGGGCGTCCCACGGCAGTCGGCGTGGCCGGTGCTCGGGTTTGTTCGGTCACTGACGGGCCTCCCTCAACTGGAAACACCCGTACGCCGGCACGCTGCCGCGTCCGCGCACGAGCGGAAGCACTGCAGTGCCTGCTGGCCGAAGCACCCACCCCACTCTAAGCACACGCGACCTCACGCCCGCCAGACGGCCTCATCACTCGTGTACCCGGAGCGGTCGGTGCCGCAAGAACGCGGAACGACGCCCGGAACAAGATCAGCACCTACCTGGACGTCCTGCCCACGGCCACCGTCAAGGACAACTTTGCTGCCGATGCCGTCGGCCGCCACCACCAGATCGGCGTCCAGACCCGTGTCGCCGCAGTCGACTCGAACCGTGCCGGGGTCGCTCTGCTCGACCGAGCCCGCCTCAGAGTCGTTCAGCAGTGAGGCGTTTCTGCTCGAACTGGCCGACAGGAGGGAGGAGATCCCAGCCGTGCTCGCTGAAGAACCGCCCCAGGCCAGCCCCTCCGCTCCCCCGCCGGCGCCGACCGGAACGGTCGGCCGCCAAGCGCGGGCCGGCGGCCCCGCCGGGGGCGGGGTTCAGAACCGCAGAGTGAGCCGTCGCGGTGACCGGAAGCCGCGTCCGCTCACGCCATCGGTGTCCAGAGCGGGGCCGGACGGCCGCGTCGGCGTGGGCTCGGCCACGCGGAGCAGTCCGGCGAGGATCTCCTCGGCCTCGAGCGCGGCGAGGTGCCGGCCCAGGCAGAGGTGCGGGCCTGATCCCACGGCCAGGTGCGGCAGGGGCCGGCGATGGGGGTCGAAGCGGTCCGCGGCGGCCCAACGGCTCTCGTCCCGGTTGGCCGACGCCAGGTTGACGCAGACTGAATCGCCCGCGCGCAGCCGCACGCCGCACAGTTCCGTGTCAGCCGTGCAGCGTCGCAGGACCCAGGTCAGCGGGCACTCCCATCGCCAGCACTCCTGAACCAGGGCCGGGGTGAGGGACGCGTTCACGCGGACGGCCTCCAGGACCGTCGGATCGTGCAGGACCGCGTACATCAGGGTGGCGAGGGCGCGGAACGGGGGTTCCGTGCCGGTGGAGAGCAGCAGGCGGACCGCGGGCAGGAGGGCGGCTGGGTGCGAGCCGATGGCTGGGTCCTCGCAGCGCAGCAGTCGCCCCACAACGCTGTCCGCGGACCACGCCGACGGCGTGCCGAGCCACTCCGTCACCGCGGTGGCGATCTTGCCGTCGGTGTCGTCGAGCAGGCCGACCGCCCAGGTGTACAGGGTGCCGATCCGTGTTCCGGGCGGGAACCCGATGATGCCCGCGATGGTCGTCAGCGCGACCGGGAACGCGAGCTCGCCCACCAGGTCCCCTCCCCCGCGGCCGGCCATCGCCGTCAGCCGGGACTGGACGTCCGCGCGCAGCCGCGTCTGCCACCCGGCGGCCGCTTGCCGGTGGAAGCCTCGATTCAGGACGGTGCGCCAGGCCCGGTGCTCGCCGCCGTCCATCTCGAGGAAGGACCGGCCGACCACTTGGCCCATGCTGTCGGCGTAGGCGGAGGACGAGAAGGTGTGCTCGTCGCGCAGGACCCGGTCGGCAGCGGCGAAGGACACCACGTGCCACACCGGTGTGCCGGTGGTGCCGGGGAGGTCCTCCCCGGTGAAGACCCGTTCCAGGGTCGACCGGTGCACCGCGCCGGTCCGGCGCAGGGCGGCGAACTCCGTGTGTGGATCAGCGGCCCCCGGTCCGCCCTGGTCCGTGTCGAAGGCGCTGACCAGGGCGTGTGCTGCGGCCAAATCCTTCTCGACGCCGCCGGGGCCGGCCTCGAGAAGCGGCGGTGCGGCCGTCATGGCGTGCCGCCCCAGGCGCGGCCGGGGGCTGCGGCGGCACCGTCGGCGTCCTCCTCGGTGAGGGTCCGCACGGCGGTGCACAGGCGCCGCTCCTGGGGGCGGCGCAGCCGGTTGCCGACCGTGGCGGACGGTTCGGGTGCGGGCGGGCGCACGTCGAAGTCGAGGCGCCGCAGGAAGGCGATGCCCGTGGTCCAGCCCTCCGGACAGGTGGCCGTGACACGTCGCGTCCCCCGGCCTGCGGCCTCCCGGAGCAGGTACCGCGCCGCCCGGAGGCCGAGCCCCGTCCCTCGGGCGTGTGGCCCGACCAGGAACAGCCCCACCGAACAGGTGGCGGGCTCCGGGTGGCCCTCCACGGCGTCGACGAGACCCACTGGGCGGTCTTCGTGCTCCAGCACCAGGAGATGTTTGCCGGCGAAGTCCGCACCGTCCGGCAGGGAGTAGTACAGGCTCTGCACATCCGCCGGCAGAGCGGTCGAGCCGGTGGCGGCGACGAAGTAGTCGCCGCAGTCCGTCAGCAGCCGGGAGACGGCGGGCTCGTCCTCGGGGCGCAGTGGCCGGACGGCGGGCCCGCCCGGGATACGCGTCGTGCTGGGTTCCATCGGCTCACACCACCTGGCCTTGTCGCACGTACGCCGGCCGCGAGGTCCGGTGGTCGGCCGGGCCGCGGTACAGGAACCCGAACCGCACCAGGGCGTCGGTGCCGGCCGGGTCCGACTGGGGCTCCTCGCCGTTCGTCCATCGCTCCCACGTCCCGACGGCCGAGCCGCGCAGCCGGACCGTCACTCCGGTGACCGGGTTGGTGAGGCAGTGGACGCCGTCGCGGCTCTCCACCGCGATGCCGATCTCGGGCCGGAGCCGGCCGGGGACCGGTCCGGCCCGTCGCCGCGAGGGCACCAGGAATCCGTGCCGTACGAGCAGCGCCGCGGTGGCGGCGGGGCCGGCGCCCAGGTAGCGGCACTCGTGTGCGTCCAGCCAGGTCTCCAGGTCGCGCCACATCGAGCCGTCGAGCTCCCGCCAGTCCGCGTCCCGCGCGTTGAGCTGCAGGAACCGGTCGTGCCGCGGGTGGTAGAGCGCGGTCGCGGGGCCGGTCTCCGTCTCGGTGGCCGGCCAGGGAACCCGGCTGTACGTCACGTCCGGGTCGAGGCGGAGCCGGGCCTCGGGATCCGGCGGCGGCCAGTCGAACAGCGGCACGTCGGGGGTCTCGGGCAGCGGCGCCCCCGCACAGGCCCGCAGGAACGTGAATTCCTCGATCTCCCGGGCCAGCGGGTCGCGGGCGGCCCGGAACCAGACGTTCGTGTCGCTGACGGACTCCGCCGCCGTCTCGGCGATCCGCACGCTGTCCCGCTGGGACATGCCCGAGCCGACCGTGTAGTCGCGCCGCAGGCTCAGGTCGTCCCCGGGCGCCGGGGGCTCGATGCGGACGTCGAAGGCATCGGGCCGCGTGCCGACCGGCGAGTGCACGTCGAGCACGAACGGCGAGCCGCCCCACGTGGTGTGCGCGACTCCGTACGTGTGCACGGACAGACGCCGTACCGCCTCCGCGAACGCCACGGTCCGCGCCGCTTCCTGCTCGGTCTCTCCGGGGAAACCGTGGATGACGAACAGGTGCAGGGGCACGCCCGCGGAGAGCATGGCCTCGATGTTCGCGCAGGCGTCGTCGATCCTGGTGCCTTTGCGCATGAGGTCGAGGACGCGTTGACTGGCCGACTCCAGGCCGAAGTTCATCCGGCGGCACCCGGAGGCGTGCAGCAGTTCGGCCAGTTCCCCGTCGAGGCCGCGTGCGAACCGGGTCTCGCCGTACCAGCGCACGCCGGCCGACGTCCGCACCAGTGCCTCGGCGACGTGGCGCAGCGTGCGCAGGCTCATGATCTCGTCGACGAACATGAAGTACGGGGACCCGACGTCCCTGCGCAGCCGGCCGATCTCGTCCACCACCGCTTCCGCGGGACGCTGCCGGAAGGAGTTGCTGGCGAAGGGGATCGAGCAGAACGCGCAGTCCCAAGGGCAGCTGCGGGAGGCGTAGACGGGCAGGATCGGGCCGGGCGCGAGGTATTTGTCCAGGGGCAGGTCGGCGTAGGCGGGCGTGGCCGCGGTGGTGATGTCGGCGCTCTGCCGCGGGGTCCGCAGCAGGATGCCGTGGTCGTCCCAGACGGCGCCGGGGATCTTCTCGCGGAAGTCTCCCTCGCCCTCGGCGGGCGCGTCCAACGCGTCCACGACGGCGGCGAGTGCTCCCTCGCCCTCGCCCGTCACGACCGTGTCGACGTGGTCGAACAGCGGGTGGCGGCGCTGCCAGCGGTCCACCAGCCGGGTCGCGTAGTTGCCGCCGAGCACGACGTGCACGTCCGGCCGGAACTCCCGCAGCATCCGCAGGAACGTGACGCCGGCGATCAACTGGGTGTCGGCGGACATGCTCAGCCCGACGACACCGACCTGCGCATCGAGGAAGCGGTCACGGTCGAGCATGTGGTCGAAGGCCCAGCGGTAGGGGTTGCCGTCCGGGTCCTCCGTCGCCGCGAGCACCTGCGCCGTCGATTCGGCCGAGTACGCACAGGTGTTGGACACCAGGTCGAACTCGCAGTCGGGAAAGGCGCCGGAGATCAGCCACAGCGCGTCGCGCAGGGTGCGCCGGGCCCGGTGGAAGGCGTCCGGTTCGTGCAGGGTCGGCATTGACTTCAGCCGCGCCTTGGCCTCTTCGACCCCGGCGATCGCGGCAGGGGCGACCAGCAGGGCGCGCCGGCGCGCCCATTCGTCGCGCAGGCCGACCGCCCGACGCCGGTGCGCCTTGTCGCGCAGCCGCGTGAGGGCGGCCTCGGACAGCATCCAGTCGACGCACTCGATGCTCAGGTCGTAGGCGGCGGCCTCGTACCCGCGGGCCCGCAGGTCACCGAGGAGCAGGGGCACCGCCAGGTGCGGCGCGTACGCGTTCCACAGGGGTGGGTTCACCAGGACGGTCTTCTTGCCCATCTTCTCCCCATCGGTCTTCGGGACCGGCCGGCATCCGGGAGCGTGCCCGGATGCCGGCCGGCACGACGTCGGCAGGCGACGTCGTTACTCGCCTTCCGCCCCCGTCTGCGGCGTCGCCGCGGACGTCTCCGGCCGCTTGGCCTTCATGGACGGCAGCAGGGCGTACTGCGCGCCCGTGCGTACTTCGGGCTGCACCACCTCCACCGCCGGGCCCTCACCGGTCGCGCTGGCCGCGGCCATGAGCTGCTCGAGGTCCGTCTTCTTCCTGGTCATGACTGTCACCTCCTTCCCGTCAGGGCCGAGTCGGCTGCCTCGGCGGTCACCAGCCCGCCGTCGACGAGCTGGGCCATGGCCGACTCGAACGCCTCCTTGAGTTCCGTTTCACCGATCCGGCCCTTGTTGAGCTGCTCGAACGAGGCGTAGATCTGTGATCCGGACGATCCGTCGCACAGTTCGGTCACCACCCAGGCCACCGGGTTGAGGTAGTGGATGGCGGGCTTGTGCGGGGTGTAGGCGAGCATGCAGTTCCACTCCGGGATCGGGCGGAACCGGGCTGAGGAACTCTGCTCAAAGCAGTCGGCTCGTCGCCGGTACGGCAGGACGGACGCGTCGTTCCTCAAGGTCGTCGGGGAGCTGTGAGACATCGATGCCTCCGTCGGTCTCGGAGCAGAAGGGGTCGGGGGCGTCCCAGCGGCCGGTGAAGGCGAACGCCGTGGACCTGCAACCTCCCGAGGAGCCCTGGGTCTCCTCGCAGTCGCCGCAGCCGCCGTCGACGTGTCCGGAGCGGTTGCTCACGTAGACCGGGTTGTTCCAGGTCTCCAGGAAGCTCACTTCACGGACGTTGCCGTAGTCGGCGTAGTCCCGCAGGTAGGCACAGCCGACGGAGCGGCCGGTGGCGTCGACGCCGGCGTTCTGCCAGCAGCAGTTGCCGTCCTTGGGATGCCAGGAGGTCATCAGGTGCACCGACGCGGGAACGCTCAGCGCGTCCAGCGCGGCCATCTGATCGGGCAGGCGCAGCGCCAGTTCCTTCCATTGGGTGCGAGCCCGTCCCAATGGGTAGAGCCGCAGTACGCCGACCCGTGGCACGCCGAGTTCGGCGGCCATGTCGAGCACCTGCTGCAGTTCGCCGACGTTGCGCCGGGTCATGATGACCAGGAGGACCACGGGCAGCCCGGCGGCCTGGGCGTTCTTCAGTCCGTCGATGGTCCGGGCGAAGCTGCCGTCGACGCCGACGTGCCAGTCGTGGGTGACGGCCGTCGCCCCCATGACGTCCACGTACACCTCGCCGACACCGATCTCCTTCAGCCGCCGGGCGACCTCGGGGGTCAGCAGGGTGGCGTTGGTGCGGACGCGGGTCATGACGTGCGGGGTCAGCTCGCTCAACACCTCCAGGACGTCGGGGCGGTTGAGCGGCTCCCCGCCCTCGACGAAGACCTCGATGAGCCCGGAGTCGGCCATCTCCCTGATGAGCGCGGCGTATTCGTCGCGGCTGAGTTCGCCGTCCCGCGGCCGGGAGGAGCAGTCGCCGTAGCACTGACGGCACTTCAGGTTGCACGACTGGGTGACTTGCAGCCAGCTCTTGAGTGGCTGGTGGAGCACGAGTTCCATGGGTCTCCGTCCTGATCGGCACGGGGGCGGACGCGCCTCGCGCCGAAGGGAAACGGCGGGGCGCTGGGCGCGTCGGGGCACGGTACGGCCGCGAAGTCTTCGTCCGCTGTCGTCGCGGCGGGGTTACGAGGCCACCGGCACGCCGGTAGCCGGACGCGGGGCCGTTCTGTCCTGGTGCACCTGCGTCAGCCAGCCCAGGAAGTCCCGGCCGGCCGGGCCGAGGCACGTGTCCGCCGACTGCGCCACCTTGCCGAGCAGGCTCGATGCCCTGAAGTCCGCCGTCAGCGCGGAACGTTCGAGTTGCGGGTCCGGGCTGGTGCGGGCACGTTCCTCGAACCAGGCGGCCAGGTGCACGTAGACGTGGGCGGCCGCGAGTGCCCGGTCGCGACCGGCCAGCGGGACACCGTCGATTCCCGGTGCCACTCGGGTGCGACCGTGGGGGCCGTGCGCGTGTCGTAGTCGGGAGCGAAGACCGACCGCGTCATCTGCAGGTCGTACAGGCGCAGGTGCACGAACTCGTGCACCATGGCCTCGGCCAGCCGCTCGGGCGTGCGCATGCAGCGCAGGGCGACGAACGCGGCGCCGGGGATCTCCCGGGTGGACGCACTGTCGAAGGCGTCGGGGCCGTCGACAGCGACGAGGTAGCGGGCGTGCCGGAACAGTCCCGCGCACAGGTCGGGCGCGGTGTCCGTCATCAGGTCCACGGCGTCCCGGGCGACCGCGACCTGGTCCGGAGTCAGCGGGGCGAGGTGATCGTCGCTTTCACCGGCGCTGAGGTGTTCACGGAACAGCGCGGTGAAGTCCTGGTGGGTGCGCGTCGGCGTGTCCGGGCGGCTGAGCAGGTCCACATGTCCGCGACTCGCGGCCAACACGCGCCGCGTTCCGGCCCGTTCCGCCTCCGCGGCGAGCGTGACCTCGCGCCTGTCACGCAGTTCACCCAGGAGGCCGGCCAACTCCTCCCGGCAGGACGGAACGTCACGGATCCTTCGCACGGCTCGGTCGAGCCGATGTCGTACGGTGGGTTCGAGGGCGGTGCCGAGTGCGATCCGGCGCCCGTCCGACGCGGCGGGCTGGATGTCGGGGACGACGCACTCGAGGAGGAAGTCGTAGGTTTCGTATAACCGGTTGAGGATATTGGCGGCATCGGCGAAAACAGGATGCCGAGCCAGCGCCACAATCCTGGGCTCTCGCATACTGGTGTCCCTGCTCGGAAGCCGACCTCAGGGACCGGAATCACAGCCCGGTCAGAGGGTCGAATCATGCCGGAATTGACGTGACGAACAGTCAATTCAGCGTTATTCGGGGTCACTTGCGTTACATCGAACGTGCCATGGGCCACAACGGATGTCAACCACACGGTCGTTGTAGTGCACAATGCACGTGCGACTCGGAAAAGAAGAATTAAAGTCCGTTCACCCATGGGTGCGGAGGAGCCGGCTCCGGGTACCGGGGCATGGTGTGGTGTATCACGAGGGAAACGACCCGCCATCGAGTCCTGCCTCCCCCGCCGACGCGGAACGTGCGGACCTCATGAACTTCGGCTCCCGGTCCGCCGTCCCCTTCCTTCCTCGCCGTGCGACCCCGCTGGGCCGACTGGTCGTCGCCAACGCGCTCAGTTCGGTCGGGGACGGCGCGCGGCTCGCCGCGCTGCCCCTGCTGGCGGCCACCGTCACGCACGATGTGCTCTGGGTCTCCGCGGTCGCGGCCGCCGGCCGCGCGGCCTGGCTGCCGGCGCCGATCATCGGCACCCTGGTGGACCGCATGCCGGCGCGCCGCTCCCTGGTGGGCGCCGATCTGGCGCGCTGCGCCGTGCTGACCGTGCTGTGCGCGGGCGTGGCCACGGGACGGATGCCTGTCGCGTTGCTGATGTCGGCGGCCTTCCTGTGCGGAATCGCCGAGGTGTTCTTCGACAGCGCGGCCCAGGCGGTGGTGCCGCGACTGGCCGCGGACCAGGAGCTGGAGCGGGCGAACGCCCACATCATCGCCGCGCAGATCACCGGGACCGGTTTCCTGGGGCCCCCGCTCGGGGCAGCGCTGTGGGCGGTCGGACGGCCGTGGCCGTTCGCGGTGGACGCGCTGACGTTCCTCGTATCGGCGCTGCTGCTCAGGGGCTTGACCGCGCACGCGCCGACAGGGTGGAGGGAACGCGGCGCGCGGGCGGAGCGTGGTGTCGCCGGCCTGCTGCGCGGCACCTGGTCCGGTCTGCGGCTGCTCGCGCAGGACCGGGTCCTGCGCCGCCTGATGCTGGTGGTCGCGGTGCTCGGCGTAGGCCAGCAGGCGGTCTACGCGGTGCTGGTGGTGTACGTGGAGGGCAGGCTAGGCCTGCCGCCCTGGGGGTACGGCCTGATGCTGGTGGCAGCGGCCCTCGGCAGCCTGGCCGGCGCCAGGGCGGCACCCGGGACGGCACGGCGGCTGGGCACCGCACGGAGCCTGGTGGTGTCCTTGACCGTGTCCGCGCTCGGCTACCTGGTCGTCGCGGTGGTGCCCTGGTGGCCTCTGGTGGCCGTGATGCTGGCCGTGAACAGCGCCGCCGTGGTGCTGTGGAACGTCTGCACGGTCTCGCTGCGGCAGCGGCTCGCTCCGCCGCACATGCTGGGCCGTGTCACCAGCGGATACCGCCTCGCCGCCTGGGGGACCATGCCCGTAGGCGCAGCGCTGGGCGGCGTCCTGGCGGGGCACGTGGGCCCCGGCGCCCCGTGGGCCGCGGCAGGCCTCTTGCTCCTGGGCTGCCTTCCCCTGCTCTACCGGATGCCGTCGCCGGAACGATCGGATGACCCCGGCACGGAAGGGGCTGCGCAGTCGGCCGAGGACGAGCAGGCGCCTCCTGCCTGATCTGTGCAACCTACGCGATTACCCTCTCTCTGCGTCATCAGGCCCTTCGCGTGCGGATGCGCGGGCAGGATATGCAGAACAGGGAGACCAAGCAGGCAGAGCCGCACGTTTCCCTCCACTTCTCGGAGCCTACGCGCGGTCCCGCACGATGATTTTGCCGGTGTTCTCGCCGTGCAGCATGCCGAGGAACGCGTCCACGATGTGCTCGAAGCCGTCCACCACCGTCTCATCCAGTGCCAGCCGGCCGCTCTGCAGATGAGGGACCGCGAACTCGTACAGTTCGTCCTGCAGATCACGGTAGTTGCTGACCAGAAAGCCCTCCATGCGGAGGCTCTTTTCCACGATGTCCGAGTAATTGATGTGCGGCGGGGGCGCGTCCGGGGCGTTGTAGCGGCTGATCGTGCCGACCCGGACGATGCGCCCGAACTCGCGCAGTGCGCCCACCGCGGCGGCCAGTTGTTCACCGCCGACGTTGTCGACGAAGACGTCGACGCCGTCCGGCGCGGCTTTGGCAAGCAGTTCAGCGGCGGGGCCGTCGTGGTAGTCGAACGCCGCGTCGTAGCCCACGTCCCGGGTCAGGTGGTCGACCTTGGCCGCCGAGCCCGCGCTGCCCACGAGTCGGCCGGCGCCCAGCAGCCGGGCGAACCGACCCGTGGCGGTGCCGACGCCGCCCGCCGCGGCGGAGACGAAGAGGTCGTCACCCTCGCGGAGTCGGGCGATGCGGGTGAGGCCTACGTAGGCGGTCAGTCCGGTGCCGCCGAGGACGCTCAGGTAAGCCGTCAGGGGGACCCCGTCGAAGCGGGGGAGTTTTCGGATCTCCTCGGGCCGGACCACGGAGTGCGTGCGCCAGCCCTGCCGGTGGAACACGATCTCGCCCTCGGTCAGCTCCGGCGTCCGCGAGGCGACGACGCACCCGAGAGTCCGGCCCTCGAGTGGTGAGCGGAGTGCGAAGCCGCCGGGCACATCGTCCATCATCTCGCGGTGGTACGGGTCGACGGACCAGAAGAGGTTCTTCACGAGCGCGGTCCCGACGGCAGGATCGGGAATCGCGGACTCGACGAAGACGAAATCCTGGGGCGTGGGGAAGCCGTGGGGGCGGGCGGTCTGCTGGACGGTGATCGCGTTCTCGGACATGACGGTGACCGTAGAACGGGAATGGGACCCTCGGGCAGGCGGTTGGGCTCATGTGACGCGCCGTTCCATGAATTGTTCTCATACCCTGAGGTGAGCGCCCTGTGGCCCGCACGACCGACACCGATCTCGCTCCGCGCGAACTGCGCATCCTGGTGGCGGTTGCGGACGCCGGCGGCTTCTCGGCCGGGGCCGAGGCACTGGGCCTGACGCAGTCCGCGGTCTCCCACTCGGTGCGCGGCAGCGAGCGCAAGATCGGCGCCGTTCTGTTCGAACGCGGCCGCAGCGGTGCGACACCCACTCCGGCGGGAGAGAAGGCGGTGGCGCATGCACGCCGTGTCCTGCGGCTGCTGGACGTGCTCGTCGCCGAGGCGCGGGAAGCCTCCCGGTCACAGGCGACGCGGGAGCCGGAGGGCCCGCTGCGGATCGCGGCCTTCCGCAGCACCGCGCTGCACCTGATGCCGCCGGTCCTGCAGCGGCTGCGCGCGCGGTATCCCGAGATCGAGCCGCAGGTACGGATCGTTCGCGAGGTCGGGCGCGGCACGGCGGGCGAGGTGGCCGACGGGCGGTCGGATCTCGCCGTCGCCACCTTGGAGGGAGCACGGCTGCCGACGGGGCTGGTGGCGAGCGGCCTCTTCGAGGAGAGCTATTTCCTGGTGCACCCGGCCGGACACCCCGCTCCACGCTCGCTGCCCCTGGTCGACTGGGCCGAGAACTGCGGCTCGTACACCCGGGCCTGGTGGGGCGCTCAGGACTGGATCCCGAGGGCCACGATCGAGGCCGAGGACGACGGAGCAGTGCTCTCGCTTGTGAGCGGGGGACACGGAATGGCGATCATGCCCGCGCTCTCCCTGGTCGGAGCACCGGACTCGGTCGAGATCACCGATCTCGGTCCGGAGCGCCCAACGCGCCGTATCGGCTACGTGACCACCCCGGAGCTTGCCGGCTCCGCCGTCGTACGCGCTCTGGTGCGGGAGCTGCGGGCCGCCAGCGCCCAGGACTCTGCTCGGCTCCGCGCCCACACCCGCGCACCGGCGGCGTCCCTCTCAGCCGGATGAAGTCCACGGCTGGGACGCATGTCATCCCTGACGCCCCCTGCGGTTCGCCGGCACCGCCACAGGAGGCATGCCCCACAGCGGTCACTCCCCGGCCCGTGGGTGGCCTGTCCCCATCGTGGTGGGCGGATCCGACCGCATGCTGCCATCGGCTCTTCGCCCGGCGCTAGCCACCGCCGTTCTTCCACGACACCGTCACCTGCAGATGGCCGGCGGCCCTGCCCTTGGTGATCACCGCGCCGGCCTCGACCGCCAGATCCACGCCGAACTCGACCGTGATCTCGTCGGGCCGCGCCTTGCGGAGCTGGTCGAGGGCCGCCTGTGCCGCCTCCGTGATCGGCTCCAGAGCATCCTGCAAGGTGCCGGGCACCTCCCGGACGACGTCTCCGAAGCGCCCAGCCTTCACCGGGCCCTCCACCCCCGCCGAGGCCTCCACCAGGACGAAGCCTCCGCCCTCCAGCGGAATCCGGTTCAGCGGTGTCAAGGTGGCTCCTGCGTTGCTCGAGGGCGTTCGTCAGGGATCCCGGCCAGCATCCGGCCGCGCGGTCGATCCCGCAGCCCGGAGTGAGCCATACGCAGGAGACGACGCCACATCGGCCGGGTGCAGCCCACCAGCCGTCCGGCCGCCCGGCTGGACTTCGCTGTGGCCGCGGCCATGAGGCGCGCCCACCCGCCTGGCGCAAGCGGATGCGATGTCGGCGCGGCCGTGCCGCATGGGCCCACACGTGGGCTCGAGAGGACGATCACCGCTCGTACGGCGCTCGATCCGATGCGCGTCCGTCGTTGGAATGAGGTGTCCGAAGGCGTCTGGTGTGTCGCCGTTCGAGCCCCCGGATTGCAGGAACAGTGGGACGCACGTGCCGTCGACGTCGGGAGCTCGCTCATGAGTGTGCGTGTAGCCGTGGTCTACTACAGCGCCACCGGTAATGTTCACCAGCTGGCGGAGGCTGTGGCTGAGGGCGCCGCCGGCCGCAACGCGGAGGTGCGGCTGCGTCGTGCGCAGGAGCTGGCGCCGGACACCGCCATCGACGCCAATCCCGCCTGGCGCGCGCATGTCGACGCCACCAAGCACGAGGTGGCGGAGGCGACGCTGGACGACCTGGAGTGGGCGACCGCCTACGCCTTCGGCACGCCGACCCGGTTCGGCAACGTGGCCTCGCAGCTGAAGCAGTTCATCGATCGCACGGGCGGCCAGTGGCAGGCGGGCGTCTTCCACAACAAGCCGGCGACCAGCTTCACGTCGGCGATGAACCGCCACGGCGGTCAGGAGTCCACCCTGCTGTCGCTGAACAATGTCTTCTACCACTGGGGTTGCATCATCGTGCCTCCCGGGTACACGGACCCGCTGGTGTACGCGGCCGGCGGCAACCCCTACGGCACGAGCTGGCCCAGCGGCGGCGGAGAAGGACCGGACGAGGCGACGCTGGAGGCCGCGCGATACCAGGGTCGGCACCTGGCCGACGTCGCCGACCGACTGCGCGGGTGAAACACCCCTGGGGAAGGAAGAGCGAGGGCCACCCATGCTGAGGTGGCCCGACCGTCAGGTGCCGGTGCCGGTGTCCATGTCGGTGCGCGCCAACATGCCTTTGAGCAGCCCTGTCGCCTGGCCCACCTCAATCCGGAACCTGATCGACGACGGGGAGGGAGACCGCTCCCTGGCCGGCCTGGCCCCTTAGCGGGCACGCGACGCCCGCCCGTGCGGCTCCGGTACGGTCCTTGAGTCGTCCTGGATCGCCCGCCGTCGCGACAGCCTGGTTGATAGCCTGTCGCGATGGATGAGCCATTGGACGAGGGGCCGTTCTTTCACGGCACAAAGGCCGAGTTGCGGGTCGGAGATCACCTCACCGCTGGTTTCCGTTCCAACTATCGGCCCGAAATCGTGATGAACCACATCTACTTCACCGCCTTGCGCGACGGCGCGGGACTCGCCGCGGAGCTCGCCGCCGGCGACGGGGTCCCGCGGGTCTACGTCGTCGAACCGACCGGGGAGTTCGAGAACGACCCGAACGTCACCGACAAGAAGTTCCCCGGCAATCCGACTCGCTCCTACCGCAGCAGGGAACCGCTGCGGATCGTTGGCGAGGTCACCGACTGGACGCGACAGACGCCCGAAGCCCTGCAGATGTGGCGGGACCGGCTGGCCGCGATCCTTGCGGATGACCGCGCCGAAATCATCAACTGACGGTTTCGGGGAATGGCCGTCTGGTCGTCAGGGGTGGAAGATCGGCTGCCCCGCCCTTCCCGGCAGGCGGTGACACGCGAAGAGCGACACGCGCCCGAAGGTGGCCCGGCCGGGGTCCGGGCCACCTTCGGCCGATGCGTTCAGGCGGGCTGCGGCGGGGCGGGCGTCGCCGGAGCGGACGGCACCTTGCGGGTCTCGCGCATGATCAGCAGGCCGTTGACCACCATCAGTGTCGCGGTCAGGCCGTGGACACCGAGCGCGGTGGCGACAGAGCCGTGGTGGGCCAGCACTGTGGTCATGTCGCCGTAGGCGGCGAGGGCTTCCACCAGCAACACCCAGCCCAGTGCCCGCCGGTGGCCCGTCAGCAGCAGGACGCCCAGGACCAGGGCCAGAACGACGTCGCGGACTCCCTTGATGATCAGGAACCCGTCGCCGTCGCCGGACGGCCAGCTCGGCAGGCCGAAGCCCGGCGCCGTCGTCTCCGGGCTCAGGATGAACTCCGTCCCGAACCAGAGGATGAAGAGGATGAAGGCGGCGGTCAGCAAGGTGTTGATCTTCTTCAGCGGCATGGTGCTCCTCTCCTTGCGAGTCTTCGTGAGCGGGGCTGGTGAGCCGTGGGCTCAGGTGAGGGTGGTGACCAGCAGGACGAAGGCGGCGATGATGACGGCGACGCGGACGTAGTGCCAGCGCTGCCAGCGGTCCAGCTGCTGCTTCCAGTCCTCGGGCCGGTTCTCGGGGGTCCACGTCTTGTTGCGGTTGTTGATCGGGACGAGCAGCAGGATCGACATCACCACGCTGAGGAGCAGCAGCGCGGCGGCGGTGACGACGAGGCCGACGTGGTCGTGGTGCCGTCCGGCGACGGCCCAGAGCGCGACGAGGACGAGCGAACCGAGGTACCAGACCGGCATCACGGCGCCGAGCAGCCGGCCCCCGTGGGCGTGGCCGAGTTGGCCGCTGTCCTCGGGGAGGGCGTTGAGGATCGGGTTGATGACGAAGAGGACGGAGAACTCCACCCCCACCATCAGGCCGACGGTCACGGTGGTGACGACCTCGAGCGTGCTGAGCATGATGACCCCCGTGATGGCTAGTGCTGCTAGCGGATGAGGCAACGCTAGTACTACTGCCGCTCGATTGTCTAGCAGTGCTAGAATCAAATCATGTCGGTACAAGAACGCAAGGAACGCGAACGGGCGGAGCGCGAGCGCCTCATCGTGGCGACAGCCCGCGAACTCGCCGAGCAGCAGGGCTGGGACGCGGTCACCACCCGCCGCCTCGCCGAGTGCATCGAATACAGCCAACCCGTGCTCTACAGCCATTTCCGCGGCAAGCGCGAGATCATCGGCGCCGTCGCCCTCCAGGGCGCCACCGAGATGGCCGTGGCGGTGCGGGCCGCGACCGCCGCCGCGGACAGCCCACGCGCGCGGGTCGCCGCCCTCGCCCACGCCTACCTCGACTTCGCCGCACGCAACCCGGCGGTCTACGACGCCATCTTCCAGCTCGACGGCGGTCTGGCGTACGCGCGGGAGGACACTCCCGAACCTCTCAAGGACGCTTTCGCCGCGCTGCTGGAAAGCCTGGGCGAGGTCGCCGGGGACGGCGTCGACCCCGGGCTGTTCACCGAGGTGTTCTGGGCGTCCTTGCACGGGGTGGCGACTCTGACCCGGTCGGGGCGACTGCCGCCGGAGTACACCGAGTCGAGGGTGGAACTGCTGGTGGACCGGCTCGCGAGTCTGTGACTGCGGGAGATCCGCCGCCCGGCGCTGTGGTGGCTGGTCCGAACGGGGTCCGAGCCGCCCCTGATCAGATGTCAGGAACCGAACGGCGGCCCTCAGCCCTCCTCGGCGGCGTGCGAGGTGGGGATTTCCCCCGCACGGTTGGGCCGGGCAGCCGGATACCGCACCCGGCCCTGACTGAAGATCCTTGAAGGGCTGGAGCGGGACAGGCTGACGAGGAGGGTCATCGTGCGCACGGGGGACGGGCGAAGCGGGGCGGGCAAGAGGCTCGCAGGACGAACGCGGGGCACGCGTAGGGCGGTTGCCGTGCTGCTCGCAGTGGTGGCCGGTCCGGCGGCGGCCGCGGGTCCCGCCGTCGGGGCACCCGGTGCGTCCGGTGCGGCCGACGGTGTGGACGGTGTATGGCGCAGTGACGGTTACGGCACCGTACTGGCCCTGGATGACGGGCAGCTCCGGGAATATCAGACGACCGCCGTGAGCTGTCTGCCCGGCGACAGCGCGCAGTTCACCGGCCGCAGCGCCGACGGCACGGCGCTCTACACAGGCGACGACGAGACCGTCTACCGGATACGCGCCCAGGGACGCGGCCGCGCACGCCTGCATGCCGACGGCTCCGTCGGCGACCGCCGGCTGCTCCGTCTTCCCGCGCTGCCCGGCAGGTGCACGCAGGCGAAACCGGCGGGCGCACGGGCGGCCTTCGACGTCTTCTGGCAGACGTTCGAGGAGAACTATCCCTTCTTCGCCGCCAAACACCTCGACTGGCACGCGGTGCGGGACCGCTACCGGGCGAAGGTCCACGACGGGATGCCGGACGGTGAACTGTTCGCGCTGCTGCGGGCGATGGTGCGACCGCTGCACGACGCACACGTGTTCCTCGACGCCGGCGACACCGGGTTCTTCGCCCAGGGCCGCCCCGGCACCGTGGTCCCCTCCCCCGAACTCGACCAGAAGGCCCAGCACTACGTCGAACGGCAGGACCTCGCCGGTACCGCGCCGCGAAGCTTCGCAGGCGGCCGCATCGGCTACGCCCGGCTGACCGACGGCACCGGCTACCTGCGGATATCAGGCTTCGGCGGATACGACAGCGCGAGCCGCGCCTACGCACGCGACAGCGCTGTTCTGGACGGCGCGCTGACCGAGGTCATCACGCCCCACCTGAAGCACCTGATCCTGGACCTGCGGATCAACGGCGGCGGCTCCGACGCGCTGGCACTGCAGGTCGCCGAACGCCTCACCGACCACCCCTGTTTCGCTTACGCCAAGCGCACCCGCGACAACCCGCACGATCCGACAGGGTTCACCCGCCCGCAGCCGGTCCGCGTCACCCCCGCCCCCGGGCGACACCGATACACCGGGCCCCTGGCAGTGCTCACCGGCGGCGAGACCTACAGCGCCGGCGAGACCCTGACCCAGGCCCTCATGCAGCGCCCGGCCTTCACCGTCCGGGCAGAACACCCAGGGCGTCTTCTCCGACATCCTGACCCGCACCCTGCCCGACGGCTGGACCTTCGGTCTCCCGAACGAGGAATACCTCACGCCCTCCGGCACCACGTTCGACGGCCCCGGCATCCCTCCCGACATCCGCGCCGGCGACTTCGTCCACGACATCAGCCGGGGAACGCCGGACTCGGCCTTCACGCAGGCCCTCGCCGCCCTGCGCGCCCACGACAGCCGGCCGCCCACCTCGGACGGCCCCGCCCGCAGGGGGTGAGGCCCCGGACGCCCTTGCTGCGTGCGACCGGCCCGCATTCGACACTCGCCGAGCAGGCTTTGCCCGTGCTCCTCGTGGCTTGCGGCTGCAGCGACCTGCTCGGCCGAGGGGCGCACTACGCCGATGAGAACGCCCGGCCTGGCGCCAAGCTCTGATCCCCCGGACCGAGGTGTCCAGGCGGTCGTGGGTGGGCTCGGCGCGCAGGCCCCGCGGCTGTCGGTGTCAGCTGACGTCCTCGCAGGGCAGGCCGACGGAGGTGTACGTGCCACCGGAGAGCTCCCAGCCTTCGGCGCAGGTCTGGCCCGATCCCCTGCCGGACCCCGCGACGCCGGGGTAGGCGCTGTCCCGGCCGTTGACCCTCATGTTGGGGCCCCAGACGTTGATGT
Organism: Streptomyces sp. WI03-4A; assembly: GCF_033792105.1. Classification (NCBI taxonomy): domain Bacteria; kingdom Bacillati; phylum Actinomycetota; class Actinomycetes; order Kitasatosporales; family Streptomycetaceae; genus Streptomyces; species Streptomyces sp. WI03-4A. Next base: position 317,857 of record NZ_JARAUO010000002.1, read on the forward strand.
GGCCGTAGAACCGGTTCGAGCCGCTGTAGTAGCCGCTGGTCGTGTAGCCGGACGCGTTGCCGGTCACGTTGATGCAGACCTTGTGGTTGCATCCGTGCGCGTCCTTCAGCTGGGACTCGTCGCCCACCCGAAGACACACGTCCTTCGCGCACGTCCAGTTCGCGCCGGACGCCTGGGCCGCCTGCGCGGCTGAGGCGGCCGTGCCGCTTCCTACGACCAGACCGAACACCGCTGCCGCGACAAGTACCGAACGCATCATGCCTCCTGTGTGAGGGGTGCTGGACCCGGCCGTGCGCCGGGCCCGGACTCAGGGATAGCCGGAATTCTTTGTTCGGTGTCCCAACGGCGACGGTGAACAATCAATCGCACAACATCACAGGGCCGACCGGCGCGGGCCGTCCGGCCGGGGACGGCTTACCGACCGTCTCCGGATGAGCGCCCATGCTCGGTGCGGGTGAAGTTCCGTTTTCGGAGGATGGGTTGTTTTGCGGCGCCGACAGTCTGCCTTCATGATCAAAGACGCGGACGAGCGCGCATCGATGGTGATCTCGGGACGCAAGCCTGGGGTGCCACGCGATCGTGGGTGGAGCAGCGACTCGCTGACGGGGAGCCGGTGCGACTACCCGTCCTGGCGCGAACTCGGCCGAACCGACCTCACCCCTTCGCTTCTCGCCGGCCGACTCGAGGCGTACATGGCGGCCCTGTTCGAGCGCTACGCGTAGGGTCGAACGCCCGTGTGCGCCTGCGCTGCGCGGGAACAGCCGGACCCCAGCGGTACCGAACGGTGACGAGGGGCCGAAAATCGGCGTCGTGGCAGCGGGGGCCTGACCTGGGCGACGAAACTTGTCGCAGAACAGGTCGAACCCGGGGGAAATGGCATGCCGCGCAAAGAGTCACCGCTTCCTGAGGGCGACGGCCCGGTGGTGAGGTTCGCCGCCGGTCTGAGGGAACTGCGCCGCACGGCGGGTGGGCCCTCCTACTCCGAACTCGCGGCGCGCGCCCACTACTCGGTGGCGACGTTGTCGAGTGCCGCCGCGGGCCGGAAGCTGCCGTCGCTACAGGTGACCCGGGGCTATGTCCGGGCCTGCGGCGGTGACGTGGAACGGTGGGACGCCCTGTGGCACACCACGGCCGCCGGCATCGCCGCCGCCGAAAGCACGGCGGACACCGCCGCCCACCCGCAGGATCCAGACGACTCGCCCTACCCAGGACTGGCCTTCTTCGGCGCACGGCAGAGCCGGTTCTTCTTCGGGCGCGAACGCGTGGTCGAACAGTTGCGAGGGCGGCTGACGGAACAGCGGTTCATCGCCTTGTTCGGCGCATCCGGGGCGGGGAAGTCCTCGGTCTTGCACGCGGGGTTGTCACCGTGCCTGCGCTCCGGGGGCCGCGTCGTCGTCACGCTCACCCCGGGGGCCCGGCCGCTGGAGGAGCTGGCGGTACGTCTGGCGGCCACCGTGGGCGGCACGCCCGGGCGCCTGCTGGAGGAACTGCGTGCGCACCCGGGGAACCTGCACCTGCTCATGCGCCAGATCGCCGCCGACGAATCCGGGCGGGGCGAGGTGATCCTCATCGTGGATCAGTTCGAGGAACTCTTCACTCTCTGCACCCGGCCCGAGGAACGTGACCACTTCATCGAAGCGCTCCTCGTGGCCGCCCGGGCGGAGAACAGCGCGTGCCGGGTCGTGCTGGGGGTCAGGGCGGACTTCTACGCCCCCTGCATCGCACACGTCGAGCTCGCCAGGGCACTTGACGCGGCGATGGTGACGCTCGGACCGATGGACGGCGACGAGCTCCACCGCGCCATCTGCCGGCCCGCGGAGGCGGTCGGCTGCCGCGTCGAGGGACGGCTGCTTGCCTACCTGATCGCCCAGGCCCAGGGCAGTGCCGGGCTGCTCCCACTGCTCTCCCACGCGCTGCTGGAGACGTGGAGGCGCCGCCGGGGCACCGTGCTGACCATGGAGGCGTGCCGGAGCGCGGGGTTCATCGAGCACGCCCTGACACACACCGCCGAACGGTTCTACGAGGCGCTCAGCGCTCGGCAGAAGGACGCGGCCCGGCACCTCTTCCTGCGGCTCGTCGCCGTCGGGGAGAGCACGGAGGACACCAAGCGCCGCATCGGCCGCTCGGAGCTGTCCCCCGATCCGGACACCGGGGAGGTCGTCGAGCGTGCCGCCGCCGAACGGCTGATCACCGTGGACGGGCAGCACGTGGAACTCATCCACGAAGCCCTCATCCGCGCCTGGCCACGGCTGGGCGGCTGGCTCGACGAGGACCGGGAACTGCTGCGCACACGAAGGCAGTTGACGGAAGCGGCCGCGACGTGGGCCCACCTGGAGCAGGACCCGGGCGCCCTGCTGCGCGGCACCCGGCTGCAGGCGGCTCGCCCCCTGGCCCGGGCGACGGACGCGGGCCTGACCGCACGTGAGAAGGAGTTCCTCGACGCGAGTCTGGCGGCGGAAGGCGCGGACCTCGTGGCAGCGGCCCGGCGCAGGCGCGTCCGGCGGCTGCTGACCGCCGCGTCCGTGGTGCTGGTGGTGGTCTCCCTGACCGCCTCCCTTCTCGCCGTGCGCGCCGACCGCGAGGTCGCGGCCCAGCGCGACGAAGCCGTCGCCCGCAACGCGAGCGCGGTGGCCACCGGACTGTGGCACCGTTCACCGGGCCTTGCCGCACAAGTCGCCCTGGCCGCCTACCGGATGCGGCCCGGCCGACACAACCGGGACGCGCTCCTGAGCACGCTGATGTCCACGTGGAGGGCCCACCGGGCCGAGATGTACGCCATCGCCGCCAACCCCGCCGGGAGCGTGCTGGCGACGGCGGGCCGGGACCGCACTGTGCGCCTGTGGGACGTGCGCGCCGCACGTCACCCCCGGCAGACAGCGGTGCTTACCGGCCACCGGGACGCGGTCTACGCGCTTGCCCTGCGCCCCGGAAACTCCGTACTGGCCAGCGCGGGAGCCGACGGGACCGTCATCCTGTGGGACATCGCCGACCCGCACCGGCCGCGCCGGCTCTCCACCCTGCACACGGGCACGAAGACGGTCCGCGCGCTGGCCTTCAGCCCGTCCGGGCAGACCCTCGTGAGCGCCGGCAGCGACGGGGACGTGGTGCTGTGGAACACCCGGTCCGTCGAACGACCCGTCCGCGGCGTCCGCCTGCCCGGCCACCACGACGAGGTGCGGTCGGTGGCCTTCAGCGCCGACGGGCGACTGCTGGCCAGTGCGGGAGGCGGTGACGAACGCGTCATCCTCTGGGACACCACCTCCCCCACCCACCCCGTCGAGCGCGCCGACTGGCACGCCCACACGGCGACCGCACTGTCCGTGGCCTTCAGCCCGCGCGGCGCCGTCCTGGCCACCTCCGGCGGCGGGGAGCGGCCGGTGAAGCTGTGGCGGGTCGCCAAGACGCGCCGCCCGGTGCTGCTCACCGCGCTCGACGGGCCCACCGATGTGGTCGGCGACGTCGAGTTCAGCCCTGACGGCCGCATGCTGGCGGCCGGCAGTGACGACCGCACCGCCCGGATCTGGCAGGTGTCCTCACCTCGGCGGCCACGAAAGGGGATGCTGCTCGAGGGATTCACGACCGCGGTCCTGGGACTGAGGTTCACCGCGGACGGAGAGCAGATGATCACCGGCGTGTTCGACGGGACCGCCCACACCTTGCCCACCAATCCCGGCCGGGTGCTCCCCCGGGCATGCGCCTACACGGGCCCACCCCTCACCTACGGCCAATGGCGTCACTACCTGGGCTCCGTGCCGTACCGCCGGCCGTGCTAGGTACACGCTGCGGCGACAGCGTCGCACGGCACGAGGGGCCGCCGGACGGAATCCGTCCGGCGTGGCGTAGCCGGGGCCGCGGCCGTGTCGTGGCAGGTGCCCCGCCCGTTGTCTCCGGCTCGGGCTCCCGCTCGGGGACGGTGTCGTGAATGCCCGGTCCCCGAGCGCGACAGAGGGCCGGCGCAGGCCCTTTTCCTACCGGGGGTCGGGGCGGCGGGTGGCCAGCCACTGCTCGAAGGTGACGGAGCCGCGCGGGCCCGGCCCGGTGGGCAGCAGCCCGCCGCCGGCCATGGCGCGGCCGACCGCCCCGGGAAGGCGGACGGAGACGACCGGCCGCCGGTCGCCGACCACCCGCTTGAGCCGGCGGACCATGTCCGGCATCAGCAACCGCTCCTCGGGCCCGGCCAGTTCGGGTGCCAGGCCCAGCGGCCGGCCGTGCGCGAGGTCCACCAGGTGCCGGGCGACCTCGGCGAGCGCGACGGGCTGGGCGAGGAGACTGGGGGCGAGCACCAGCGGGCCGGTGCGGGCCAGCGTCTGCGCGGCGAACTCGTGGAACTGGGTGGCGCGCAGCACCGTGCCCGGCACCGGGCCGCCGAGGACCAGTTCCTCCTGGCGACGCTTGCCGAGGTAGTAGCCCAAATCCACCCGGTCCACGCCGACGATCGACAGCGCGACGTGGTGGGCGACCCCGGCCCGCTCCTCGGCCGCGAGCAGGTGGGCGGTGGCGGCCTGGAAGAAGGCCACGGAGGGTTTCGTGCGGGTGGTGACGATGTTGCTGACGTCGATGACGGCCCGCACCCCTTCCAGACGGGGTTCCAGGCCCGCTCCGGTGGTCAGGTCGACGCCGGCCGAACGGGCCAGGACCACCGGCTCGTCGCCGTCGGCCCGCAAGGCGTCGACCACGAGCCGTCCGGTGAGGCCGGTGCCACCGGCCACTGCGATACGCATGACTGTTGTGCCGTCCTTGTTTCTCATGGGCGCCACGGGGAGGGCACCAGCAGCAATGCGGCCAGGACCACCACCCCCCACAGCGCGACGATGTTGCCCGCGGTGTCCGCGGGCCCGTACATGTCCAGGTGCCGCATGTGGAACACCGCGTGCGGAAGGTTGAACGCCAGCCATCCCAGCCCCGCAGCGGTGAACAGCTCGCTGTGCGCCATCACCGCCGCGCACACCGAGACCACGCCCATCGCCAGGTAAAGGGCGCCGACGTCGCGCACCAGGTGCTCGTCATAGGGGCCGAGCCCCGTCACCCAGTGCCGGCCCAGGCCGGGAAAGCCGTCGTAGAAGGAGGTGGGCCAGAACGCGGCCCACATCCCGACGTATCCGGCGGTCGCCGCGAGCAGCGCCGCCAGGACCTGTTTGGTGCGGAGGGTCATGCCTGCATGACGACGCACCCGGTTCAAGTGTCAGGTCGCGGCGGTGTGACGCCGCCCACTTTCAATTTTCACCCCTGTCCCCGCCCCTCCGAGGGCTCCGTGGCCTACGGGGTGCGTCGTGCGTGTCCCCCGGGGCGGTCGGTGCGGGCCGTGGCTAGCCTGAGGCGTGGGGCCGTGGGGACATGGGCCCCCTGGGACCGTGGGGCAGGTTGGCCGGTGGCCGGGTGGTTGCGCGGGGACTTTGCGGGCGGGCCTGACGTTCTGAGTGGCTGTGTCGTCATGGACAGCGAGGAGGTGGGCCGTGGGGCACGAACAGCAGCCGGCCGAGGTCGACAGCGCGGTGCTCGGTGAGCGCCGGTACCTGGTCTCGCTGGCGTTCCGGATGCTCGGCACCGTCGCCGAGGCCGAGGATGCGGTGCAGGAGACGTACACGCGTTGGTACCGGATGAGTCAGGCCGAGCGGGACGCGATCGAGGTGCCCCGGGCGTGGCTGACCCGGGTGGCGAGCCGCATCTGCCTGGACATGGCGACCTCCGCGCGGGCGCGCCGTGAGCGGTATGTGGGGCCGTGGCTGCCGGAGCCGGTGCCGACCGCGGCCTTCGGTGAGCCGGGCGGGTCCGATCCGCTGGAGCGGGTGACGCTGGACGACTCGGTGAGTACCGCGCTGCTGGTGGTGCTGGAGGCGATGACCCCGGCGGAGCGGGTCGCCTTCGTGCTGCACGACGTGTTCGCGGTGCCGTACGCGGAGATCGGCCAGGCCGTCGGACGCAGTGCGGGCGCGTGCCGGCAGCTCGCCGCGTCCGCCCGCTCGCGGGTGCGCAGTTCGCCGGGACGGGAGGTGACCCGGCGCGACCACGACGCCGTGGTGCGGGCCTTCGCGGCAGCCTGCAGGGCCGGTGACCTGGCCTCGCTGATGGCGGCGCTGGATCCGCGGGCGGTGCTGCGCTCGGACGGGGGCGGGAAGGTCAGTGCCGCCCGCAATCCGGTCCGGGGCGCCGACCGGGTGGCGCGTTTCCTGCTCGGCGCCGCCCAGTCCCGCCCCCACGTCGAGGTGGTGGAGCAGGACACCGCCGACGGCCTGGGGTTCGCGATGTGGGATGAGGGCCGGATCACCGGGGTGATCACGCTGGACGTGGCGGACGGCCTGGTCACCGGGGTGCGCATGATGCTCAACCCGGACAAGCTCTCGCTGTGGAACTCGCCCGCCGCGCCGCCTGGCTGACCGGGCCGACCGGCCACCTGGCCGCGGGCGCCCCTCCGGCGGCGGGGTGCGGCCGACACCAGGCAGTCGGTGCAGGAGCCGTGCCCGAACAGATACGTCAGCCGCCGCCGGGCGACGACCGGCCGGTCGCGGGTCCTGCACGACCGCCGGGCGGTGGCGCGCGCCCGCCCGCCACGAAACGACCGGAAACACGAAAACCACCGGAACCACCGGACACCTAGTTGAACATCCTATAAACTCCCGCTGTTTCCGTTCATGTCAAAGGGGGGTCCTTTGCGCGCACGTCTTGCTGCCTCGGCCGTTGCCGTCGCTGTCGCCGGTGTCTTCTTCAGCGCCCCGACCGCGTCTGCGGCGACCCTGCCGTCCACCAACACGGCCCATCACTGCGTCCACCACACCACCGGGGTGTGCGGCTGGACGCACCACAAGAAGCCGGCCGACAAGTACGAGACGGCGAAGTGCAGGGACGCTTCCCTGTCGTACTCGCGGCACTCGCAGGGCACCTGCTCGCACCACCACGGCGTGCGCTACTGGTTCAAGTAGGCCGCCCACGCACGGCACTTCGCCGGCCGTCTCCTCCGTACCCCGGAGGTGGCGGCCGACCGGGTGACCAGCGAGCATGCCTCACGGTCGGGCCCCCTTGAGGAGTCCACGCGGGTTCGAATCCTGCCCTCGCCGCCAGACAAGCAATTCACCGTGTCCCGAGGTCGTGCGTGGTGCCGCCGGTGACGGCCTGGAGCTTGTCCGGGTTGGCGACGTTGTGGATGGCGGTGATGCGGCCGTCGGCGTCGAAGTCGAAGGTGACGGTGGCGATCACGCGTGCGGGCGCCCGGAACACGATGCCCGAACTGCCGTTGATCTGGGCGAGTTCGGCGCGCATGTCGGCGGGTTCGACGCCCTGGTAGGTCACCGTGCCGATGGCCGCGAACCAGGAGGCCACCGTGGTGGCGCCGACGACCGGGCGCAGGGCCTGGCGGACCTTGCCGCCGCCGTCGGTCCACAAGGTGACGTCCGGGCTGAGCAGTTCCATCAGGGCGCTCACGTCGCCGCCGGTCGCGGCGGCGAAGAACCGTTCGGTCACCTGGCGTTGACGGGACCGGTCGGCGGTGAAGCGCGGTCGCCTCGCCCGCACGTGGGCGCGGGCCCGGTGCGCGGCCTGGCGTACGGCGGGTTCGGAGCGTTCCACCATCCGTGCCGTCTCGGCGTGGCTGTAGCCGAAGACCTCGTTGAGGACGAACACCGCCCGTTCCAGGGGGCTGAGTGTCTCCAGGACGACCAGCAGGGCCATCGACACCGATTCGGCGGCGGTGACGGTGTCGGCCGCGTCGGGGGCGGTGAGGACGGGTTCGGGCAGCCAGGGGCCGATGTAGCTCTCGCGTGTGTGCTGGGCGGAACGCAGGCGTTCCAGGGCCAGGTTGGAGACGATCCGAGTCAGGTAGGCCTTGGGGTCGGCAACGTGCGAGCGGTCAGCGGCGGACCACTTCAGCCAGGCGTCCTGTACGGCGTCCTCCGCGTCGGCCGCGCTGCCCAGCAGGCGGTAGGCCACGGAGAACAGCAGGCGACGGTGCTCGTGGAAGACCTGTTGGCCCGCGTCCGTGGGAAGGCCGCTCACCTGCCCTCCTGGGTGCGGGTGTAGCGGCCCCCGCGGGGCCACAGGGCCCCCGAGGCGGGCGTCTTCTTCATGCGGCCGTAAGTCGGCCAAGGCGAGGCGGTCACCGTCTCCTTGTACCTGACGGCCGCGCTGCCGGTCAGGCAGATACGGCGAGGCCGGTCGTCGGGGCGGGTGAACTGCACCACCGCGTCGGCGCGGCCCAGGCTGACGGGTGTGTGGTAGTAGCCGAAGCGGAACGGCCTGGGCTGCTTGCCCTTGAGTGCCCGGTGGATGCTGAGCGCGGCGTGCACGCCGGTCGGCATGCCGCTCTGGCAGGTGCCGTGCAGGACGCCGAAGCGCTGGCGGATCGCGGCGGCGTCGCCGATCGCGTACACCTCGGGGTGGGAGACGGAGCGCAGGGTGGTGTCGGTGACGATGCGTCCGCGGTCGTCGACGGTGAGGCCGGCGGCGGCCGCCAACGGTGCGGTCCGTGTGCCGCTGGTGAACAGCACGGCATCGGCGGTCACCCGCTGCCCATCGGCGAGTTCGACGGCGTCGGGCAGGACCTTGACCACGTCGCTGCCGGCGCGCACCGTCACGCCCAGCCGGTCCAGTGCGGCGCGCACGTACGCCCCGGCTCTCGGGTTCATGGCCGCTCCGGGCTCGCCTCGGCCCAGCAGCACGACGTCGAGGCCGGGGTGCCGTTCGGCGATCTCCGCGGCCGACTCGATACCGGTCAGTCCGCTGCCCACGACCGCCACCGTGCCGCCGGTCAGCCGCAGCCGCGCCAGCCGGCCGGCCAGCAACTCGGCGTCCTCGGCGCTGTTCAGGGTGTGGGCGTGTTCCTCGGCGCCCGGCAGGGAGGGGGTGTCGGCGACCGTGCCCAGGGCGTAGACCAGTGTGTCGTAGTGCAGGACACGGTCGTCGTCGATCCGCACGGTCCGGGTGTCGGCGTCCAGGGCCGTCACCCAGCCGCGTACGAACTGTGCGCCGGTGCCGTCCAGCAGTGCGGGGATGCTGAGTTCGGCGAGCTGCTGCCCGGTCGCCGTCATGTGCAGCCGCATCCGCTCGGTGAACCGCTCGTGGGCGTCGACCACGCTCACCCGTACGTCCTGGCGTCGCTTGGTCCGCGCCGCCAGCTGGACGGCCGCGGCCATCCCCGCGTATCCGGCCCCCAGGATCACCACGTGGGGCGCGCCTGTGGTGCCGGCGGTCTGCTGTGATGCGCTCATCGCTCTCGTCTCCTCGTCTCGCTCGCTGACACCCACCAGATGGGAGCGGACGGGCCGAACGTGACATGGGGCGGATGTGAGGCGCGCCACAGGCGGGTCCAGGCTCTTAATCCGGGGATCCGGACAGCTCACCGGCACAAGCCCGGGGGCAGAAGGCGCAGTCGAGGCCGGTCGGGGTCGGCCCCGCCGGAACCGACCCCGGCCGCGAACGACTGGAACCGGGACCGGGTCAGGTGATCAGTCCTCGGACAGGAGCCAGCCGATTCCGTCGACAGTTCGGCGAGTGCCGAACCGTCCGGCCCGTAGCGTGCGCAGTCTTGTGCGGGAGACGCCCGCACTGACGAAGCCGGAGGGCCCCTATGCAGCAGACGGACCTGAAGCAGCAGCTCATGGAGCGCTTCCACGAGGTCAACGGCGACCATCCGATGACCGATGCGGACGACGTCTATGTCAGCGCGCAGTTCGTCGCCCTGGAGGAACTGTGCGCGGCCCGGGGTCGCGACGTCGATGCGGTCCGCCGGTTGATGCTGGGGCGGCGTCTGCCGCTACCGGGATATCTGCGGTCCGACGGTGCTGAGATGGTGCCGGGCGACCTGTTCGCTCTCGTCGACGAGGCCGGCGGCACAGACCTGCTCGAAGCGTGGTTCACCGCTCACTGGGCCGACCCGACCACCGGGAAGGCGGAGTGGGATGCCTATCTCAGCGGGCAGTACGTGTGTCTGCACTCGGTCACCCCGGCCACCATTCAGCGCAAGGAGTACCTGACGGCGGCGATCGGCGCCGCAGCGAACGAGCCGGACGCCGCCTCGGCGCAGTGGAGTGAACGGCTGCACGCTCTGATCGACGAACTCGACGCACTGGAACCGGCGTTCACGGCATATGACCGTCTCCGGTTCGGCGGCCCCACGTCCCGGGACACCTGCATCGACGCCATGCGCGCCCGCTTCCCGCGCCCGTGATCCGAAGCCGTGGGTGACGTGCTGCGGCGCCGGAAGTCGTCGGTTGGCCGACCGTGAAGGCCCGCGGCCCGGCGGGCCTGCCTGGCGTGAACACCGCTGCGGAGCAACGCCCTTGGCGGCCGGGTCTACCACTGCACGGCCCGGCGGCGCATCATCCGCGAGCAGTGATCTTCATCGTGGTGACCGGATCGGAGCAGACGTGGCGTGCCTCGCCATGACCAGCGAGACAGTCAGCGAACAGGTGCAGGCCATGGCCACCACCGCCGGATACGGCGAGGCGGCTGAAGCCCTCGCCGAGCAGTACGAGAGCGAGACCTTCGCCGAAGTACACCGCGAGGTGCTGCACTTGTTCCCCTCCCGGCCAAGCTCCGTCCTGGATGTCGGGGCGGGCAGCGGGCGCGACGCGGCGGCGCTGACCGCCCGGGGACACCGAGTCGTCGCCGCGGAACCCACCGCCGAGCTGCGTGCACTGGGCCGGCGCCTCCATGCCGACCAGGAGATCGAATGGCTCGATGACGCGCTTCCCGACCTTCCTGAGCTGACCGGACAGAAGCGCCGCTTCGACCTGATCCTGCTCACCGCCGTCTGGATGCATCTCGACGAACGACAGCGCGCCTCAGCCATGGCCCGTCTCGTCGGACTGCTCGAGAGCGATGGCCGGATGATCCTCTCCCTGCGCCATGGCCCGGTCCCGGCGGGCAGCCGTATGTTTCCCGTCTCCGCCGAGGAGACCGTCGGCCTCGCTCACAGCCACGGCCTGGACGTCCTCCACCGAGCGCGGCGTGAGGATCCGCACGGACGTCCGGGAGTGACCTGGACCTATCTCGGCCTCCGGCTCGCGGCAGGACGTGAACTCCGGGCCGGCTCGGTCCAGGTCCCCGACGCGCCTCCGCAGGAGGCGGCTACTCAGGAGGCGGCTACGCGCTGAGGCGAGACCGCCACCGCTACCCAGCCGACCTGGACCGCCCGCTCGTTCTCCGCACCGTCCCGCCCCGGGCCACATCGAGCCCACTGTTGCTCAACAGGCAGCGGCCCAGGAAGTCGATGTGCCGGACCCTGAGCCGGGAGAGGCAGGCGGCGTCTTCGTCCTGGCGCCACGCGGAGGCCTTGCATCCGACGCGTTGGGACGCCGTCGCGGCACAAGTCACAACACGTCGGATGCATGCTTCCGGGCAGGATCGTCGAGTGCTGGGTGACCCGGAGCGCGGGCCGGGGCTGCGGCTTGCAGCGCCGCTTCGACCTGGCGGTTGCTGGTCATGGATGCGGTGACTGCCGTCATCGCCAACAGGAGGCCGGCGGCGGCGTAGAGCGGGGTGCGGATGTCGTAGGTGGTGGCCAGCCAACCGCCGAGGAAGGCCCCGACCGGGGCGGCGCACATGGCCAGCATGCGGGAGGTGGAGGCGACCCGGCCCATGAGGTGGGCGGGGACGATCGTCTGCCGCAGGGAGGGCCCGAGCACCATCGTGGCGCCCATCGCGGCCCCGCAGACGGCGAGCGCGAGGCCGGCCACGTACGGGTTCGGGGCAGCGGCCAGGCCCAGGATGGCGAGCCCTTCGACGGCGGCTGTGCAGGTCAGTGCGGTGCCGGTGCCCAGTCGCCGGCCAAGGTGGGAGGCGATGCCCGCACCGAGCAGGCCGCCGGTGGCCTCCGCGGTGAGGAGCAGGCCGAAGCCGTAGGTGCTGATGTTGAGGCGGTCGTGCGCGAAGAGGGCGAGGACGGTCTCCACGGCGCAAAAGGCGATGTTCCCGACCGCCGGGCGCAGTGCGAGGCCGAGCAGCAGCCGGTTCCGCATGACGTAGGCAGCCCCGGCCCGCGTCTGCCGCAGCAGCGACTCGCGGACCTCCGGCGCGGGGCGGGGAAGGGCGGGCAACGTCCGTACGAGCAGTGCGGAGGCCAGGAACGACACCGCGTCGGTGAGCAGCGGGACCGCCCGCCCGAGCGTGAGCAGCGCACTGCCCGCAGGCGGCCCCGCGAAGCCGGACATGGCGGTCTGGGCGCCGCGCAGGCGGGAGTTGGCGCGCTGCAGCAGTGCGGGGTCGCGGCTGAGCAGATCGGGCAGGTAGGCCGTGGCGGCCGTGTCGAAGAAGAGTCCGCCGAGGCCGAGCAGGAAGGCGACGGCCGCGAGCAGTCCGATGCTCAGTACGTCGAGCGCGGCCGCCGCCGCGGATATCGCGAGCAGCACCGCGCGTGCCGTGTCCGCGACCCACATCGTGCGGCGGCGGTCGAAGCGGTCCACCAGCGCGCCGCCGAGCATCCCGAAGAGCAGCCACGGCAGCGTTCCGGCGGCGGTGACGAGGGCGAGCGCCATCGGATTGTGCGTCAGCGTCAATGCGAGCAGCGGCAGCGCGGCGTGTGTCACCCCGTCCCCGAGTGAGGAGACGGTCTGCGCAGTCCACAGTCGTCCGAACCCGGTCGGCAACGTCCTGACGTCTGAGGTCACTTGGCGTCTCCTTGGGCCTCCGTGCGCGCTGCCGGGTGGAACAGCGCGAAGACGAGCGAGGCGTCGGGCAGCGACGGATCGGACAGCTCCCGGTACTCGTCCGCCAGGGCCTCCAGCCGCGCGCCCAGCTGCGCGAACTGCTCGTCGGTGAGCCGCAGATGCGCCATCCGTACATGCCGCTCGCCATCCGTCGGAGCTGCCTCCAGGTCCGCCACCGCGTGCCGCATCAGCACATCCGGCCCTCCCTCGCCCGGATCCGGCAGCACGATCGACCGCGCGGCCATCGCGTAGTACCGCTCGGTGACTCCGCGCACCTTCCGCGTGCGCACCACGTGGACCAGGCCGGCCCGCTCCAGCAGCCGCACGTGATAGCTGGAACTGCCCTTCGCCAGGCCGACCCGCTCTGCGATCTGTGTGATCGTCGCCGGCTCGAAGCGGAGCACGGCCATGATCCGGTGACGCGTGAGATTCGAGACGGCGCGCAACTGCTCGTCCGTGGTGACGTGAAACGCCTCGGGGAGATCATCGGTAGGCATGTCAGCAATGGTCAACGATTCTTGACCATTGGACAAGGGGTGATTTTCGGACGGAGTCCGAGAATCGCTGCCCCGTAGGTCGCCGCCCCGTCCGCACCTCTCGGTGACCGGCCCACGCGGATGTCTCCCGGACCCGCACTCCCCCGGCTTCCCGGCTCTTCCCGAATCCCGGGAACACCCGGCAGCATCAGTCGCACTCCGGCTGACTAGGGTCGGGGCATGACATCACCCCTTGCCGGCAGTGCCTTCGACTCGCTCCGCCTCGACGCCGTGTCCGATCAGGAGACGCTGCGTCGGGCCTACGCGCTGCCCAGCGAAGCGGCCGTACGCAAGCAGATGAGTGAACTTACCGATCAGACGCGGCGGTTGATCGCCTGCTCATCACTGGTTCTGGTCGCCAGCGCGGACGCCGAGGGCAACTGCGACGTCTCCCCTCGCGGCGGCCCGGCCGGGTTCGTCGCAGTGCTGGACTCACGGACCGTGGCCGTACCGGACGCGACCGGCAACAAGCGCCTGGACACCCTGCAGAACGTCATCTCTACCGGCCGGGCCGGGCTGCTTTTCGTCATCCCGGGACGCACCACGACGCTCCGGGTGAACGGCCGGGCCGTGATCTCCACCCGCCCGGACCTGCTGTCGCAACTGACCGCGGTGGGCAAGCCGCCGGCCAGTGCGCTGGTACTGGGGATCGAGGAGGTCTACCCGCACTGCCCCAAGTCGCTCCTGCGCAGCGGAGCCTGGAAGCCGGAGCAGTGGCTGCCGGCCGACGCCCAGCCGACCTCGGCCGAGGTGACACTGGCCCAACTGCGGATGCCGGAGCTGACGATCGCCGACATCGAGCGGGCGGAGTCGGATTCACTGAAGTACCGCTACGAGTAACGGGCCGACCCGCGACAGCCGAGTCGGCGGTGCCCCGACCCTCGGACCATCACCTCACGCCGCGTGATGGCGCCGCCGGCGGCCCCAGGGGCCTTCGCACCCCACTGCGTGTTCCGGCCCGCGGTCCGGTTGCGGCTGCGTCCTGGGGCGTTGTGCACTGCCACCTTGTCAGCCGCGCGTCAGAACGCCGTCAGCGGACGCTGCCACAGTGACGCAGGTGAACGGCGCACGGGGGACGAACCCCGGGGCCGGACACGGGGAGAGGTGCCCGGAGTGGTTGATCGGGGACCAGCGAGCATGCCTCACGGTCGGACCCCCTTGCGGGGTCCACGCAGGTTCGAATCCTGCCCTCTCCGCCAGACGGCACAGTGGCATCGCCCCGCACCTGCGCACCACCGCAGCCGGATCGCGCGTCGGCGGTCCGGACAGGTAGCAGGTGGGGGTGGGCTGCTCCGCCCTCACCGCCGGCGGGAGCCCCGGCAGCATCTGGCGGCTCCGTCACGGCGGCCGGGAGATCGCCCGGCCGACCGTGACCGGAGCGGACATGCCCTGGACCCACGCCGAAGTCGAAACGCTCCCCGGCTTCGAGGAGTTCCGTCCCCTCTTCCGCGAGCAGGAGCGGGCTGTCGAGGAGGAGGACTGGGAGCGGGCCGACGCTTGCCGTACGCGGATCCGCGGTGCGCTCACCCTGACGTTTCCCGACGGCGGCGCGGTCGCCGAGTTCATGCTGCACATCCATGACGACGGCACCGCGGGCTGGCGCTGGCACGACGAGCCCTTCGACGCGGTGGACCAGTGACCCGCCGGATCCGCTGCTTCCGGGACGAGGCGTCACTGGCCGAGTGGCAGGAGTCCGAGACCGTCTGGTCGGCGGCGCGCCGGCAGCTCCCGACCGCCGGCGGTAACACCCTTTTCAGACGCGTCCGCCTGCCCGGCGCCGCCCCCACCACACTGTGCCCACCGCCGCCGCCCTCGCACCGTGTCCGGACACCGCACCCGCCACCCGGCGGCCGGTGTCAGGAAGCCCCAGGGGTCTTGCCGGCCGTGCGGAGCAGCGGGGTGATGGCCTTCTTCAGCGCGGTCTCGGTCACCGCTCCCATCTGGGCGGCCGCTATCTTGCCGTCCCCGTCGACGACGATCGTGAAGGGAAGGGACTGGGGGTTGACCAGGCCGTGCGGGAGTTTCAGGGCCTGGTGTCCTGAGGGGTCGTGCAGGGACGGGTAGCCGAGGTGGTGGTCGTGCTGGAAGGCGAGTGCGTCGGCGCGGTTGTTGTCGTGGTCGATGCCGAGAACCTGGACGCCCCGGCTCTTCCAGCGCTGCTGGATCTTCTTCAACTGCGGTGCCTCGATACGGCAGGGTCCGCACCAGGAGGCCCAGGCGTTGACCACCACGACCTTGCCCCGGTAGTCGGACAGGTGGACCGTGCGGCCCTCCAGCGTGGTCCCGGAGAAGTCAGGGGCGGGTGGGCGTTCGCCTTCCTTCAGCGTCTGGCTGAGGGGACCGGAGGATGTGGTGTCACCAATCGTGGCGGGCGTCGAGCAACCGGCCCCCATCGCGCAGAGCGCGGCCACACCCCCGGCCCAGGTCAGGAAGGTTCGTCTGGGCGGGCGGGATCGTCGAGGCGATCGGGGCCGTCGGAGCGTCGTCATCGGCTTTGCGGGATCCTTCGCATCGGTGCGGTCCGGGGTGGGGAGCTCAGGCCGCTGCTGGGCGCGGTCCACGGGTGGCCGTCGGGCAGCTCGGTCAGCGGCCCCACGGCGCTGAGCGCGTGCAGGGCGGCGCCGCGCCAGGTGTAAGTCACATCAGCCCCCGTGTGGTGCGGGCCCCGGCGGCGGCCCGCTGCACGATCATTGTCCTCCCGGTGTTCCACGCTCCTGTGGGCGGGGGGCCATAGCGTCCGCCGTCTCTCAGGACACCAGGGTCGTACAACAGCTATAGAAAGAAACGCAGTTCGTTCGGGAACGGCCGCGCGCCGGGCCACGGGGCGACCGGGTCCGCTGCGTCACCCTCGACCCCGGCGACCGGTAGCACAGCCCCGGGTGGAATGCGGCTGGTACCCCGTGCGGTGCGCCCGCCGCCGTGCCCTACCGTGAGCCCGGACCCAGCCGACTCGCCCGGGAAGACGACTACAGCGCATGCCTCTCACCCGCCGCACCCGACTCGTTCTCACCGCAGGGGCAGGCCTGCTCGCCGGCGGCGCCGCCCTGACCGTCCATGCGCTCACCGGCGCCGACGCCGATGCCGGGTTACAGCCGGCCAAGGCCTCGGGCGCACCGCACTGCCGGCGCATCACCGACACCGCACCCTCCTCGCTCGGGGGCCTGCCCCGCCGCGGCAGCAGCCTTGCCGGCGTGGCGGTGTGGGGGCAGCAGGACATCATCCTGCGCTGCGGGGTCACACCACCGCACCTGACCCCGGATCCCTGCTTCGCGGTCGACGGCGTGGACTGGATCATCGACCGGGCGCAGTCCACCGGCACCCGCAAGGTCATAGTCAGCTACGGCCGCACCCCCGCCACCCAGGTCGTCTTCGACGGCCGGGGTCACACCGACGCCGCCCTGGTAGACCTGTCCAAGCTCATCGCCCCGATCCGGCAGACCTCCCACTGCATCCCGTCCCGTTGACCGCGCACCCCACAGGGGCGTCGGCCGCGGCCGGCCCGGGTGACGTCCCAACTCGGCCAACTGCTCGACCGACCTGCCCCGCCTGAGCGCCCCGAGGGTGAAGAACTCCGTCAGATGACGCACGAGGCAAGCGTAAGGGGTGCGCGGAACCCCTCCACGAGAGGCGCGCAAAAACCGATTGGCGGGCCACAGCGGCCGCTGCTACCTTCACCGAAGACCGTGCGAGGAAACAAGGAGGTGGTACCCGTGAACGTTTCGACATGGGTGCTCTCCTCCGGGGTCACGGTCGGGCGATAAGTCGCCCGGGAGCGCCGTTCACGCGCACTCCCGAAAGGCACGACCATGGCCCTTGACTTCACCTCCGAACAGCGCCTCGACGACGGCGTCCTCGAACGCCGATTCGTCCTCGGCGAGATTCCCGGCATCTTGTGGACGCCCGCGTCCGCATCCGTATCCGCGCCGGTGCCGCTGATACTGCTCGGCCACCCCACGCTCGGACTGCACAAGATGTACCCCCGGCTGGTGGCACGGGCCCGCCACGCCGCGGCCGACGGCTTCGCCGCGGCCACCATCGAACTTCCCGGAAGCGGCGAACGGCCCCGACAGGCCCCCCTCGAGCAGGCCCGCGCCGACCTGCGCCGGGCAATGCAGGCCGGCGAGCCGGTCAGCGACGAGATCATCGACGCCCTCATCCTCCCGCTCGTCGACCAGGCGGTACCGGAATGGCAGGCCACCCTCGACGCTCTGCTGCCGCTGCCCGAGATCGGCGGCCCGGTCGGGTACTCGGGCGGAGTGATCTCCATCGGCATCCGCCTCGCGCTGCGCGAGCCGCGCATCGTGGCCGCCACTCTCTTCGCCGGGAGCTTCGTGCCTCGCACCATGTTCGAAGAGGCACGCCAGGTCACCATTCCGCTGCACGTCCTGCTGCAGTGGGACGACGAAGGCAACGACCGGCAGGCCGCCTTGGACCTCTTCGACGCCTTCGGCTCGAAGGAGAAGTCCCTGCACGCCCACATGGGCGGCCACACCGGCGTCCCGCAGGCAGCAGGGGATGCCGCGGCCCAGTTCTTCACCCGCCACCTGACGTAGGCCCAGGCACTCAGGCCGCCGAGCCCGACACCCACCACGCAGCGGTGACCCGGTAGTTGCTCATCAGGAAGCTGCCCATCAAGAACAGGTACAGGTCTCGGCACTCCTGCGCCGTCTGCGTCGCGGGCCCCTGCCAGGTTGGGCAGGGGCCCGCACGGCCGGAAGGCATGAACGAATCCGACTGCCCCATCCGAAGACACAGAAGACACAGAGGCACGCCCACGTAACCGGTCGCCTGCAGATCAAGCCTGTTTGATGCCTCTGCTCAATAGGATCTCGGATCTGCCGTGCGGGCGGCCTGGGCTGAATCTCTTCCGCCTCGTGTTCATCCGTGTACCTGAGGGCGGCTTGGTCGGTTGGCTGTGGGATCCCCCCGGCCCTTCTTACGGAGCGGTGACGTGCTCGCGTTGGCAGATGCGGCCCGGACGGTTCACGGGCCACTATGGTCCCGCAGCAGAAGAAGGCGTCGCTGCGGCACAGGGAAGCGGCTGCCGCAGCGGCCCCGGTGCCCCGGGCCCACGCCCGGGGCACCGGCTGCACGTCAACGGCCGCTTCCCGGCGCCCGATTCGAACCGCCCGGGCGGACCGCGGCGCGTGCCGCAGGACCTCCGACCACCCACCCCAGCCCTGGGTAATCCACGTCACACGCTGCTTGTGTCAGCCATCGGGGCTCCGTCTCGTTCAGGGGGCACGAACGAGACAGGAGCCATGTCATGAAGCACCGCATCGTCGTCCTCGGTGCCGGATACGCCGGGGCCTGGGCTGCCGGAAACCTGGCCCGCCGGCTCTCCCCCGCCGACACCGAGATCACCGTCGTCAACGCCGTGCCCGACTTCGTCGAGCGGATGCGGCTGCATCAGCTCGCGGCCGGCAACGACCTCTCCTTCCGCTCCCTCACCGGCGTGTTCGCAGGATCCGGGGTACGGCTGCGCGTGGCGCGCGTCACCGGCGTCGACCCCCAGCGCAAGACCGTCACCCTCACCGACGAAGGCGGCCTACACGGCCGGCACGGCGAGTACGGCGAGTACGGCGAGTACGGCGAGTACGGCGAGTACGGCGAGTACGGCGAGTACGGCGAGTACGGCGAGTACGGCGAGGGCGAACTCGCCTACGACACGCTGCTCTACACGCTCGGCAGCTCGGTGGCCCAGCACGGCGTCCCCGGTGTGGCGGAGCACGCCTTCGATGTGACCGGCCTGTCCTCGGCGCTGCGGCTGCGTGAGCGGCTGACCCGCCTGGGCGCGGGCGGCACCGTGCTGGTCGTCGGCGAGGGGCTGACCGGGATCGAGGCAGCCACCGAGTTCGCCGAGTCACGGCCCGACCTGTGCGTCTCGCTCGCCGCCCGCGGTGAGGTGGGTGGCTGGCTGTCCCCCAGGGCCCGCCGTCACCTGCGCCGGGCCTTCGACCGGCTCGGCATCACCGTCCACGACAACAGCGGCATCGACGCCGTCGAACCGGGCCGGGCGATCACCGCCGACGGCAGGTCCCTTACGGCCGACGTCACCGTGTGGTCGGCCGGATTCGCCGTGCACCCCCTCGCGGCCGCAAGCGGCCTCGAGGTCACCGGCAGCGGGCGGATCGTCGTCGACCGCACCATGCGCTCGCTGACCCACCCGGACGTCTACGCCGCCGGTGACTGCGCGCACGCGATCGGCGAGAACGGCCGGCCGCTGCCGATGTCCTGCGCGACGGCCGGCTTCACCGCCCAGCAGGCGACCGCCGCGATCACCGCGCGCCTGACCGGCCGTAAAGTACCGCTGACCGGGCTGAAGTACTACGGCAACCACATCAGCCTCGGCCGGCGGGACGCGATCTTCCAGATGGTCGATGCCGACGTCCGCTCCGCGTCCTGGTACCTGGGCGGCGCAAGCGCCGCGCGGCTGAAGTCGGCCATCCTCACCGGCGCGGGATGGAACGTCGCCCACCCGACCTTCGGCCTGCCCGCGCGCACCCGCCGCCTGGCCGCCGCACCCCACGCAAGCGGCGTGGGGGCCGCGGCCTAGGCTGCCCGGTATGGACAGCGCAGCCGTCGCACGGTTCGAGGCCGGCCGGAGCCGGCTGGCCTCGCTCGCCTACCGTCTGCTCGGCTCGGCCGCCGACGCCGAGGACGCCGTGCAGGACACTTTCCTGCGCTGGCAGGCCGCCGACCGTGCACTCATCGAGGTGCCCCAGGCCTGGCTGACCAAGGTCTGCACCCACATCTGCCTCGACCGGCTGCGCTCGGCGCAGGCACGCCACGAACGCGCCGCGGGCGCCTGGCTGCCCGAGCCCCTCCTTGAAGGCGACCCCTTGCTGGATCCCGCGGACACCGTCGCGCAGCGCGAATCGGTGTCCCTGGCGGTACTCACCCTCATGGAACACCTCTCCCCCACCGAGCGGGCCGCCTACGTGCTGCGCGAGGCGTTCTCCTACCCCCACGCGGAGATCGCCCAGATCCTCGACATCACCGAGTCCGCAAGCCAGCAGCACCTCCACCGCGCCCGCACCCGCCTCGCCGCGAGCCGCCCCCGCCGCGGTGGTGGCGGCGAGGCCGACCCGGCCGTAGCGCGCCGTGTCGTTCGGGAGTTTCTCGCCGCCGCCGTATCGGGGCGCACCGAGCAGCTGGTGGCACTGCTCACCGAGGACGCGACCGCCCTCTCCGACGGCGCCGGGCTGGGCAGGCGGCTGCTGCGCCACACCACGCGCGAGCGCATCGCCTCCTTCGTGCGAGCCGGGTTCAGGCCCACACCGGCCAAGCGGCGGCTGGCCGGGGGCTGGCCCGTCCTGCATTTCGCACCGGTCAACGGCTGCCCCGCCGTCGTCGCCGTGATCGGCGAACACGTCGTGGGCACCGTGGTGTTCGAAGTCGCTGACGGCAGAGTCACCTCCCTGCACGGCATCGCCGCGACAGACCGGCTCACGCGCCTGAACGCGGCCTGGCAGCACCACCACCCCGGCACGCCCGCCCTCCACACCTGGTGACCCTGGCCCGGCCCTGGTGGCCTCCGCACCCGGGCACGAGACTCCAAGGCGCCAGGTGAGCCAGGGGCACGCCAGGCGCTTTCCACCAACTCCTCTGATGTGCGCAGCGCTTGACGCGGGCTCCCCATGGGGAGCCATGCCGTGCTCCGGGGCCAGGGGGCCGCACGGGGCGGGGCAGACCGCCTACGTCCCGCACGGTGCCCTGCGCTGCGCACGCGCTCACGCCCGGCCCTCTGCGGGACCTGGCGACCACGCCCAACGCTCTCGCCGACACCGCGGAGCGGGCCAGCGGCCCGCACGCGACGTACGACAGCTACCAGCGCAGCCTGAACGCGGTGCGGTACGCCGCCACGGAACCGGGATGGGCCGACGCGCGCTCGTTCACCTTCCGCCGGTCGCTTACGGAGCGCCCCGAGACGGTCTGGCGCCACCTGACCGAGGCCGACCTGCTCGTCCACTGGTGGACACCCGAAGACCTCCGCGTCAGCGAGCGCTGCTCCCCGACGGCCGCCCCGCCTTCACCGCCCATGTCGAGCTGAGCCTCGGGCCCGCCGACACGGGCTCCGCCGATCCGCGCGACGAGGGCTTCGCCAGGTGGCTCGTCGACACCGACAAGGTGGTTCTCTCCTCGCCCCTCGGCCAGGCGCCCTGGGAGCGGACGAGGATCGTCGACAAGCCGGCCGCCGAGGTGGCCGGAGATCCGAAGGCAACAAAAGGCGGCGACGTCCTCGTGCTCTCCAGCGTGAGCGTGATCAAGGCGCTGCTGGCGGCCGAAATCGTGGACCGGCCGGCGCTGACGATCTTCCCCGTCTCCCTCGGCTGCGGGCCCCGCCTCTTCGACGACGGCCTGCCCAAGCACAGTGGACGCTCGTCCGCCGGGCCGCCGGGCCGCCGGCGAAACGGAACGCTGTCCCTCGTCTGCGACCGAATCCGCACCGTCCACGTACCTGAAAGCGGCGCGGGAGAACACGGTTCCGCGCCGCACCATCGCCACCAGCCGCCATACGCACACCAGAGCGACCTGTACCGACACCAGGCCCAGGATCGTGATCACGCGCAGCGGGGTCAGCGGTAGCGACCCGTCCTCCGGATCGGTGGCCAACGCCCGGACCATCAACGCCTGGACGAACACGGTGCCGGCGAGCACCACCAAGTCTCAGGACGGCAGTGCTCTCTTGTCGGGGTCCGCCACTTCTTGCTCGATCGGGTGGGTGGGTGGGTGATACTGGCACGGCGAGATCGTCGCCTGGAGTCGTTGCCCCGCATATGCCAGGTGGTGCGTGGATGAGACGAAGGCAACACCGGGGTGTCAGGCGTCACCCTGCTTGGTGCGGGTATACGCGTCAGGTGACTGGGGCAGTGAAGGCGGCCGCGATGGAATCAGTGCCCGTGGGGGAGGACGACACCACGCCGGGCGAGCGGTTGATCCAGACCACGGTGGCGTTGGACGGGGACGGGTCGGTGATCGCCCAGGCCCGTCATCTGGCGGCCGATTTCCTGGCCCGGGTGCAGTCGGTGCACGGTCTGCCGGTCTCCCAGCGGGCGATGGACCTGACCCAGCTGGTGGTCAGCGAGCTGGTCACCAACGCCCGCAAGTACGCTCCCGGGCCGGTCCTGCTCGATCTGCGGATCGCCGGGGACACGGTCGAGGTCGTGGTGTGGGACTCCGACCCGGTGCTGCCGGTGGCCAGGGCCGCCGACGCGGGCCGGGTGGGTCAACACGGCCTGGAGATCGTCATGGCGGTCGCACAGGGCTTCGAGGCACAGCGCGAACCGGTCGGCAAACGCATCACCGCCCGTATCGCGCTGGCCGACGACCCCGGCGGCGCCGTCACCGGACTCACCCCCCAGTAGACACGGGTCGGCCCGCCCGTCCCGGACACGCGTTGGCTGCGCGGCACCTGCTGCCGGCTCGTTCACCGGTGGCCGACGGAGCGGCTCACCTCTCCCCACGTGTGAGCCTCGGCCAACCGGCCTTCCTCCGCCTTCACCGCGATGTCCAGGGCGTCGGCGCCGAGCAGGAGGCGGCGCGGGGGCTGGTCCGCGGCCACGGCCGCGAGCACGGCTCGGGCCATCTTCACCGGGTCGCCCGATTCCTTCCCGCTGTGCTCGATACGGCGCTGCAGCCAGGCTCCGACGGTCTGCTGGTAGTCGGGGGCGACCGGGCTGGACGGCGTCGCCGCGCCTGCGCCCCAACCGGTGCGGATGCCGCCCGGCTCCACGATGATCACGTCGATGCCGAACGGGGCCACTTCGTTCGCCAGCACCTCCGAGAAGCCTTCGACACCGAACTTCGCGGTCTGGTACGCGCCGAGTCCGGGAGTGCCGCCGACGCGGCCGCCGATGGAGGAAATCTGCACGATGGCGCCGGACCGCTGCTCGCGCAGGAAGGGCAGAGCGGCTCGGGTCACGTTGATCACACCGTAGAGATTGGCCTCGATCTGGGCCCTGAACTCGTCCTCGGGAAAGTCCTCGATCGGTGCGCTGGTGGCGTAGCCGGCGTTGTTGACCACGACGTCCACCCCGCCGAACCGCTCCACCGCGGCCGCCAGCACTTTGCGGGCTTCCAAGGGCGCCGTCACGTCCAACGCCATGGGCGCCAACCGCTGGGGGTATTCCGCCTCCAGGTCCGCGAGCGCTTCCGGACTGCGCGACGTGGCGACAACCCGATGACCGGCCCGCAGCGCCTCAACGGCCAGCGCCCTGCCGAGCCCCTGAGACGCTCCTGTGATCAGCCATGTCTGCGTCATGACGCACTCCTCATGATCTTCTCTCTGGCTGCCCCTTTCAGCAGCTCTGCCGTTCGACTGTAGCGCTTCCTCATGTAAATGCAACATTCATGACGCAGATCGCAATCCAGACGCGACGTTCGTGGGGATATTGGTGTTTCAAGTGCAGCGATGCGTTAACATGGCCCGACCATGAGAGCCGACGCCGCCCGCAACATGACGACCCTCCTGCGCACCGGCGCACGCCTCCTCGCGGAGGACCCGAGCACCTCGATGGCTGCCATCGCCTTGGCCGCAGGGGTGGACCGCACCACCATTCATCGCCGTTTCGCGAGCCGGGAGGCTCTGCTGCAGGCGGTGTTCCACGCCAAACTCGACGCGTCCGAGCGCGTCCTGGACGACGCCCGCCTGGCCGAGGCCCCGGTTCCCGTCGCCCTCCACCGGTATTTGGAGGGGATCATCCCCGTCAGCCGCGAGTGGCCGGTCGACACCCGCCGGATGATGGAGCAGGACCCCGGAGCACGGGACCGGCGCGACGCCCTGAGCGAGCGGCTGCTCACGTTCCTGCGGCGCGCCGCCGACGAGGGCTACGTGCGCAGCGACGTCGACGCATCCTGGACCTACGCGACCCTCGGCCGGCTCGTCGACACCGTGGCCCACGACTTCCCCACCCTGCAGGCCCCACAGGCGGCAGACCTGGTCGCGGACACCTTCCTGCGAGGCCTCGGCGCGCGCTGACGAAGCGCGGCGCCACACGGCGACCGGCAACCCCACGCCCCCACCCGCCCGAGACCAGGCGGCGGGCGGTGCAGTGGTCAGCTCCGTGCCACCTCCGGGTGGAGGCGACACGGAGCTGACCGGACGTCGTTGTCTAGTGCTTGATCGGACCAGGGGTGTACCTCGACGGGATGGTGAACACGAACTCCCGGGGGTCTTCGTGTGCGCTCTCCATCTTGTCCGGCACGCTGTGGTAGCCGAGTGCGTAGAGGTTACGGTCGGGAGCCCACGTGTTGTAGCAGTAGATCGCCTTGCGCTTGATCGCCATATGGGCCGAGGGGATGTTCAGCACGTACGCGGCGCCGTTGGCCCGCTGGCTCTTGGGCTTGTCGTAGGCGTAGACGTAGTTGAACCGCACGTCCGTCAGCACGCCCTCGTTCATGAGGAAGTACGCCGCGTCCGCGAGTGCCTTGTGGGTGTCGGTCTCCTCCAGCCAGCCGGCGGTGAACTTGTGCGACGCTCCCGGGTACTGCTTCGCGAGCGCCTTGATCTTCGCCTTGACCGAGTCCACGAACCGGTAGTAGTTGTCGTCGGAGTTGTACGGGCTGTCGCTCAGCTTGAAGTTGATGACCTTGTCGACTCCGAGGGCCTTCGCCGAGGCCATGAACTCCGCGGTGCGGGCCGGCACGATCATGCTCGCCCCGTCCGTCGGCCACGACAGACCGTGGTGGCCGCCGGCTGCGCACGGGTGGCGGGAGTCCCCGATGGTCAGCGGGCACGGGTCCTGGTTCATCTTCTTCGCCAGCTGGTCGTTCTCGCCCTTGGACACGAGAACCAGGTAGACGGGCCGGCCGGCGGCCTTGTGCTCCAGGATGGAACCCGCCAGCCCCAGGGCCTCGTCGTCCTGGTGCGGGGAGTAGAAGATCGCCGGAGCCGCTGCCGCCGAGGCCTTCGCCGGTGCCCACAGCGTGCTGCCCGCGAGCGCCGCGCCCGTGAGCGCACCGGCCGCCAGCACCTGGCGCCTGCTCATCCGTTCCCCGTGTCCCATCCCCATGTCCGTTCCCCTCGGTCTGTGCGGTGTCCGGTCTGTCGGTACGCTGCCCGACGACACCGCGCCTGGTGGGGCCCCGCCCGCCCGCGGCCGGCGCCCTGCAACCAGTCGACCATCGGCACGCGCCGCCGTACCAGGAACTTCTCCCGGCAGGAGTGCAGGCCGCCCTACTTCTGCCGGTCCTCTCCGCCGCGGCCGGCAAGCCGGCCCCTGCCGGTCCCCGGTGCTCAGATCGACCTCCGTGGCCTGCGCGAGCAGATGTGGGCCGCGCTCGACAGCGAGCCGGTCGCTACGGGCGTCGTGGGATGCGCTGCCAGCCCGTATGACGGCCCGTCCGTCCGTTCACAACTGCCTTGCCGACGCGTCGGCTTCCTGCGTCGCGGCCCAGGAAGCGAGCAGCCGCAGCCCTTCCTCCGAGGGTGAGCCGGGTTCCGCGGTGTAGATGGTGAGGGTGAGGCCGGGTTCGGCGGCCATTTCCAGGCCTTCGTAGGCGAGGGTGAGGTCGCCGACGGCGTGGTGGTGGAAGCGTTTGGTGCCGGTGCCGTGGTGGCGGACGTTGTGCGCGCCCCAGCGGGTGCGGAAGTCATCGCTGCGCGTGGACAGTTCGCCGACGAGGTCGTGCAGGTCCTTGTCGTGGGGGTCACGGCCGGCCTCGGTGCGCAGGATGGCGACGGCTACGTCGGCGGCCTGGTCCCATTCGGGGTAGAAGCGGCGCGAGGCGGGGTCGAGGAAGTTGAACCGGGCCAGGTTCGCCTGGTTGCCGGCCGTGGCGTAGAGGTCGGCGTAGAAGGCGCGCGCGAGCTGGTTGGCGGCGAGGATGTCCATGCGGCCGTTGCGGACGAAGGCCGGGCCGGCGGTGATGGCGTCCAGGACCCATTGCAGGCTGCGGTGCGGCGTCCATGGCCGTGCGGCGCGACGTCGGGGACGGGTGAGGACGTCGGAGCCGTCTGCGGTCTGCGCCAGGTTCAGGAGGTGGGCGCGTTCGGCGTCGTCGAGCTGGAGGGCGCGGGCGACGGCTTCGAGGACGGCCGGAGAGACACCGGCGAGATTGCCGCGCTCCAGCTTGGCGTAATACTCCACGCTCACGTCGGCCAGAGCGGCGACCTCGCTGCGGCGCAGGCCGGGCACGCGCCTACGGCTGCCGGAGGGCAGCCCCGCCCGCTCGGGAGTGATCTTCGCGCGCCGCGAGGTGAGGAACTCGCGGACCTCTGCCTGGTTGTCCACGCCTTCGACGGTACGTCCTGCTCGCAGTCGGAGGGATGTACCGCCGGTACACCCTTCGACGGTGTCTCGTTACGCGTGCCGGGACGGGGTTACCTGGATGACGTGGTGCTTTCCGCCCGGCCTCCCGACGGGCGTGCACCTGGCCTCGCTCGGCGACGGCCCCGGACATCCGCGTCCGGCTTTCCACGCCTCGGCACGCAAAGGAACCCCTCTCATGCGCGGCACAGTGATCCACGCCCCCCGCGACATCCGCTTCGAGACCCTGGACGACCCGAAGATCCTCCATCCCACCGACGCGATCATCCGCACGGCCGTGACCTGCGTGTGCGGATCCGACCTGTGGCCCTACCGCGGCGCGGAGCCGATCGGTGACCCGCATCCGATGGGTCACGAGTACGTCGGCTTCGTCGAGGAGGTCGGCAGCGAGGTCACCTCCGTCCGGCCGGGCCAGTTCGTCGTCGGCTCCTTCGCCACCTCGGACAACACCTGCGCCAACTGCGAGAACGGCTTCCAGTCGAACTGCCTGCACCGCGAGTTCATGTCCACCTGCCAGGCCGACCACGTGCGCATCCCCAACGCCCAGGGCACCCTGGTCGCCACCGCCGAGGTGCCCGGCGAGGAACTGTGGCCCGGCCTGCTGGCCGTCTCCGACGTCATGGGCACCGGCTGGTGGGCCGCCGACGCGGCCGAGGTGAAGCCCGGCTCCACCGTCGTGGTCGTCGGTGACGGCGCCGTCGGCCTGTGCGCGGTGATCGCCGCCAGGGAGATGGGCGCGGAGCGGATCATCGCCATGTCCCGGCACGAGCCCCGGCAGAAGCTCGCCCGGGAGTTCGGCGCGACCGACGTCGTCACCGAGCGCGGTGACGAGGGTGTCGCCCGGATCAGGGAGCTCACCGGCGGGATCGGTGCCGACAGCGTGCTGGAGTGCGTCGGCACCGCTCAGGCCATGCAGCAGGCCCTGCGCTCCGCCCGGCCCGGCGGCAACGTCGGCTTCGTCGGCGTCCCCCACGACGTCGCCGTGGACGGGCAGGAGCTGTTCTTCTCCCACGTCGGCCTGCGCGGCGGCCCCGCGCCCGTCCGCCGCTACCTGCCTGACCTCATCGAACTCGTCGTGACCGGCCGTATCGACCCGGGCAAGGTCTTCGACCTCGCCCTGCCCCTGGACCAGGTCGCCGAGGGCTACCGGGCCATGGACGAGCGTCGCGCCGTCAAGGCCCTCCTCAAGCCCTGACCCACCCCCGCACGCGCAAGGAACACGGAGCAAGGAGAGCAAGCAACCGTGCAGATCACCCGCAGCTCGATCGACACCCTCAAAGGACCCGCCGACTGGTTCACCGGCGACGTCTACATCGACCCCGTCGCCGCGGCCCCGGCCCCGTCCCGGGTCACCGCGTCCCTGGTGCACTTCATGCCCGGCGCCCGCACCCACTGGCACCGCCATCCGTTGGGCCAGACGGTCTTCGTCACCGAAGGAGTCGGCCTGTGCCAGCGCCGCGGCGGGCCGGTGGAAGTCATCCGGCCCGGCGATCGCGTCCTGTTCGAGGCAGACGAGGAGCACTGGCACGGCGCCGCACCGAACCGGCTGATGGTCCACCTGGCCATCAACGAGGGCGACGACACCCACGACGTCGTGCACTGGCTGACCCCCGTCACCGACGAGGAGTACGCCGCCGCCCCGGCCACCGGCTGAGACGCCGGGCCGCCCACCCGCAGGCGGTCACTCCCCGGGGGCCACCGCGCTCGTAGCGTGGCGGCCCCGGTCCGCCCGGTCGCGTCACGAGGGACGCTGCACGCACTGCGGCCGCGCTCGTCTTCGTCCCGGTCGGCCGAGCGGATCACCATCGAGGCCGCGACCCCATCCCGAGGAAAGAAGCCCTCTCATGTCCCACCCCGCCGCTTCCGCGTCGGGCAAGATGCCCTTGGTGGTGTGGGTGCTCGCCGCCGGCACCTTCCTGATGGGCACCACCGAGTTCGTCGTCGCCGGGATTCTCCCCGACATAGCCCTCGACCTGGGCGCCGGCGTCTCCCACGCCGGACTGCTGATCACCGCTTTCGCCGTAGGCATGATCGTCGGTGGTCCGACCATGGCTCTGGCTACCCTGCGCCTGCCCCAGCGCCTCACCCTCGTCCTGGCTCTGGCGGTCTTCGCCGCCGGTCACGTCGTCGCGGCCGTCACCGGTTCCTTCACGGTGGTCCTGGCCGCCCGATTCGTCACCGCACTGGCCACGGGTGCGTTCTGGGCCGTCGGCTTCGTCATCGCCACCGGCGCCGCCGGGCAGGCGAACGCCACCCGGGCCGTCAGCGTGATGATGGGCGGCCTGACCCTGGCCAACGTCGTCGGCGTACCCGCCGGCTCCCTCGTCGGGCGCGTCATCGGCTGGCGCGGCCTGTTCCTGGCCCTGGCCGTGCTCGCCGTCCTCGCGGCCGTCGTGATCGGGCACTTCGTCCCCCGGACACAGCGGCGCGCCCAGGTGTCCGCGCGCGGCGAGATCCGGGCCCTGCGGCAGGGCCGTCTGTGGCTGGCGCTGGCCGCGGCCGTCCTGATCATGGGCGGTGTCCTCGCGACCTACACGTACATCGCGCCGCTCCTTACCGTCCGGGCCGGCGTCCCGGCTGACGCCGTGCCGCTGGTCCTGGTCGCCTTCGGCGCGGGTGCGCTGGGCGGCACGGCGATCGGCGGCCGGCTGGGCGACCGCCGGCCGATGGCCACGACGATCCCGGCCGCCGCCACGACCACGCTGGCTCTGTTCGCGCTGGTCCCGCTGTCCACGACTCCGGCCGCCGCCGTCGCCCTGATCTTCCTCATGGCCCTGGCCGGGTTCACCATCAACCCGGTCGTAACCGCCCTCGCCGTCCGCTCCGCCGGTGACGCGCCCACCCTGGCCTCCGCGCTGACCACGTCCGCGTACAACACGGGCATCGCCGCCGGCTCCGCCCTCGCCGGGCAGGCCCTCGCCTCACCCCTCGGCGTCACCGGACCCGCCTTGGTCGGCGCCGTCTTCGCGGGCCTGACCCTGCTGCCGCTGATCGCCCTGGCCATCGCCGCCAGGCGCGGGACGACCCGCGTCGTCGCCCACGGCACGGGCGAGGCGCAGGCCCCGGTACGGCAGGACATCGCCGAGGCGACGGCGACGGCGCGGCGCTGAAACAGTGCGCCCATCGCCCGCCCCCTGGCACCAGGAGCAGTCCAGTGCCCCCGCGTACGACTTCTCCGGGGCAGCTCGCCTTCGGCGCGGGCGCCGGCGCGAGCTCGGGCATGGGCCTGGCCGGCCGGCCCATGCCGGTCACGGGTTCACGGGTCGGCGCGGCGGCGTTGCGTGGACGTGAACAGCTCCCAGTCCGCACGCCCTCCCGCTCCCATGACCTCGGTGGCGGAGGCGAGTTCGTCGGTCGACGTGCGGCGCAGTTCGCGCCGTGCCACCCGGCCCACCAATGCCGGCAGCAGTGGGCGCAAAGGCTGGCACCAGCGCAGCCACGGCGGCGCGTAGACATGGTGGGCGCGGTGCGCGATGCCGGTCGCGAGCCAGTCGGCCACCTGTGCCGGGCTGTGGACGCGCCGTGCGAACCACGGCTGGTTCTCGCGCAACGAGCGCAGGACCGGGTGGTCGTCGATGCCGGTGATCATGTCGGTACCCGTCCAGTGCAGGTAGGCGATACCGACGGCGACACCGTCGGGCTGGACCTCGCCGCGCAGGGCCTGCGCGAAGGACTCGGCGCCTGCCTTGGACGCGCAGTACGCGCTCATCATGGGTGCCGAGCCGAAGGCCGCGGTCGACGCGATCTGCAGGAAGTAGCCGTGGGTGCGGGTGAGCTGGGGCAGGAAGGCCCTGGCGGTGTTGGCCGCTCCGACGAGGTTGACGTCGATGACCCGTTGCCACAGGTCGGCGTCGGTGCGGCTGAAGGGGCCGCCGACGGCGATCCCCGCGTTCGCCACGACGACGGACGCGCTCCCGAGCCGGTCCTCCACCTGCCGGGCGGCGCTGTCGAGCGCCGCCCGGTCGGTGACGTCCGCCTCGACACAGAGGCTCGGGGAGACCAGGCCGGCCGCGGCGCTGCGCAGCGTCTGCCCTTCGCGACCGAGCAGGGCGACCCGCATGCCCGCCTCGGACAGGCGTCGCGCGAGGGCCTCACCCACCCCTCGGGCGGCTCCGGTGACGACGGCGGTCCGCCCCCGCAGGGGTGAGCCGGCAGGGGCTGCGGCGGGTACGGGGCTGCCGAGGACGGTGTCCATGCAGTCGTCTCTCTTCCTGAGGGGTGCAGTGCTGTGACGGGACGGCGCTGCCGTTGCCGTGGATGCGTTCCGCCGTCGAGGGACCGGGGCCGGGCTTGCCCGGGCCGCGGGGTCTCGGCGATGTCACCGGCCGCCGCCGTACCCGGCCTACACCTGGAGGGTGCCTCCGTACCGCTCGCCGATGCGAGTTCGTGCGGGTGGTCTTCCGGGCGGGCGTGAACCAGGGGCGTCGGCGTTGGTGTCAGGGCGGCCGTTCGTCCCACCGGAGGTCCGTGCTCAGCACGTCCTCCACGTCGTTGAGGCGGTCCAGGCCCTGTACGGCGCGAAAGGTGCGCTGGTTGGCGGCGAGCAGCGTGCGGTGGCGGTGGACGAAGGACCAGTACCCGGTCGTGTACGGGCAGGCCCGCTCCCCGGTGCGGTCGCCGGGCCGGTAGGCGCAGCCGTCGCACAGGTCGCTCATGCGGTGGATGTACGCCCCGCCCGAGGTGTACGGCTTGGTGGTCATCCGGCCGCCGTCGGCGTACTGGGACATGCCGGTGACGTTGGGCAGCATCACCCAGTCGTAGCCGTCGACGAAGCAGCGGTGGAACCAGTCGGTGACCGCCCGCGGGTCCCAGCCGCGCTGCAGGGCGAAGCTGCCGAGGACCATCAACCGCGGGATGTGGTGGGTCCAGCCGGTGTCGCGCACCTGGGCGAGCACGGTGGTCAGGCAGCGGGCGGTGACGGCGTCGGCGTCCAGGTCCAGGAACCATGCGGGCATCCGGGTGCGGTGGTCCAGGGCGTTGTGGTGCCGGTACTCCTCGCCGAAGTACCAGTAGAGCTGCCAGACGTACTCGCGCCAGCCGGCGATCTGCCGGACGAAGCCCTCGACGCTGTTGACGGGTGCCCGGCCGGCACGCCACGCGTTCTCGGCGGCGGTGACCACCTCGACCGGGTCGAGCAGACCGAGGTTCAGCGACGAGGACAGCAGACTGTGGCTCATCACCGGGTCGGCGGCGAGCATGGCGTCCTCGTGCGCACCGAACCCGGCCAGCCGGTGCTCGGTGAAGCGGCGCAGCGCGCTCAGGGCCTCGCGGCGGGTGGCGGGGAAGCGGCGGGGGCCGTCCCGGCCGACGAAGCGGACTCCGTCGTCCCGTTCCCAGCGCTCCAGGTCGGCGCGGACCTCGGCGTCGATCTCGTCCTCACGCGGCCGGTAGGGCTTGGGTGCGCCGAGCGTGGGCGTTCCTCTGGGTGGGGGTTCGCGGTTGGCGTGGTCGTGGTTCCAGCGTCCGCCGGCCGGGGTGTCGCCGTCCATGAGGAGGTCCAGTTCGCGGCGTACCCAGTGGTAGAAGTCCTCCTGGCGCAGCCGTCGCGCGTCGTGTCCGTCGGCCCAGGCGCGGAAGGCGTCGTGGGGCAGCAGGAAGCCGCGCGCGGGCAGTACCCGCACCTGGTCCAGCGAGCGCACCAGACGAAGGGCGGCCCTGGAGGTGGGGTGGTGGACGGTCAGGGCTGCGTCGCCTATCGCCTCGCGCAGGCCGTCCCGGTACGTCTCGGCGCGCACGTAGCGGACGCGGTCGCCGAGCTCGGCGGCACGGTGGCGCATCGCGGAGAGCACCAGATGGGCCTTGGCCCGGTGGAAGCGGCGCCGCCGGAACACCGAGCGGGCCTCGATCATCACCACGGGCGTATCGCGAGTGGGTCCGCCGTCGTCGCCGGGGGTGAGGAAGTGCGGGCCGAGCTGGTCACCGAACAGCCAGTGCGGGTCGGACATGGTCACTCCCGTCGGTCTCGGGCCCGCAGGAACCGGTCCGGGCCCTCGGACGGGTCCACGCCCCGTGGCGGCTACGTTCACGCCAGCCGTCGCCTCGTCCGCCGGTGACGCCTGGATCGTCGTCCTTGAACACTCGCGTCCCGCGCGCTTCTCGTGCCTCTACGGTGCCGCCCATCCGTCCACACGCGCCGGGTGCGCGCGGCATACGGGTGACGTCCAGGAGGGACGGCCGGCCGGGTTCCGAGGCGGAGCGGGAGGCGCAAGGCGTGATCGTTCCGCGCCGCCACGGCGGCGACCGAGGCGGTCCCGGCGGCGTCTGGCCGCTTTCCCCGGTGGGTCGCAAGCCCCCTCGCTGCCCGGCGCACGGGTTCACCGACCGACTCCGTACCCGCCAAGCGGTCGATCTGTGTGGCGTGGCCGAGGAAGCCCCGCGGGGTCGGCTGGGATGCTGCGTGTGTGGCTCCCGGGGCCGGCACGGCCGAGAGCTCGGCCGGAGCGCGGCTCGTCCTGCCGGCACTCGCCGCCGGTCCGTTCCTGATGGCGCTCGACAGCTCTGTCATGAACGTCTCGATCGCGGCGGTGGCGGCCGATGCCGGCACGACGGTGACCGGGATCCAGGGCGCCATACGGCGTGCACGCTCGTGATGCGCAGGACCCCCAGTGAGGCCGTCGGATCGCTCGGCATCCCGCTGTCTCACCCGGACTCGTGGACGGATCGGCCTGACTCCCGGTGTCGGGCCCGTGGGTTCGCGCTGAGACTCTCAGCACCCCTGACCCACGGGCGTTCGCCGGCGCTTTCCAGGCGAGGGAGCCGGACGGTGCGCTACTCGCCGGGCGCGAGTGTGGCTGCCAGAATCGCGGCCGCGTCCCGGATCAGCCGGTTGTCGACGGACGCGTCCTCGGCGTCCTTCGTGGACAGCACGGTGAGCAGCAGCGGCGTCCGCCGTGTCGTCCAGGCGACGCCGATGTCGTTGGCGGTGGCGTAGCTGCCGGTGCCCGTCTTGTCCGCGAGGACCCAGTTCCGCGGCAGCCCGGCGCCGAACCGCTCGGCGCTGGTGGTGTTGCCCTTCAGCCACGTGACGAGCTGCTCGCGGTCGGCGCGGGCCAGGGTCCGGCCGAGGGTCAACCGCTCGAAGCTCCTGCCGAGGGCTTCGGGTGTACTCGTGTCCTGCGGGTCGCCGGGGACAGCGGTGTTCAGGTCGGTCTCCCAGCGGTCGAGTCGGCTCACCCGGTCGCCGAGCGACCGGAAGAACCGGGTGAGGCCCTGCGGACCGCCGATCTGACGCAGCAGCAGGTTCCCCGCCGTGTTGTCGCTGTACTGGATCGCGGCCGCGCACGCTTCGCCCAGCGTCATCCCCGTGGTCAGGTGGGCCTCGGAGTGCTGCGAGTTGTCGAGGATGTCCCGCGGCGGGTAGTGGATCACTGCGTCCAGGGGCGCGCGGTCGCCGTGGTCGCGCAGCACGGCCGCGGCGGCGAACGCCTTGAACGTCGAGCACATCGCGAACGGCTCCCCGGCGCGGTACGCCACGGTCCGGCGGGTGCGCACGTTGCGGGCGTAGACGCCGAGCCGGGCGCCGTAACGCCGCTCGAGATCGCCGAACTCCGTGCCGAGGTCGACGTATTCAGCGTCGGGAACCGCCGAGGCGGGGGTGGAGGCCAGGGCGGGGGCCGTCGCGACGGCGGTGGTGAGGGCGAGGCCGGCCTTGAACAGGCGGCGGCGCGGCATCGGGTCGGCACTGGTCATGTGCGGAGTTCTCCCAGGTCGTCGGTGATCGGGCGTCGGCTTCGTGGATCTTCGACGAGGACAGCGAAACAGCACGACTCCGCTCATGTCCAAGAGTGAACTTTGAAGATCCCATACCAGATTGGTATGACTGCTGGATGGATCTGCTCGCACACCTAGAGGCGTACGTCGCCACCGTGGACGAGACGAGCTTCTCGCGCGCCGCCGACCGGCTCGGCATCGCCCAGCCACTGCTCAGCCGCCGCATCAAGACGCTGGAGGCCCGCTTCGGCGGTCTGCTGTTCGACCGCTCCCGGCGGCAGGTCGCGACGACGGAACTCGGCATGCTGCTGCTCCCCTACGCGCGAGACGTCCTGGACCGGGCCCAGCGGCTCGACCAGGTCGCCCGGTCGGCCCAGCGGTCCCGGGCCAGGGCAGTGGGAGTGCCCGCCGACTGTGCGCCGGCCGCGCTGGCCCAGGTCATCCGCGCGGGGGCGGAACGCGGCACCACGCTCAGTGTGCGCGAACTGCCGCCCGAAGAGCGGGAAGCGCGGCTGGCGGACGGCACGCTCGCGTACGCTCTGCTTCGCGTTCCACCCGAGCGCGCCGGGCACCGGGTGCCGCTCGGCCTTGCCACCGCGCCTCCCCTCGACGCGCGCCCCCTGACGGACGCCCGCCGCGGGCGCCCGGTCCATCTGGAGGACCTGCGGCCTCGCCGCACCGGTGCCGCCGCTGGTGCCGCCTCCGGCGCCGCCACCGGTGCCCGGACCGTTCCCCTGCCGATCCTGACCCTGACGGAGGACGACGTGCCGTACGCACGGGACAGGCTGGCGCGCGCGGCGGCCCGCTCCGGGCTGCCCGAGCAACTGGTACGGCCGGGCGGCCCGGCGGCCACCGCCCTCGCCGAGACGCTTGCGGGCCGGGCGGTGCTGCTGTGCGGCGAGCCCTTCGCACGGCGGCACGGAGCCGACTGGGCGCCCTTGGCCGACGCCTCGCTGCACCGTGGGTACGACGTGCGGGCCACCCCGCGTCAGCCAGGCGGTGACGTGCCGCAATGGCTGTCCGAGATGCTGGCGGCGGCGGCCGGTGCCGGCACCGCCGCACAGGCCGTGAGGCGGGCGGAGCCGGCGGACACCACCACCCGGCTGGCGGCACACGGATGACCGGCGACGCGGCGCGCCGTCCGGCCCAGTTCTACGGGGACGGCCTCCTGCTGGAGGTCGCCGAGGCGATCGCCCGGGACTGGTCGGCGCTCGGTGTCCGTGGTTCGTTCCTCGCCCGCGACATCGACACCGGCGAGCAGCTCGGCTTCGACGCCGAGGAGCCCGTCCCCCTCGCGTCCGTGGTGAAGGTGCCGCTCGCCCTCGTCGTGCTGGACCTGATCGCGGACGGCGGCCTCGACCCGGCCCTCCCGGTCACGGTCGACCCGGCCACCAGCAGTGTCGGCCCCACCGGCGTCGCGGCGTTCCGCCATCCGGTCACGGTGGCCGTCGGCGACCTGCTCCTGCTCATGCTCTCGGTGAGCGACAACGCCGCCGCCGACGCGCTGTTCGACCAGGTGCCGGTGGCCGACGTCGATGCCCGGCTGCGCGCGTGGGGCTGCGCCGGCATCCGGGTACGGCACCGGATGAACCACATGTACGAGTGCGCCGCGGGCGCCGCCGGCAACGACTTCTCCCTCGCCCTGGAGCTGGCCGTCCGCGACGAACGGGCGGGCCGGCACACCATCGAGACGCTGGACCCCGCGCACGCGAACCTGGGCACCGCCGCGGCGCTGGTGACCCTGCTGCAGCGGGTGTGGCGCGACGAGGTGGCGCATCCCCGGGCCACGGCCGAGCTGCGGCGGCTGATGGGCCACCAGGTCTTCACTCAGAGGCTGGCGAGTGAACTACGCGTCGACAGCCTGCGGTTGAGCGGGAAGACGGGCACGTTCCTGCACCTACGACACGAGATCGGCGTGATCGAGGCGTACTCCGGGGCGCGTGTGGCCGTGGCCGCGCTCACCCGGGCGGACCGGCGGGCGGCGCAGGCGCCGGACATCGACCTGGCGATCGGCATCGCCGCACGGCAGGCGTTCGAAGCACTGCGCCGGTGACGCGGAGACGGGCGAGCGCGCGGGGCGGGGCCGGACGCGACCGGCGCGAGGGCGGGGGCGCCGGGCGGTGGACCGGTCGGCCCACCGCCCGTACGCGGCGTCAGATACGGCCGCCGGTCAGCCGCGTGATCGGACCGTGGCTGTGACGGCCCGAACGGCGGCCCGCCGCATAGGAAGCGGCCGTCAACGCGGTCACACCCGCACCGACACCGGCGGCGATCAGCTTGCGGTGGGCGATCACCGCAAGAGCCGTCTTCGCCGTGCCGGCGACCTGCCCGGAGGCCGCCTTGGCCGTCGCCGCGACCTGCCCGGTCGCCGCCACCAGCGTCTGACGACCCGCCTCGGCCGCGCGGGCCATGCCCTGCGCCGCCGAACCAACCGTCTCGGCCGAGCGCTCGACTCCGGAGATGGCCACCGACGCCGTCGCCGACGCGGCGTCATCCGCCTTGTCCGCGGCGCCCTTCGCAGCCTTGGCGGCGGGCGCGGTCGCCTTGTCCGCGGTACGGCGCGCCTTGTCGGCGGCCGTACGGGAGGCGGCCTGCTTGTCGTTCGTTCCGGTTTTCGGTTCAGTCATGGACTGCGCGTTGCCCCTCCCCCGGCCCGCAAACGCGTTCGCCCGCACCACGTACAGGCCCTGCGGGCCCGGCTTGCCGGACAGGCGACTTCTGTCACCGTCCTGCGTGTGCGCGGCCGGGCGGTTCGCGTGCATGACGGCCGAGTGGCCGCGGCGGTCAGTCGGCGGGGCGGAACCGCAGCGCCGACCAGGTGTCGTCGACGGCGATCTGCCGTACCGGGCGCACGCCCCGCTCGGACAGCGCGGCCGCCAGGCGGTCACGGTTCAGGTCCGTTCCCAGCTTTCCGCCCTTGGGGTAGGCGACCCAGGCGAGAGCATCGCGCCGCGCGGCGGCGAGGGCCGCTTGCGCTTCCGCGCCGAGAAGATCGGCGGAGGTGGTCACGAAGACGACCACCACATCGGCCGAGACCGCCTCCCCCACCGACTCCGCCCCGACCTCCGAATCCAGGTCCAGGTCGTCGGGCCTCCCCAGAACCAGAACGCTCTGACCGGGCTTGATCTGCAACTTGCTCATCACGGACACCCTCCTGATGCTGCCAGTCCACGCGGTTCACCGCACGCCGCCCACCCAGGCGGCAGTCTTCCTTCACGGCCTCCCGGTGTCCCGTCCAGTCCGACGTCGCGTTCAGTCCGGCAGGCATGGGGTGGTGATCGCGGGGATACCTGCAGCTCATGGGAGTGCTCGGGGCGTTGCGGACCAGTGATCGGCGTCTGACCCAGCGGGTGGCGGCGTGGAGGTCGCCCGTGGTCCACCGGGTGCTGTCGGTGGCGGAAGCCAGCGCCCAGGGTACGAAACTGTGGTGCTCGGCGGCCGTGGTGATGGCCGCGACGGGCGGTCGGCGAGGGCGGCGCGCGGCCGGGGCGGGCGTGGCGGCCATGGCGCTGGCCCAGTTGGTGGGCAACGGGGTGGGCAAGCGGGTGGCCGACCGGCCACGGCCGCCCAAGGAATGGATCCCGCACGACAAGGTCGAGGAGCGACCCGCGTCGCCGTCGTTCCCCTCCGGACACACCGCGGCCGCGACGGCGTTCTGCTGCGCTGTCCTTCCCGCCTGGCCGGCGGCGGGCCTGGTGTGCACGGTCCCGGCCGCCCTGGTCGCCGTCGAACGCGTCCACAGCGGCGCCCACTACCCCAGTGACGTCACCGCCGGCGCCCTGATCGGCCTGGCCAGCGCCTGGCTCATCCGACATGCCGCACGTACGTGAGGTCAGGGGCGGTCCAGGCCCCACGTCTGCAGTGCGTAGGGCCGCCCCTTCTCCTCGCCCTCGATCAGTGGCCGGTCGAGCAGGGTGAAGCCCGCCTTGGTGGCCACGGCGACGCTGGGGGCGTTCTCGGCCTCCAGCTCCAGGATCACCTGCCTCGCACCCAACTCCTCGAAGGCGTACCCGGCCATGACCCGCACCGCCCGTGCCGCCAGCCCCTGGCCGCGGTGCGCCGGACCGATCGCGTAGCCGAGCTCCGTGCTCTCGGAGTCGCGCCGCAGCATCACCTCGCCGAGTGGTGCGCCGCCGTCGACGGTGATGGCGAGGAGGATGGTCGTGCCGTCCGCCCGCAACTGCCGGGCCCGGGCCAGCCGTGCGCGGGCGGCCGCTTCGTCGAAGGGAGAGACGATGGGCGTCCAGTAGGCGACGTCCGGGTGGTCGAGCAGCTCCGGCATCGCGGCCAGGTCCGCCTCCGTCCAGTCGCGGAGGACCAGGCCCTCCCCCGAGAGCTCCATCCGCTCGGGAAAGGACGACGTGGACGTGGTGGTGCTCATGGTCGGGACCTCCCTGGCCTGTTCGCGACGAGGCAGGATATCCGGGACTCCGCTGCTCGACGCAGCGCTGGGCGCGGCTCTCTCCTCGCGGGACGCGTTGAGCTCGTTGGGCGACGGGTGCCCGCCCCACTCTCTGCCGCGCTCCACGCAGCGGCAACCGCCTGCCGCGGCTCCCGCTTCACCGGCGCGCGAGCACGCGGAACTCGTTGCCGTCGGGGTCGGCCAGCAGCACCGCGCCGTCTCCGCCGTCGCCGGAGTCGAGACGCTTCGCCCCGAGGGAGAGCAGGCGCTCGACCTCCGCTCGCTGATCGCCGTCCGGTACGAGGTCGAAGTGCAGGTCCTTGCCGGGGTCCGGCATGAGCGGCGGACCACCCCACGTGATCTTCGTACCGCCGTCCGGCGACTGGATGGCGGTCTCCTCGTCCTGGTCCCAGACCAGCGGCCAGCCCAGCGCCTCGCTCCAGAAGTAGCCCACGGTCTGCGAACCATCGCAGGCGAGCGCTCCGACGAAGCCACAGCCGGCGAGGAAATTGTTGCCCGGCTCGATGACACAGAACTCGTTGCCTTCGGGGTCGGCGAGTACCACGTGGGACGCGTCCGGTCCCTGGCCGACGTCAGCGCGCTGCGCGCCCAAGGCGAGCGCCTTCGCCACGGTCTCCTGCTGGTCCTCCGGGGAGGAGCTGGTCAGGTCGAAGTGCAGCCGGTTCTGAGCGACCTTCGGCTTGTGGGACGGACGGAAGCCGAGGCGGTAGCCGGCGTCGTTCCCGGACAGCAGGGCGACACCGTCGCAGGGGTCGTCGGCTCTCTCCAGGCCCAAGACGCCGGACCAGAACTGCGCCAGGCGCTCGGGCCGGTGCGCGTCGAAGGAAATTGCGAAGAGTCGGCTGCTCATTGCGCCACGCGTCCTCGGTCCGTTGAGTGCCAGCGGTCGGCAGGGCGCCATGTCAGCGCCCTGAACGCGGATCCTATGAGCGGACCGGCCTCGGTTGCACCCGAGTATTCCGCCGCCCCGGATCCGGAGTTGCGCCCTTCGGGATTCGGGCCGCGAGTGGGTGAACGTCGAGGCTCAGCCCGCGTGTGGCCTGGCCAGGCCGTGGTCGTAGGCGAAGATGACCGCCTGGATGCGGTCGCGGGCCCCGATCTTGGACAGGACACGGCCGACGTGGGTCTTCACCGTGGACTCCGACAGCACGAAGCGCGCGGCGATCTCGCCGTTGGTCCAGCCTTTGCCGATGGCGACGAGGATCTCGCGTTCGCGTTCGGTGAGGGCGTTCAGGCGCGGATCCTGTGCCGGGCCGCCGTCAGGGGGTGGTACGAGCCGGGCGAACTCGTGCAGCAGACGCCGGGTGAGCGCGGGCGCGATCACCGCGTCGCCGGCCGCCACGGCGCGTGATGCCGGCGAGGAGTTCCTCGGGCCGGGCGTCCTTGAGGAGGAAGCCGCTGGCTCCGGCGCGCAGGGCCGCGTGGACGTATTCGTCCAGGTCGAACGTGGTGAGCACCAGGACCCGTGAGCGGTCGCCTGCGGCGGCGATCCGGCGCGTGGCCTCGATGCCGTCCATGCCGGGCATGCGGACGTCCATGAGGACGACGTCCGGGCGGAGTTCGGCGGCCTTGCGCACGGCTTCGGCTCCGTGCGCGGCCTCGCCGACCACCTCGGTCTCTGCTACGGAGTCCAGCAGCATGCGGAAGCCGTAGCGCTGGAGCGGCTGGTCGTCGACGACGAGCACGGTGGTCACCGGGCGCCGCCGCCCTGGGGAGCCAGGTCGAGCGTGGCGCGTACCGTCCACCCCGGGCCGGCCGGTCCCGTGCTGACGTGTCCGCCGTAGAGAGCCGCTCGCTCGCGCATGCCCACCAGGCCGTGTCCTTCCTCGTTCGTGGTGTCCGGACGTTCGGCCGGTGAGGGTGGGCCGAAGTCCTGGACGGTGATCGTCAGCCGTGCGCCCTCCACGGCGATCGACAGGTTCGCGCGGGTGCCCGCACCGGCGTGTTTGAGGGTGTTGGTCAGGGCTTCCTGCGCGATGCGGTAGACCGTGAGCTGGACTCCGCTGTCGAGGGTGTCGACGTCACCGGCGACACGGTAGACGACGTCCAGTCCGGCGGCGCGTACCCCCTCGCACAGCGCGTCGATGTCCGTGAGACCCGGCTGCGGGCTGAGTTCGGGCTCGTCGCGCGGGCCGTCGGTCTCGCGCAGCACGCCGAGCACCCGGCGCAGTTCGCTCAGCGCCTGGCGGCCGGTGTCGCCGATGAGGTGCAGTGCTTCCTCGCCCCGTTCCGGTGCGGAGACGGTGGCGTAGGCGCCCGCGTCGGCGAGGGTGATGATGACGGACAGGTTGTGGCCGACGATGTCGTGCATCTCGCGGGCCACCCGTGCCCGTTCCGCGGCGACGGCGAGCCTGCCGCGCTGGTCGCGTTCGACCTCCAGCCGGGCCGCTCGATCGCGCAGGACGGCCAGCTGGGCTCGCCGGATGCGGATCACCAGGCCGAGCGCGAGGGCCGCGGTCGCCGTGCTGAGCAGGAAGAAGAGCGCGTCCCAGACGGACACCGCCGCCGACACCCGCGCCGCGACCAGGCCCAGCGCGCCCGCCGTGACCGCGCAGGCCCACGGCAGCTGCCGTAGCCGCCCGTGCAGGGCCAGGCTGTACAGGGCGACGAAGAGGGCGACGTCCGCACGGAGTGCGGCTCCGAGGGACCACTGGAGGACGAACACGGCCGTGACGGCGCCGAAGGCGACGACGGGTGCCCGGCGCCGCCACAGCAGTGGCAGCACCAGCCCGGCCTGCAGCGCCAGCATGGCCGCCACCGGCAAGGTCGTGAACGCCAGGCGGAAACGGCGCGGGCCGTCGCCGTCACGGTCGCCGCCGATCGCGTCGACCGCGTGCAGGAGGTCGGGGAGGCAGAACAGCAGGACGACCAGCACCACGACCGCGGTGTCGAGCACCCACGGGCGGGCCCGGTCGGCGTTGCGGAGCCGCTGGCCGATCCGGCCGAGCCGGGCGACCAGCGGCCCCATCCCGCTGAAATCGTCGTCGGTCATGGAACTCACCCGCCCATGATGCGCGCCCGTACCGCGGACGCGGTCGCTCAGACGCACAGACGCACAGACGCACCGAGCACGGACACTCGGACGCTCAGACGTCGCTGCGCAGCAGCCGGTACGCCGCCCCTGCCAGCGCCAGTGCCGTCCAGGCGAGGAAGACCAGCAGCCCGGCGGAGGGCGACAGGGTGGTCGAGTCGTGGGTGAGCGCGAAGATCGACTCGCCGGCATGGCTCGGCAGGTAGGGGTCGATGTCGCCCTGCCACGACGTGGGCAGCAGGGAGACCAGTCCGGGCACCAGCATGAGGGCGGCGACCAGGACCGAGATGCCGCCGGCCACGGAGCGCAGCAGCGCGCCCAGGGCGGTGCCGATCACGCCGACCAGGCCGAGGTAGAGTCCGGCGCCCAGCAGGCTGCGTACGACGCCGGCGTGGCCGAGGCCCATGGCGGCGAGCGTGCCGGAGACGATGCGGCTGCCGACGAGGAAGGCGACGAACGCGCCGGCGGTGGCGACCAGCAGGGCGACCAGCCCGTACACCGCCGCCTTCGACCACAGCACGGGCAGCCTGCGCGGTACGGCCGCGAGGGTGGAGCGGATCATTCCGGTGGAGTACTCGCCGGCCGTGACCAGTACGCCGAGGACGCCGAGGGCGAGCTGCGCGAAGTTGGTGCCGAACAGGGACAGGCTCACGGCCGTCGACGTGGCGAAGTCGCGGTCGAGGTGCCGGCCGGAGTCGAGATTGGACTTGTAGTGGCTCGCGGCGATGATGCCGAAGGCGACGAGGAACAGGAGCCCGAGGCCGAGGGTGATCCAGGTGGAGCGCAGCGACCAGAGCTTGGCCCATTCGGAGGCCAGTACGCGCCGTCCCGTCACCCGGTAGGCGGGCCGGGCGGGAGCGGCCGGGGCGGTCCCGGGGGTCTCGGGGGATGCCGTGAGGGTGCTCATGCCGCGCTCCCGGGGGTCTCGATGCCGGTCGTGGTGCCGTGGTACTCCACGGCATCCCTGGTGAGTTCCATGAAGGCCTCCTCCAGCGACACCGCCTTGCCGGTCAGCTCGAACAAGGGGATCCCGTGCTCGGCCGCCTTCAGCCCGATCTCCCGGGCGGACACCCCGGTCACCTGGAGTTCCTCCGTGCCGACGCGGCCGGTGATCTCCACGCCGGGCCCGGCCAGTACGTCCCGCAGCCGCGCGGGGTCGTTCGTCGCGACCTTCACGGTGTCGCCGCCCGCCTCGCGCACCAGGTCCCGCACGGTCGTGTCGGCCAGCATCCGGCCCCGTCCGACGATGATCAGGTGATCCGCCACCAGGGCCACCTCGCTCATCAGGTGTGAGGAGACGAAGACCGTGCGCCCCTCGGCCGCGAGGGAGGTGAGCAGGTTGCGGATCCAGAGGACGCCCTCGGGGTCCAGGCCGTTGACGGGCTCGTCGAGCATCACCGTCTGCGGATCGCCCAGCAGGGCCGCCGCGATGCCGAGCCGCTGTCCCATGCCGAGGGAGAACGCGCCGGCCCGCTGCTTGGCGACGCTGCCGAGTCCGGCCAGCTCGACGACCTCGTCGACGCGGCGGCCCGGAATCCCATGGGTCAGCGCGAGGGCACGGAGGTGGTTGTACGCCGAACGGCCCGGGTGGATCGACTTGGCCTCCAGGAGCGCCCCGACCTCCTGCAGCGGCGCCTGGTGCCGGGCGTAGTGGTGGCCGTTCACCGTGACGGAGCCGCTCGTCGGTGCGTCCAGGCCGACGATCATGCGCATCGTCGTGGACTTGCCCGCACCGTTGGGACCGAGGAATCCGGTCACCGTACCCGGCTTCACGGTGAAGTCCAGACCGTCGACGGCCGTCTTCTCCCCGTACCTCTTGGTGAGTTGCTGTGCCTCGATCATTCGCGTTCTCTCTCTCGGACCACGGCGCCCGGCACACCCGAACTCCTCACCAGCCACGCTAAGTCCGTGACCTGCCCGTTCCGGTGGTACCGGGGGCTGAAGAGCGCGGGTCAGGTGGTACCGGGGTACTACGACCCGGCGGGCGAGGCGGGGTGACACGGGCGAGCCGACCCGGCCGGCGGAGGTCCCGCCGGGCCCACCCGGTGCAGGGTCAGTGCGGCGCCGAGGAGCTGGACGCCGCGGGCGGTGCGCGGGTCGATGCCGGTCAGCTCGGTCACGCGACTCAGCCGGTTGTCGACGGTGTTCGGGTGCACGTCGAGTACGTGAGCCGTTCGCCGCCGGTCGAAGTCGCAGTCGAGGAAGGCGGCCACCGTCGCGGTCAGGCCGGGGTGGCGGACCAGTGGCTCCAGCAGGGCGCCCAGTTCGGGTGCGCTGTCCGTCGCTGCCGCCACATGGTATTCGAGCAGCACGTCCCGCAACCGGTGCAGCCCCGGCGCGTCCGCCACGGCCGAGATGCGGTGGGCCCGTTCGGCCGCCGCCGGAACGTCCTCCGGGGAGTCGGCGGTCGCCGCGCCCACGATCGGCGCCGTCGGGCGACTCGACAAGAGCTGTTCGGCCACGGCGTCGAGTGCGATCCGGGAGGGCAGCAGGACACAACCGCCGCGGTCCTCCGGCAGGCTGAGAACGCGGCCCTCGGCCAGCGGCGCGAGC
The DNA here is from genome assembly GCF_033792105.1 of Streptomyces sp. WI03-4A. Classification (NCBI taxonomy): domain Bacteria; kingdom Bacillati; phylum Actinomycetota; class Actinomycetes; order Kitasatosporales; family Streptomycetaceae; genus Streptomyces; species Streptomyces sp. WI03-4A. The sequence continues at coordinate 362,016 of NZ_JARAUO010000002.1, forward strand.
CGTGCGCGTGCCCACCGCAGCAACCTGCGTGCCGCCACCGGGGTCTGTGGCTCGGGGGCCCGCACGCTGAGGACGAGGTAACCGGACTCCAGGGACAGGCCGTGACGGGCGGCGACTTCGGCGGGCCTGTCACCGCGTACCAGTGCACGGGCCAGCTCCCGAGCCGCCCCCTGCTGGTCGGCGAGGCCCGTGAGGTACGCCTCGGTGACGCTCTCGACGACGGCCTGGAGCGCTCTGAGCTGCATCCGGGTCAAGGACTGCAGCGCCGCGTGCTCGCCCGGACGGGCCAGTTCGCCCAGCGTGTCGAGCACTACCTCGGCGCCGACGTGGTATCCCCTGAGCAACTGCACCAGGGGCAGCCCTTCCTCGGCGCGCTCGGCGGCGCGTTCCCTGAACACCCCGATGTCGATGTCCGGCAGGCCCTGCACATGGCGGAGGAAGCCGCGTATGGCGTGGCGGGCTGTCGCCGCGATCTCCACGTCCCGCATCTCCTCGGGGAGGAGATCGAAGCCGGGTATCTCGGCCCGCTGCCGCTCCACGATGGCCCTGGCCAGGTGATTGACCCGCGGCTTGAGGCGTGCGGCCAGCCGGATGGCCCCTTCCCGTGCCGCGTCTGGTTGTGACATGTCACAACAGTAGGGAGCCGCCGCTGGCCTCGCGGCCGATTGCCGCGTGCTCGCGTACACGGTGCCATGGGCGGCATGCGCTTCTCCCTCACCGACTACGCGGACCAGGTCTGGCACGGCGCCGTGGACGACAGCATCGTCCATGGCGGGCGCGCGGGCTCCGGCGTCATCGAGGTGGTCGACGGCGTGGGCTGGTACCCCGGGTTCGGCAACGTCGTCGTCTTCCGCACCGCCGACGAGGTCATCCTGTTCGACACCGGCAACCCGTTGGGCGCCGGCAAACTCCACCAGGCCGTCCGTGCCTGGAGCCGGCTGCCGGTGACCACCGCTGTGTTCTCCCACGGTCACATCGATCACGTCTTCGGCATGGGGCCGTTCGACGCCGAGGACGCGCCACGCCCGACCGTGCTCGCCCACGAGAGGGTCGGGGACAGGTTCGACCGCTACCTCCTGACGAACGGCTACAACACCGTCGTCAACCAACGGCAGTTCCAGGCACCGGACCTGACCTGGCCGACCGAGTACCGAAGGCCCGACCTCACGTATCGCGACGCGCTCACCCTGACGCGGGGCGAGCTGACCCTCGAGCTCTTCCACGTGGAGGGCGAGACCGATGACGCGACCGTCGCCTGGATCCCCGAACACCGCATCCTGTGCCCCGGTGACATGTTCATCTGGTTGAGCCCGAACTGCGGCAACCCGCAGAAGGCGCAGCGCTATCCACGCGAGTGGGCGCTCGCGCTGCGCCGCATGGCAGCCCTGGACGCGCAGATCATGCTGCCCTCGCACGGAGCACCGGTGTTCGGCGCCGACCGGATCCGCCGGGCACTCACCGAGACCGCGGAGTGGCTGGAGAGCCTGGTCCAGCAGACGCTGGACGGGCTCAACTCCGGTGCGCGCCTGGACGATCTCATCCACTCCGTGCGTCCGCCCGCCCATCTGGCCGACCGCGTCTACCTGCAAGCCAAGTACGACGAGCCCGAGTTCATCGTGCGCAACCTGTGGCGGCGCTATGCCGGGTGGTACGACGGAAACCCCGCGCATCTCAAACCGGCTCCCGAGAGCCGACTCGCGACCGCGTTGGCGGACCTCGCCGGCGGTGCCGCGGCCCTGGCCGACGCGGCTCGGCGCCACGCCGACGCTGACGAGCTGCGGATCGCCGGACACCTCGCGGAGTTCGCCGTTCAGGCAGCCCCCGACGACGCCGCGCTGCACGCCGTGCGCGCGGAAATCAACCAGGCACGTGCCGAGTTCGAGTCCTCCCTGATGGCCCGGTCCCTCTTCGCCTGGGCCGCCACGGAGTCACGCGACCGGTGCGCCGACGAGTTTTGACCCGCACGCCCGACCCCGGGTCGGTGGTGCCCCCTGTCGGGGCACGCCGACGACGGCTTTCCCAGGCGTTCCAGACGTTAGGAGCCCGATGCCCTCCGGCAGAGCAACAGCCCGTCCATGGCGCCGCGGAGCATGCGCCCTCGCGGTCACCGTACTCCTCGCCCTGGCCGCGCCCCGGGTCTCCACGGCGCCCGGCCACGCCGCCACGGTCGCCGACGCGACGGGTGACACATCGGCCTTCGACAGTGTCCCGCTGAGCGAGATCTCCGTGGCCGGACTGCACAACGCCTACGACAGGAGCAAGTCGAAGTCGATCACCACCGGGCTCGACCGCGGAGCACACCTCCTGGAGATCGACGCGTACAGCACGTACGGCAATCCCGGCGGATGGGTCGTCAGCCACTCCGATCCCCTGGTCAACGACAACAACTGCACCTACACCACGGGTTCAGGCGTCTTCAGGACCACGTGGCAGAACGGCAGCCTCAGGACCTGCCTCGACGACCTCAGGGCCTGGAGCGACGCACATCCCGGTCACGACCCCGTCTACCTCAAACTAGAGCTCAAGTGGGGCTTCCGTTCCAACGCCGCGATGGGGCCGGCCCAGCTGGACCAGTTGGTCGCCAAACACCTCGGTGCCGGGCGCCTCTTCACGCCCGCGGACATGCTCGGGACCACCCACCCGACCCTGGACGCCGCGGCCCAGGCCGGAGCCTGGCCCACCTGGAACCAGCTCCGGGGGAAGTTCATCGTCTTCCCGATCACCGGCACCATCGAGAACAGGCTCGCGGACTACAAGTTGGACAACCTCTCCACCGAACAGGAATACGCCCAGCGCGTGGCCGACCTCTCGGCGGCCGGCCGGCTCGACGAGGCCTCGATGTGGCCCGCCATGACCAAACCGAGCCCCAACGGCGACCCACGCCTCCTCCATGCGGCCGCGCTACGTCCCTGGTTCGTCATCTTCGACACCCAGGCGACCCACTGGCTGAGCGACGGGTACGCGCTGTCGTGGTACTGCCGCAACCACTACCTCACCGTCGAAGGCTCGGCGGAGAGCGTCTCCCCCGTGCTGGACGACACCCACCCCGATCCCACCGCCGCGGCCCAGCGCGTCCGGTACCTGGCCCAGCAGGGCCACTCCAGCGCCACCACCTTCGACTGGATGAACACGCCCGGCGCGTACACCCTCTGGTCCCGGAACTGCTGACAGGGCAGACGATGACGACGACCTTCGATAGATGGCCCGGCCGCACGGCAGACAGCGACTGGCACGAGACGAGCCGCCGCAACGCCCGCTCCGTACAGACCACGATCGGATGGATCTTCTGGGATCCGGGGGCCGTGGCGCGGTACGAGGCACTCGGCCTCCCGGGGCCGCTCGGATACATCGCCTCCCGAGGAGCGCCACTCGCCCCTGCCGGGCCCGAGGCGCTGACGGCCGCGTTCGGCTCCATCAGCTCGGTCGGCATCGCCCTGACCTTCGATCTTCTGAAAGGCGACGCGGCCGCCTTCCGTGATTTCTGGCAGACGCGGGACGAGGCCGTCGACGAAGGGCTGCGCCGGTACGCGCCCGGCATCGTCGACCCCCTGGTCGAGATGGGGCCGGCGCTGTGGTCCGCCGTCGACCGCCTCCCGAGGCTGGGCCGGGTGTTGTTCGGTGCGACCGTGTCCATGCCCCGTCCACAGAACCCCCTGCTGTCGGGCTGGCACGCCGTGAACGCGATCCGCGAGTGGCGCGGTGACACGCACTGGGCGCTGCTCGCGGCGGCCGGTCTGACGTCCTCGGAGGCGTCGATCGTGCACAACGAATGGCTGGGGTACGAGGACGACTGGCTGAGCAGATCCCGGGGGCAGACGGAGACGGAGATCGACGAGGGGTGGGACGGCCTGGCGCGGAAGGGACTGGCGGCGGAGCGCGGACTCCTTCCTGAGGCTCTGCGACTGCGTCAGCGCGTGGAGGACGCCACGGACGAGCTGACGGCCCTGCCATGGCGGTTGCTCGGCACCGACTTCTCCGTCAGCTTCGCGGAACGCCTGGAACCCGCCTGCGAACTCCTGCTCGCACGCGTGGACGAGACCGCGGGACCGAACTACCAGCCTGCTTCACGTGTGCGAGAGCGATACCGAAATCCCGAGGACCACGGCAGGAGTTGACGCTCCTGATATGCCTCCAGCCCACTCCCCAGTTGACCGCCGAGTCCCGAAGCCCCAGTCCATAGCCGGTTTCCCGGTGCTCCCCCGGACGGGCAACAGGAAACCCGTCGCTCCTGGCAGGTGCCCGGGACAGGCCGGTTTCGTCAGCTCGAAGTACGGCCTGCGACGACGCAGGAGGTTCTGGCGGCACACCGAGGCAGCCCTGCAGCGCCGGACCATCGGTGCCCATGCGGGCGCCTTCCGCGCGCTCGGGAAGCCAGGTCCCGCTACTTGTCCAACGTGCGGAAGTCGCTCTACGGGAAGGGGGAGCCGGCGAGAGCGTCGGCGGGTTCGAGTAGCTCCACCCGCCGGGGGACGTCGGATCCCGTTCCCCCTCCCCCGGTCAGTCCGCGGTGGGGACCGGGGTCTCCCGCTGGTCCGCCGCTGACGCCTGCGTGATGACCTCGGAGGTCCGCCGTCCACGGTCCATGACACCGCCCGTGAAGGCGAGGCCCAGACCGGCCACGGCGAGCGCCGCGCCGACCAGGTTGGGCGCGGCCCAGCCCCAGCCGGCCGAGATGACCAGGCCGCCGAGCCAGGCGCCACCCGCGTTGGCGAGGTTGAAGGCCGAGTGGTTGGAGGCCGCCGCCATCGTCGGGGCGTTCTTGGCCTTGGCCATGAGCAGCATCTGGACAGGCGTGGTGATGAGCGAGCCCATCGCGCCGATGAACGTGATCGTCACCAGGGCGGCCACAGCGCTGTGGACCGCGAAGTAGAACGTCACCAGGGCCGCGGCCAGCAGGATGAGCCCCCAGTACATCGTCGGGCGCAGCGCGCGGTCGGTGAGCGGTCCCGCGATCAGGGTGCCCAGCGTCATACCGACGCCGTACAGCGCGAGCACCCAGGTCGTCGAGGCGTCGGAGATCCCGGTCAGGTGCGTCAGCATCGGTACGAGGTAGCTGTACACGGCGAAGAAGCCACCGAAGCCCACCACGGCCGTGGCCAGGCCGATGACGACCTGCTTGTTGCCCATGGCCCGCAGCTCGTGCCGGATGCCGGACTGCTCGCCGCGCGGCTGGTGCGGCACGAAGGCGGCCAGCGCGGCCAGCGCGACGAGCCCGATGACGGCGACCGCGCCGTAGGCGGAGCGCCAGCCCAGGTGCTGGCCGAGGGCCGTGGCGGCCGGAACCCCGACGATGTTGGCGATGGTGAGTCCGAGGAACATCTTCGAGACGGCGCGTGCCGCCCTGTCCGCGGCGACCAGCCGCGAGGCGACGACGGCGCCGACACCGAACAGCGCGCCGTGCGGCAGGCCCGCCAGGAACCGGGCGGCGAAGAGCGTGCCGAAGTCGGGGGCGAGGGCCGACGCCGTGTTGCCGACCACGAACAGGCCCGTCAGGAGCAGCAGCAGCCGCTTGTGCGGGACACGCGCGCAGATGCCCGTCAGCAGCGGAGCGCCGACGACGACACCGAGCGCGTACGCCGACACGACGTTGCCCGCGTGCGGTACCGACACCCCGATCCCGTCGGCGATCTGGGGCAGTAGCCCCATAGTGGCGAACTCGGTGGTGCCGATGCCGAACGCGACGACAGCCAGGGCCAGCAGAGCCAAGGGCATGGTGCAGGAGAACCTTTCGAAGACGACGGGCCGGGACCAGGTGCGGGGCGGTGCGGTACGAACTCGTCCGCGGTTTCCCCGCCCCCTCGCGCCGGTCGTCGTGACCCGAAGCGCCCTGGAAGAGGGTGAGCCCACAGAGACGCAGCAACAGGGCGGAGGCATCCATTCCAAGATCGCCTGGCGGTGTGCGGCATCGGGGGCGGGCCCGGATCCCCTGGCTACGGTGGACGGCCCCGGCCGGCTGGCAAGGATAGCCGCCGGCGCTCCGGCACCGAGCGGGAGGGGGCACCGGCCGGACTTGCTACGGGCTGGGGGCTGCCGGACTGCCGGACTGCCGGGCCGCCGGGCCGCCGGACTGCGCGAGTAACTGGCACGACACTCCGCCGAGGCTCCGTCGAGCCCGGGCTCGTCATGGCTGACCGGCAGGTCCCCCACGCTCTGACCGGCACATTCGCTGGGCCGGCCGATGAGGGTCGGGTGCCGTTTTGGGACCACGGGGGCGCAAGTTGCGGCCGTGGAGCAGGGCGCGAACGATGGAACGGGGTTTTCCCGACGTGCCAGGGAGCCCCCTGCTGCGCGACCGGTCCGGCCGCAGGAACAGGGCACGCGCATGTGCTCGTGACTTGGGAGTGGGCATGACCGACCTTCCCCCGCCGATCACCCCGTACCTGGAGCCCGCCGCGAGGGAGCTGGCCGAGGCGACCGATCCGCACCCCCGGATCTACGAGGTCCCGCCGGAGAAGGGCCGTGACATCCTTCTCGGCCTGCAGAGCGACCCGAGCGTTCCCCGCCCGGAGGTCGACGAGGAGTGGGTCGACGTGGACGCCGGCGAGTGGGGCACGGTCCGTACCCGCGTCATCCGTCCCAAGGGAGCCTCCGGTCCGCTGCCGGTGGTGTTCTACATCCACGGCGCCGGCTGGGTCTTCGGCGACGACAAGACCCACGACCGCCTGTTCCGCCGGTGACCAACGCCGACTTCGACACCCTTCCTACCTGCAGTTCGCCGAGGGCTACTACCTCACCCGCGACGGCATGAAGTGGTTCTGGGACGCCTACACCACCGACCCCGCCCAGCGCGCCGAGCACTACGCGTCACCCCTCCAGGCCAGCCTCGACCAGTTGAAGGGGCTGCCGACCACGCTGGTCATCACCGACGAGGCCGACGTCCTGCGCGACGAGGGAGAGCAGTACGCCAACAAGCTCCGCGAGGCTGGAGCGGACGTCACCTCCGTCCGCGTCGCGGGCATGGTCCACGACTTCCTCCTGCTGGACAGCCTCCGCGACACCCGAGCCGCCGATGTCGCGCGCACGCTCGCCGTCGACGCCCTGCGGACGGCACTGCACAGCGGCTAGCACGCACGGTGGCTGCCCCCTCCGGAGACCCGGACCGGCCTTGCCGGGGCTGGGTGAGGTGGGGTGGCCGCGACGGTCCGCCGCCGACGAGGGCCGAGTCGATCGGCGCGGACGCCGCGCACAGTGCGGGCGAGCGTGACCCGAGACCTGACCTGCGGACGGTGATCTGCTGATCAGGTCTCGGGTCACGCTCGGTGGGAGGACCGGTTCACCTGCCGGCAGTACCTCGCGTCTCGGAGAGCCAGGCGCGGTAACTGCGCAGGGCACGGCGCTGCTGGCGCTGTTCGGAGATGAGGGCGACTGCCGGGTGGGTGTTGGGGGTGATCCTGCGGTTGCGGGCCATGCGGCGCATCTGGTGGCGGACCTGAGCCATGCCGGCGACGGAGGCGAGGGCCTTGTCGGACCAGGTGACCGGTCGCAGCTGGTGGTCGGCTTCGCGGCCGTCGCGCCAGCGGTCGGGCAGGTCGGGGGTGACGGCGAGGGCGGTGCCCATGCCGATGATCGCGACACCGCTTTCGAGAACCTTCTCGGCGGTCTCGCGGCGCGTGATGCCGCCGGTGAGCATCAGCGGGAGCGGACTGGACTTGACCAGATCCCTGGCCAGGTCGAGGAAGTACGCCTCACGCGCCTGGGTGCGGGAGTCGGCGGGCCGGCCGGACATCGCGGGGCTCTCGTAGCTGCCACCGGACAGTTCGACCAGGTCGACGCCGAGCGGTGCGAGCATCTCGATCACCTGGCGTGCGTCGTCGGCGTCGAAGCCGCCGCGCTGGAAGTCTGCGGAGTTGAGCTTCACCGCGACGGCGAAGGACGGGGAAACGGTGGCGCGGACGGCGCGGACGATGTCCAGCAGCATCCGGGCCCGGTTCTCCAGCGACCCACCCCACGCGTCGGTGCGCTTGTTGACCAGCGGGGACAGGAACTGCGACAGCAGATAGCCGTGTGCGGCGTGGATCTCGACACCGTCGAACCCGGCCTCCTCGGCGCGGCGGGCCGCGACCGCGTACCGGGTCACGGTGGCCTCGATCTGCTCGGCGGTCATGGCGACGGGACGGCCGAACCGGCTGCTGTGCTTGCCCAGCGAGACGGCGACGTCGGACGGGCCCCACACGACGCCGGGCATGTCGGCCTGGATCTGGCGGCCGGGATGGTTGATCTGCATCCAGATCGCCCCACCGCCGCTCTTGCCGGCCCTGGCCCACTCCGTGAACGGCTCCAGCGGCGCGTGCTCGTCCAGCACCACCCCTCCGGGGCCGGTCAGCGCCTCGGCGTGCACCATGACGTTGCCGGTGATCAGCAGCCCGGTACCACCGGAGGCCCAGCGCCGGTACAACGACAGCAGGCCCTGGTCGGGGAGCTGGCCTTCGCCTGCCATGTTCTCCTCCATGGCCGCCTTCGCTATCCGGTTGCGCAGAACCTGCCCGGAGCGCAGGGGCAGCGGCGAAAAGAGCTCGCTGGACATCGGAGATCCCCTCTTCCCTTTTGATCGTCTACGATGTATGCACCGTTCACATTAGGCGGTGAATGTTAGCGCTGCAAACATGAGGGAGTGTGAGCTGTGTCGCAAGCGGCTGCGTACCATCACGGCGATCTGCGGGCCGCCTGTCTGCGTGCCGCACGGGAGCTGCTCGAGGAGGACGGCAGCGCAGGGCTGTCGCTGAGGGCGGTGGCACGGCGAGCCGGGGTGTCCGCGACGGCTCCCTACCGCCACTACGCGGACCGGGACGCGCTCGTCTCCGCGGTCTCTGCGGAGGGCTACCGCGAGCTCGCCGCATCCCTCGCCGCGGCCCACCCTTCCCCGTCCACCCCCGACGACCTGGCCGCCGTCGCCGTCGTCTACGTGCGGTTCGCGCTCGAGCATCCCGCCCTGTTCCGGGCGATGTTCGCCGAACCCTGCGACCCGAACAACGAGGAGCGGGTCGCCGCGACCGCCGCGATCACGGAGTACGTCCAAAATATCGTCCGAGCCGCCTTCCCCGGCTCGGACGCGGAAGTTCTCTCCACCACCGTGTGGGCCCTGGTCCACGGCCTGGCGTTCCTGCACCTCGACGGAAAACTCGACACGTCCACCCCCGAAGTGGTCGCCGATCAGGTCCGCAGCGCCGTGCGCGCGCTGTTCACGGTGTCCCCGGCACTGTGCCAGACGGTGGTGGCCGACCAGGCGGGCGAGGAACCAGTCCAGCCGTAACCGGAGGGTGGGCAGTCGGCGGCGAGCGATTTCCTGACGCGGGAGGGTGGCCTGGGTGCGGTGCGGCCCTCTTACGTCAGGGGATCGCCCGGGCCCAGGATCGCCGTCGCCCATCACCTGGAGTCGAACGGCTCAGGACACGATCACTGACGACCGGTCGTACGGAGCCGGCGCAAACGTCGTGACGAGGTCGCCGCCGAAGTACCCGCAGAGCGTGAGCGGTTCGCGACCGGTCGATGAGTACAGCAGTCCTGTGTGCCTGCCTGCAGGTGCGATTCGACTCCCCGCCGGGCCGGACTGCGGCCGAGTGGAACAGCGACCCCAGCGCGGACGACTTGATGCCCCGCTCTTCATCCGGTTGGAACGCAAGGACCGGCGCACGCCACCGCCACATGCCAGGGCGGCGGCCTGGCACCGTTGATCTGGTGTCAGGCCAGCCACCCGCTCGATCCGCACCACGTCGTTCGCCGTCCTCTGAGCGGTTCCCTCGCATCGGGGCAGTGTGGGAGCCCAAAGCGGCTGAGGCATCGCATGATCACGTGGCCAGAGCTTTGGAGCCAGAAGCTGATACGGACCCGCCTCCACGACCGTGCCCGAGGCCCGCTGGGTCGTGGTCCCAGGTCGCGCCGGGTTCAGTCGCCGCTGCCCTTCTGGTCCTGGTCCTTCTTTGAGAAGGGGTGCAGGCCCAGGAGGTCCCTGGCGGCCTTTCCCCTCAGGCTGCCAGGGCTGATCAGCACGATCAGTACAAGCAGCACGTAGGAGCCTGCCACGGTGCAGGCAAGGACGAGTGCGGCACTGGCGCCGCTGCTGAGAAGTTCGTAGATGGACATCTGATGCTCGCCGAGCAGCCCCTGTTTCAAGAAGCGCCCGGGGCAGCGGCAGGGTTAGGGAGGGTGACCGGGCGCCGAGTCGGGCGTGGCCAGGACGGAGGCGCAACCTCGATGGCACATGCGGTTCATTTCAGTGGTTCCTTTGCGGGTCAGGGGGAGCTGGGGGAGACAGTGGACGGTCTGTCCGCGTTCTGCCGTGCTCACGACTCCATTACGCCTCGCCGGCGGCATCGACTCACGTCACGGAAAGTCGGGGCTTGACAAGTGCGGAGGGCGCGACAGTAGCGGTCGCGCGTCTTCCTCACCTTTCGGACCAGACAGGATGCCCCCGGTCGGGCTCGCCTCGGTCATGGCACCGATCGCGATCGGCGACCCTCGACGCCGGAAAGAAGGACGGAAGCATCCTTACGGACGCCGATCCCGGCGACTTCCTCCAGCTCACCGGTGCACTCTGGCGCGCCGCATCAGGCCCCGAGGACCGCTCACCCCGCATGCTGGCGCTCATTCTCGACGGGCCCCGCACACAGCCGCAGCGGTGAAGAGCGCAGCCGGGACTCCTCCGACGAGCGCGCTCGCGACGCCGTCCGGAGGGCACCATCCGGCAGGCTCCCTACGGCGGGCCGGCTCGGTGGCCCGTCCGAACCGTCCAGCCCGCCGTCCGAACCGTCAAGCTCCTCAGGCCCAACGGGCGGGCCCGCGGCCGCGCCAAGCCTCCCAGGCCCGGAACGCGGGGGCGAGCCGACGCCGTCACGCTCCGCCCTCCTGCAAGCTGTGCTGCCTCCGGCCTCCCTTCCCCCGGCGATCCGGGCCCCGGGGCATTGTCAGTGGTGGCAGGCAAGATGGCGGACATGACGACACCCATCGCGCTGATCGTGGATGCCGCCGCCTATGCGCAGGCGGTCGAGGAGGCGGTCAAGGCCGCGGCCGCCTACTACGCGGGCGGCACCTCATCTCTGGATGACGACACCTACGACCGGCTCGTGCGGGGTATCGCCGCGTGGGAGGCCGACCACCCCGAGCAGGTGCTGCCCGACTCGCCGACCGGTAAGGTCGCCGGCGGAGCGGCCGAGGGCGACGTGCCGCACACGGTGGCGATGCTGAGCCTGGACAACGTGTTCTCGCCGGAGCAGTTCTCCGCATGGGCGGCCTCGCTGTCCCGACGGATCGGCCATGAGACGGAGCGCTTCAGCGTCGAGCCGAAGCTCGACGGGCTGGCCGTCGCCGCCCGCTACACCGAGGGCCGGCTCGCCAGGCTGATCACGCGTGGCGACGGGACGGCCGGGGAGGACGTCTCCCACGCGATAGGCACCATCGAGGGCCTGCCGGACCGGCTGTCGGAGCCGGTCACGGTGGAGGTACGCGGTGAAGTGCTGATGACCACCGACCAGTTCGAGCAGGCCAACGAGGCGCGCACCGCACACGGCGGGCAGCCGTTCGCCAACCCGCGCAACGCGGCGGCCGGCACCCTGCGCGCCAAGGACCGCGCCTACACGGTGCCGATGACCTTCTTCGGCTACGGCCTCCTGCCGCTGCCCGACACCGACGACGCCCTGGCCGTACGTCTCACCGGCCTCGCGCACAGTGAACTGATGGCCCTGGCAGCCGAGCTGGGCGTCAACACGACCGGCACCACCTTGGTGCCCGGTGTCACCGCCGCCACCACTGACGACGTGCTCACCCGCGTCACGGAGATCGCCGCGCTGCGTGCCGAGCTGCCGTTCGGCATCGACGGCATCGTCATCAAGGCCGATCTCGCCGCCGATCAGCAGGCAGCGGGATCCGGATCGCGTGCCCCTCGGTGGGCGATCGCCTACAAGCTGCCCGCCGTCGAGAAGATCACCCGGCTTCTCGAAGTGGAGTGGAACGTGGGCCGTACCGGCATCATCGCCCCGCGCGGCGTCCTCGAACCGGTCGAGATCGACGGCTCCACCATCACCTACGCCACGCTGCACAACCCGGCCGACATCACTCGCCGTGATCTGCGCCTGGGTGACCATGTGATGGTCCACCGCGCCGGTGACGTGATTCCCCGTATCGAAGCCCCGGTCGCCCACCTGCGCACCGGCACTGAACAGCCGATCGTGTTCCCCGAGGTGTGCCCCCGATGCGGCTTCGGCATCGACACCGGTCAGGAACGCTGGCGTTGCGAGCAGGGCCGCAACTGTCATCTGGTGGCTTCCCTCTCCTACGCGGCGGGCCGCGACCAGCTCGACATCGAGGGCCTGGGCGCCACCCGCGTCGTGCAACTCGTCGAGGCCGGCCTCGTCACCGACCTCGCCGATCTGTTCGCCCTCACCCGCGAACAACTCCTGTCCCTGGAGCGGATGGGCGAGACAAGTTCCGACAACCTGCTCAACGCCCTGGCCGCAGCCAGGGCGCAGCCGCTGTCGCGGGTGCTGTGCGCGCTCGGCGTCCGCGGCACGGGCCGGTCCATGTCCCGGCGCATCGCGCGGCACTTCGCCACGATGGACGCCGTCCGCGCCGCGGACGCCGAAGCTCTGCAGCAGGTCGACGGCATCGGCCCCGAGAAGGCGCCGTCGATAGTCGCGGAACTCGCCGAGCTCGCCCCGCTGATCGACAAACTCGTCGCAGCAGGGGTGAACATGACCGAGCCCGGCGCCACTCCCCCGTCCACGCAGACCGCGGACGCGGGCGCGGGTGCCGACGGTGCCGAGACCACCGCCGCCCCAGCCGCCGGCCCGCTCGCCGGGATGACGGTCGTGGTCACCGGCGGGATGACCGGGCCGCTGGAGAAGCTCGGCCGCAATCAGATGAACGAACTCATCGAACGCGCCGGCGGTCGGTCCTCCTCGAGCGTCTCCAAGAGGACCACCCTGGTGGTCGCCGGCGAAGGCGCCGGCTCCAAGCGCACCAAAGCCGAAGACCTCGGCGTCCGTCTCGCCACCCCCGACGAGTTCGCCGTGCTCGTCGCCGACTACCTGAACTGACGCTACCGCGAGGGGCCGCTACGGTGACGGGTGCCGGGGGGCGACGCCGTCGGAACGGTCACGCCCCTCGGAGCCCTCGACCTCCGCTGAAACGTCGCCCTTCGAGGCGGTGTGCGAGGTGCAGCAGATCTGCCAGGCGCAGCACCCGTCCGTCGAAGCCGGGGAGCGGGACGTGGAGCGGCTCGGTCCATCGGGCAGGGATCGCGTCCAGCCCGTAGTACGCCCCAGCGAGACCTCCGGTCACCGCGGCGACGGTGTCCGTGTCACCGCCGAGGTCGATCGCCGCGCGTAGCGCGTCCTCGAAGCTGGTGGTGGTGCGCAGGGCCCAGACGGCGGAGCCCAGGCAGGGCCAGACGGCACCGTTGAACTCGGTCGCCTGATCGGGGTGCCAGTCGGGTGCGAGGACGGTGGCGTAGCGGCCGCGGTGGTCGGGGTGGACGAGGGCCAGGGCGACCGGCAGCGCGGTGAGAGGTTCGGTGCCCTGGAGGGCGACGCGGATGAGCTCGTGAAAGATCGCGGTGCCTTCCCAGGCCGCGCGGTCGCCGTGGGTGAGGGCAGCGATGTGGCGGGCCGCGTCCATGGTGGCTTCTTGGCCGGCGGCCGCGAAGTGGACCGCGGAGGTCGATGCCCGCATCAAGGAGCCGTTGCCCGCCGCTCGTTGATTGACCTGGAAGTGGATCGCGGCCGCACAGTCCCAGGGCATGCCGTTGGTCAGGACGTCCTCGGTCTGCAAGCCGATGTCCTTCGGTTCCGAGGCCGCCCACCGCTGGAAGCGGGTGAAGATGTCCGGCAGATCCAGTCCCTCCCGCTCCAGCAGTGACTCCGCGACCAGGACGGCCATCTGCGTGTCGTCGGTCGCCTCGCCGGGGTCCCAGCCGCCGCCTCCGCACATCTCGCCGCCGGCACCGGGAACGGGGAATCGCGCGGAGAACGCTCCCTCGGGACCGAACTCGAACGGGCCGCCCAGCGCGTCCCCCACCGCTGACCCGACGATCACGCCGGCGGCCCGCTGGATCCGCTTCATCCGCGCAGGCTATCCGTGCCGCGCCGACGCCCGCACGGCTTGGTCTCCGCCTTCAGCTCCGGCTCCGCCTTCAACCCCGGCTCCGGCTCCGGCTTCCGGACCGCGGCGGCGCACGTGTCTCGTCCGTGAAGGTGCGTCGCCCGAGACACGCCCTCACACCGCCGGATTGGGTGCCTTGCACGGGTGGAGTTGAGTACGAGAGCTCAGGCCCGGCCGGATTCTTCCTCGCATGATGTAGATCCTCATCGTCAGGACCGGGAGACCAGATGCTCAGCCGCCTCGCCCACGCCGTGATGCCGGCCGTCGGCCGACTCACCGTGACCACGGATCCCGCGGCCGTCCTGGCGCCGGGGAGCATCATCGCCGCCAACCACACCTCGTTCGCCGACCCCGCCGTCGTCCTCGCGGCGCTGCACCGGCTCGGCGCCGAGCCGGTCGTCATGGCAGCCGCGGGACTGTGGCGTACGCCCTTGCTGGGCCGCGTCCTCGCCCGTGAGGGCCACATACCCGTGCACCGCCACGATGGGCGCGCCGGTCGTTGCCTCGACCTTGCCGCGGCCGCGCTGGGAGAGGGCCGGCTGGTGCTCATCTACGGTGAGGGCGGACTGCCGTCGCGCGAGGATGCCGCCGAGACCGCGCCGAGCACTTTCCGCACCGGCCTGGCGCGGCTTGCCGAGCGCACCGGATCGCCCGTCGTCCCCGTCGGCCAGGCAGGGGCCCGCCGGATCACCTCGGGGAACGCGGCCAAGCAGCTGGCGGGCCTCGTGAGCGCGCCGTTTCGCCGCCCGGCTCTGCACGTCCACGTCGGGCAACCGATCCTCCTCGGCGGCGACCGGGCCGCGAGCACCGCGAAGGCACACAGCGCGGTGACGGCGGCCTGGCGCGCAGCGGCCGCCGAGCTGGGCGAGCCTGCCGCGCTCGCCCAGCCGCACTGATCACCGCACCGGCCCCTGCCACGACAGAGCAACGCGACCCGCGGCGCCACGACCGGACCCCGCTCGCCGGCTGCCTCCGACACAGATCGACAGGGGGGTGCCGTCACCCGGCGGGGATCGGCTGAGTGAGGTTCACCGGGTTGCCGTCGGGGTCCAGGATGTGGGCGACACGCTGTCCCCATGGCATGTCGTTGGGGCCGCCGCGGACCGAGCCGCCCAGGGCCACCACCCGGCCGAGCGTCTCGTCGACATCGTCGACACTGATGCTGAGCAGGATCCGTGGTGTCGCCCCGGCCCCCGGGTCCTCCTCCTTGGCCACCAGTCCGAGGTCGGTGTCGCCGATGCGCAGGCCGAGGTAGAAGACCGGCCCTTCCTCCGGGACCCGGAAGATCTGCTCGGCGCCGAACAGTTTCGTGTAGAAGCCGAACAGGGCGTCGTGGTCAGCGGTCAGGATCACTGGCTGAATGGTGGACATGGCACTCCTGTCGAAACGGTCGTATCGCCGGTAGACCGTCCGAGGACGGTGAACTCATCGCCGGAGGTGAACCCCGCCCCTGTCACTCACCGTGATCGTCGGGGGTGCACGGTCGCACATCTGCGCATAACGTCGCAGGTGGGGGCCAGCTACGGGAGTGGACATGAGGCGAACGAAACGCAATAAATCCTTCAGCGCGGCGGCTCGTCAGCAGGCGTCGAGGATCGCGTCCCGCATCGTGGCGACACCCGAATCCGAGTCGCCCGGGTCGGCGCCGGCACGGGATCACACCCTCCCGCACCCTCCCCCGCGGTTCACTCGAATGCGCATATCCGAGACCAACCCCTGGGCGGTCACGCTGATGTGCTTCCTCTTCCTCGGGGCTCTGGGGGTGTGTGTCCTCGGCGCCGTGCTCGCCACGTCGGTGATCCTCGACATCGTGGCTCCCGGCCAGGGGCCGACACCGTCGCAGACGCTGGTCGTCGGCACCGTGGTCATCGCGCTGGAGATCCTCCTGGGCACGGCCGTGGGCTGTCTGTACGGCTTCATGAACAACTACACCGCGCGGTTCAGCGGCGGCCTCGAAGTGACCCTGACCGACGACCTCGATGATCCGACGTCGGCGGGAACCCGGGACGCGGCAGCGCTGGACCCGCAGTGAGCCCCCGCTCCGGCTGAGGTCCACCGTGGGCGCCACTGTGACCGTCCCCGACATGCACGCGCCGACGGTTTACTCGCACCGGCCAGGGGTCACCCAGTACCGGTGCGAGAGGTGCGCGTCCGAGGGAGCGGGTCATGACGCTGGTCGCCGACAAGAAGGCCGCTGAGGCGGTTGCACAGGCCCCGGAACGGGTGGGCATCACCACCCCGGGAGCCCGTCAGGAGCTCACCCGAGTGGTCGCGCATCTGCCGGGGCGGCGCTGATGAGCGCCGCCGGCACCGGAGACGAGTCGGTGTCCTGCCGGATCGACTCGGTCGAGGTCCACGCCTTCCAGCTGCCTACCGACGGGCCGGACGGCAAGGAGGAGGACGGGACCCTGGAGTGGGACTCCACCACCATGGTCCTGGTGCGGGTGCACGCCGGCGGCCGTACGGGCCTCGGCTACACCTACGGCGATGTGTCGGTCGCCTCCTTCATAGAGTCCGAACTCGCTGACGTCGTACGTGGGCGGAGCGCCTCCTCGCCCGCCGCGCTCTGGGAACTGATGGGCCGGCAGATCCGCAACGCCGGCCGTCCCGGAGCGGGCGCCATGGCGGTGTCCGCCGTGGACGTGGCCCTGTGGGACCTCAAGGCCCGGCTGCTCGAACTGCCGCTGATCCGTCTCCTCCCGTCCTGGCACGACAGGGTGCCGGTCTACGGCAGTGGCGGCTTCACCAACTACTCCCTGGACCGCCTCACCGATCAGCTCGGCGGCTGGGTCCAACAAGGCATCCCGCGCGTCAAGCTGAAGACGTCCCGGGACCCTGAGAGCGACCCGAGGCGCCTCGCTGCCGTCCGCAAGGCCATCGGTGACGAGCCGGAGATCTTCACCGACGCCAACGGGGCACTGGGCCGCAAGCAGGCGCTGTACTGGGCGCACCGGTTCCACGAGGAGTGGGACGTGCGGTGGTTCGAGGAGCCCGTCAGCTCGGCCGACCTGGAGGGCCTGCGCATGCTCAGCGAGCGGGGGCCCGAGCGTCTGGAGATCACGGCGGGCGAATACGCCTACACGACACAGGGCTTCGTCAACCTCGTACAGGGCAGTGCCGTGGACTGCCTGCAGGCCGACGTCACCCGCTGCGGGGGCATCACCGGCCTGCTGGAGACAGCCGGCCTGTCCGCCGCCCACCACCTTGACCTGTCCGCCCACTGCGCACCGGCTCTCTCGGCCCACGCTTTCTGTGCCGTGCGCCGACTGCGGCACCTGGAGTACTTCCACGACCATGTGCGTTTCGAGAGCCTGCTGTTCGACGGCACGCTCTCCCCCGACGGCGGTGCCCTGCGGCCCGACCCCTCCCTGCCCGGTCTCGGCCTGGACATCAAATGGCCGGACGCCGAGCGCTACCGCGTGTACGGCACACCGCCCACCTGACCGGGCCGGCGAACAGGAGCCACCCCAGCCGGGTCCTCTGCTGCCTGGGACTCCTGGCTCCTGCGTAAGAGTGGCCGCGGCCCGTCCCCGCTTCGGCGTCGGCGGCCGCGGGTAGCCCTCTGTTGTCCTCCCGGACCGCGTCGTACGACGTACGGGATCGGACAGATTTTCCCCGACCGCAGCGGTGGCGAGAGGCGATGAGGAAGAGGAAACGCAGACGGCAGCCGGAGAAGGCGCGAGTGATCCGTCTCGAGCTGTGCGATCTGTGCGGGGCCACCTTCCCGGAAGACGATGTGGTGCGCCGCCACGTACCCGACTCGTCCTCGGTGAGCCGGCACAACGACTGGTTCGACGGCCTCAGGCTCGTCACGGCGTGCGGGCCGGACCACCTCGACGTCCTGCGGGAGATCTACCGGCGTCGGCCCTACACGCAGGAGGAGTTGTGGGCCGCCAAGATCACCCGCGCGCTCACCCACGGGCCGCCCGTCCTCTCCGTGGAGGAACTCGGGTGCCGTACCGGCCTGCACGAGCCGGAGATCCGACGCGCCATCGCGTGGCACAACCGCCATCGGGAGTCCCGGGCGACGCCGTGACGGGTGAGTACAGGTCACCTTTCGACGCATTCGCCGGGGAACCTTTTCGCTCGGCCCCGCCTCCTGGCATGCCGAAGCGGGCCCTCCGGAGGCCCGCCGAAGGTGAGAGGTGTTTCCCATGACATCGAGCACGACGTCGGTGGCGCCCGCGGGCGGCAGACCGCTGCCGCACGCCGAGGGCGCGAAGCACAGCCGGCTTGAGGTGCGCGACATCAGGCTGCACATCGCCGAGTACGGCAGCGGGGCGCCGGTCCTGTTGCTGCACGGCTTCCCGCAGCACTGGTTCGCCTGGCACCGGGTCGCCGTCCAGGTGGCCGCCGGCCAACGACTGATCTGCCCTGACCTGCGGGGATTCGGTTGGTCGGAGCAGACCCCGCGCGGATACGACATCGACGGCTTGGCCGACGACATGCTCGCGCTGCTGGACGTACTCGGGCTGGACCGCGTGCATCTGGTGGGGCACGACTGGGGCGCCCACGTCGGCTTCCGGCTCTGCCTGCGAGCACCGGAGCGCTTCAGCGGCTACCTGGCTCTCAACATGGCGCACCCGTGGGCCCGGCACCGGGCTGTCCTGCCGAACCTGTGGCGGCAGTGGTACACCGCCTTCGTCGAGTATCCGGTGATCGGCCGTGCCGTGCTGCGCCGCTGGCCGGCGTTCACCCGCTTCCTGCTGCGCCACCAGGTCGCCGACCGGTCGCTGTGGCAGGCCGACGAGCTCGCGGAGTTCAGCGCCGCGACCCAGGCCGGCGCGCATGCCGGGCAGGCCATGTTCTGGCAGTACGTGGTCCGGGAGATCCCGGCGCTGCTGCGCGGCAGGGGGCGCGAGCAGCGGCTGACCGTCCCGACCGTGCTGCTGGGAGGCGAGCGGGACAACGTGATACCGCCGTCCATGCTGGCCGGCGGCGAGCGCCACGCGGACGACCTCAGCGTACGGATCGTGCCGGGCGCGGGCCACTTCCTGCCCCGAGAGAGGCCCCACGTGGTCGCCGAGGCGATGAAGGAGCTGTTCGCGAGGAGGCGTTGAACGGCTAGGGGCGCAAGGCCGCCCGCCCTGCGACCTTCCGGATGAAGGCCCGCCTGCGCCGGACCCCGAAGGCGTACGCCCTCTGGATCGGCCGCAGGGCGGCGGGACGCGCCGCGCCGAGCACGGCGAAGCGCGTGCCGTCACTCTCCGGTACGGCGGCCATGCCCCCCACCACGAACCGCGACTGCATCAGGCACCAGCCGGGAGCCAGCCGCACGTCGAAAGCGCTACAGCTGCCCAGTGGTCCCACCGCCAGGGCGCGCTTGCGATCCGCGTCACCGGGCGGGACACGGAACTCGCGCAACAGGGGTACGAAGTGCGGCAGTTCACCCGCCAGATCCGAAGCGACCGCCCACACCTTCTCGTACGGCAGGTCCAGGTGCTCCTCCGCGTACAGCGTGGTGTGCAGGCCCGCGGCCATCAACCGCAGCCGGGTCACGGCGTCAACGCTCATGGCTGCCACGCCTTCCGGAAGGCCGAACGGGCGCGGTGCAGGCGGGACTTGACCGTGCCCGGCGCGACATCCAATATCTCGGCTGCGGTTCGCTCATCAAGCTCCTCAAGCTCCCGCAGGACGAGCACGGCCCGATGGTGCACGGGCATGCGTGCGAGCACGTCCCGCACCTGTGCCGACAGCTCGCCCTCACCGACACTGACGAGGCCGCTCAGGCGGGCGACTTCGCCGGGATCGACGGCCCGCTCGACGGCCGTTCGCCGCGCCACCCGCACCGCCTCGCGCACGGTCACCGTACGCACCCACCCGTAGAAGGCCTGCGGATCGCGCAGCCCCCGCATCCCGACGAAGACCGCGGTCAGCGCCTCCTGAACGGCATCCTCGGAATCCGTCAGGGCGATCGGCCGGCACAGCCGGGTCACGTACGGCGTCACCACGCTCAGCACCTCGTCCATGGCCAACGCGTCACCCGCCCGCGCCGCCCGCACCAGCCCGGCCACGGCATCCCACGGCGGCTGCGCTTCTCCCCCTGAGCCGTCCATCACCGCGGACACTACCGGTTCGTGGGTGGGTGCTTGAGGGCTTCTCCGTGGTGGGCTCCCGGTCGGGCCCGCCTCGGAAACACCTCGGAGAAGGGGCGCTCGGCGGGCTGACGTAACAGCGGGACAACCTTGTGAGTGCTTCGGAAGTCAATCCCGCGAAAGCCCTTGGGTGCCGTCCCTGTTCGTGCAGGTTCTCCTGGAGTCCACCATGCGTATGCGCCGCCGGTCCGCTTCCGTCATGGGATGTGCCCTGTTGCTCACGGTCGCGGGCAGCGGCGCGCACCACCCAACGGCCGGCCACCCGGTCGCCCGGCCCGCCGCCGGTGAGCCCGCCGAGCACCCTGACCCAGGAGACTTCAACGGCGACGGCTACGACGACTTCGTGGACGTCGTGGAATCGAAGGCGGCCGACGGCGAGCGGTACGCGGCGCATCTGCTCGTGGTCTACGGGTCGCGAGCGGGCTTGGACACGGCCACGGCACGGCGGACGCCGGCCGGCAGCGGACGGAACGCGACCTTCCTGTCGCCGCCGCTGCGTGCCGACCTGGACGGCGACGGCTTCACGGACCTGGTCGGCAGCCGTGGGGTGAGCGTGACCGACTCCGAGTCGTTCGCTCTGTTCGGCGGCGCGCACGGGCTGGGCACCGCCCGCCGGATCGGCCTGCCCGCCGGCTTTCACCCTTTGGCCGCCGCCGACTTCGACGGCGACGGCGCCGCGGACCTGCTCGACGGCGGGCACGGCGACCCCGACAGCACCGGGCGGAGCCAAGAGGGCCGGATCCTTTACGGCCCCATCGACCGGGCCGGGGCATCGGCCAGGCAGGCCGAGCTCGATCTGGGCCGCCGCGGTGTCACGCCCGCCACGGCGACCACTGGTGACTTCGACGGCGACGGCAGGGCCGAGGTGGTGCTGACGTACCCCTACGTCGCCGAGGAGGACGATGAGGAGACTGTGCCCACGGGCCTTCACTCGGTCGGCGTGTACGAGGGCAGCGAGCACGGACTCGTACGGGACGGTCGCCAGGAGGCGGCCATCGAGCACCTGGCGGCGACCCAGGACGGTGTGCGCGCCCCGGCCGCCGGCGACGCGGACGGCGACGGCCTCACCGACCTGCTGGTGCCCACTCAACTGACCGTAGCGCCGGCGGACATGCCGGGTGCGGGCGGTGCTCTGACCATCCTGTACGGAGCGAAGACCGGTCTGGGCACCGGCCGCGTGCCGACCGTGGTCGGTGGTACGCGCCCCGCCGACCGGCGCCGTGTCGACTTCGGCTCCACGCCGACCGTCGGCGACGTGAACGGGGACGGCAGACCGGATGTCGTGGTCAACACCCCGGGCTTCCGGCGCCACGACGGCAAGGTGACCCTGCTGTACGGCGGTACGGACGGAGCCCAGTCCCTGGAGGGGGAACAGGAGATCGACGCCGAGAGCGACGGACTGCCCGGAAGCCCGAACCCCTCTCACTGGAACGCCTTCGGCCACCGGCCACCGTTGCTCGACGTCAACGGCGACGCTCACGCGGACGCGGTCGTCTACGCGCCGCTGTACGAGCAGCGCAGAGGCGCATATCTCGTGCTACCGGGCACCGACGCCGGATTCGACCCCGGCCAGGCACGCCTTTTCACGCCCGACGACGTCGTCACACCCCTGCGACCGACGCTTCACCGGGAGTGAGCCCGGCTGTCCGAGCCGACCGTCGCCGTCGGCCACCGGACGTCCGCCCGGGGCGCGGCCGCGCGCCTACCGGAAGCCGAGGTACGGATCGGCGCCCACCAGCTCACCGCCGGCATCCCACAGGTGAGCGGCGACGACCGGGTCGGCCATGTGGGAGGGGACGGGCTCGAGCCGCGGTACGCCCCGGAGGCCGAAGACCCTCGGTCCCCACAACTGCCCGCCCCGCGCCTCGGGGTCGATGACGGCACGGACGACGGACCATGCTCCAGCGTCCTTGCCCTGCACCAGGAGCCGGGAAGGCAAGGCGCGCAGCCGCTCGCCGGGGGTTGTCACGCATACCGGCGGGCGGGACGGGGTGAGTGAGTCCAGTGCGCCGCCAGGGTGGGCGACCACACTGAGCACCGTGCTGCCGAGGGCACGCAGTCGGCGATCGAGTTCGAAGCCGAAGCACATCTGCGCCAGCTTCGATCGGCCGTAGGTGCGCTTGGGCCGGTAGTCCCGCGTCGACTGGAGATCGTCCAGGTCCAGTCGCTCGGATCGCGCCGCGAAGCTTCCCACGGTC
The DNA here is from genome assembly GCF_033792105.1 of Streptomyces sp. WI03-4A. Lineage (NCBI taxonomy): Bacteria > Bacillati > Actinomycetota > Actinomycetes > Kitasatosporales > Streptomycetaceae > Streptomyces > Streptomyces sp. WI03-4A. Next base: position 384,400 of record NZ_JARAUO010000002.1, read on the forward strand.
ACGACGCGGCCGGCCGGCGCCGCGGACAGCAGGGGGGCCAGCCACTGGGTCAGCGCGAAGTGGCCGAGGTGGTTGGTGCCGAACATCAGCTCGTGGCCGTCCTCGGTCTCCCGACGCGGCGGGTCGTCGAGCGCGACCCCCGCGTTGTGGACCACCGCGTCGAGATGGTCGAGGGCCAGCCCCTCCACGGCCGTCTTCAGGGACGACAGGTCGGCGAGGTCCAGTCGCAGGTGCCGCACGCGCGCGCCGGGGACGCGCGAGCGGATCGAGACCATGGCGGCGTCGGCCTTCGCGCGGTCCCGGCTGCCGAGGACGACGACGGCGCCGGTGGCGGCGAGCTGTTCCGCGACGAAGTAGCCGATCCCGGCATTACCCCCGGTGACCAGGACGACCCTGCCCTCGGCGCGCGGCAGCCGGTGAACGTCCCACGGCCGGTTCTGGGACGAGGAAGACGAAGACACGATGATAGGCTCCTTGCGCTCTGGGGCGGCATGCTCACGGGGGGAGCACCGACCCGCCCAAGGTCGCACCCCCCGCCGACACGACACCGACAGATCGCGCTCAGCGCCGACAGATGCCTGACACCGCTCTCCTCGACCCCGTCGCCCGCGGCCGACCATCCCGGCAAGGGCAAGCCGCGCCGGTTCACGTCCCTCAGTGGTCGGGACATCCGGCCCGCGGTCGCCCTTCCCCTGGCAGGTCCCCGGCCTCCGGCGTCCACATGCCCGGAGTCACGGCCGTCGTGCCGCCGCCCGGCGTACGTGCGGACCGGGTGCCGGCTCCTCCCTGAGCCAGTGGCCGCCCGTGCTCCATCCCAGCAGACGGCGCCCTGTACCGTCGTCCGCCTGACCGCCGGAGAGGACCTGCCGGAGTCCCGTGAGTGCGGGGCTGAGCCGTCCGGCGATGTGCCAGGGCTGCTGCGCGCATGCGCGCACCACACGCTCCAGGGCGTGCCGCTGCTGGTCGGGCGAGCACAGGGACAGGTGGAACACCATCTGCCGCCAGGCATAGGCGGCGTCCTTGATGGTGCCGAGCGGCCGCGGGTTGCGGTGGACGCGCCCGGTCAGCCGGCACACCGTGTCGAAGCACCGCAGGGCCAGGTCGTCCCAGCCCGCTCCGGGATCGATGCCGACCCGGTGGACCAGGGTGGCCAGGTTGTGGGTGGTGAGGATCTGCGCCTGCTCGATCACCGTGCCGTTCCCCGCGACCCAGGAACCGGACCGCCCCGTGCCCGGCGCGAACTGCGCCGCCCGCTGCCGGCACAGCGCGGCGAACCCGGCCGACGTACGGGCCCTCTCCGGCCGAAGGGAGGAGTCGGCCGCCTCGATGACGGCGAGGTTGCGCACCGCCGCGTAGTCGATGGCGTAGTACCGCTCGTACAGGGAGCCCCCGCCCAGGAGTTCGGCCGCGATCCGTGCGGCGGTGAGGAACTTCGGGGTGAACGTGCCCATGAAGATGTCGGCCGCGAGTTCCTCGACGAAGGGCGCGCCCAGTTCCGCCTGGCGGGTCAGCACGGCCAGCTCGCGGACGAGCGGGTTGGGCAGGATCGTCCCGGGGAAGGCGCGCACCGCGAGTCCGCCGAGCTGCCGCAGCGCCTCAACCGCCGCCTCATCCGCGCCGGAGCCGGTCCGTTCGGCCGCCACAGCCCGAACCCAAGGCAGTTCCTCGACCCGGACCTGCCGCTGAAGGTTGAGCAGCAGCAGGGAGCGGCGGTTGCGGAAGGCGCGGTAGTGGGCGGCGGCCAGTGACCGCAGAACCGGGTCGCTGTGGAGCTCGGCGGTGGTGGCGGCGACGACCTGGGGGACCAGCTCGGCCAGGACCTCCGCCGACGGTACGACGCCGCGCTCCACGAGAGTGCCGACGGGCGCGCTGAGCGCCGCCTCCACGGGCCGGCGCACGGCGGCGGGGACGACGGCGCCCGCGGGCACACCGGTCTCGTGCGCTTCCCGCTCGCTCACCGGGGCCAGGAGGGGCTCCACCTCGTCGACCCCACCGTCCCGTGGCAGGCCGGACAGACGGCCCAGTACGACTCCGGCCAGCGCGTGGTGCGAGGGCAGCGCTGCGTGGGCGGCCTGCCGTCGGCGCAGTGCGGAGTGCTCCGCGGAGCCAGGCAGCCCGCGCTTGCGGACCATGGCGGACACGGCGTGCCGCAGCAGCCCGAGCCGCCGCGGCGCGAGCTCCCCCGCGGCGACGACCTCCTCCAGCGCGCCGCGCAGGACGGCGAGGTTCTCCTTGGGCCTCAGGTGCTTGGTGCAGTACGTGTGGCGCCGGACGAGGTCGCGGTAGCGGTGCAGCAGCGCGCCGGAGCGCTGGTGCCAGAGGTCGGCGGGGCCGGGAAGGCGTATGCGGCCCTGCGGGTCTGTCACTTCCAGCCAGTGCGCCAGCAGTTCGTCACCGAAGGGCTGCCAGACGGCAAGCGCCTCGCGCTGCGTCTCGACGGCCGTGCTGGGGCAGCGGGCGGCGAGCGCCGCACGGGCGTCCGCGACGGTGGAGCGGTGCACGGCGTCGGGCGGGGGCGCGGGCCGGTCGGCCGGCCGCGGGCCGAAACGGAGCCGGTCGGCGAACGGCGCGAGTTCCTGCACCAGGTCGAGCGCGGCGTCCGGCTCCCCGGCCCGGACCAGCCAGGCGACGGTGAGCAGCGCGGCCTCCTCGGGAACGGTCACCTCGTAGCGGCCGTTGTCGAGCAGGGCGTGGAGATGCGCGAGCCCGTCCTCGGACAGGAAGTACGCGAAGAGCGCCCGCCGGTTCTCGGTCACATCGACGCGACGTGCGGTGGCGATCTCGTGTTCGAGCAGCGGGCCGCCCGCGCTCGGCTCGCCGGTGGCGAAGCCGCCCCGGACCACCTCGGGCGTGACCCACGCGGGCAGTCCGGCCACGGGCGTGCGGGAACCGATGGTCAGCAGTCCGTTGGCCATCCCGTCCAGCACCGCCCGCCACCTGCGTCCGCGTTCGGCGCCGCGTCGGCGGGTCTCCGGATCCGGGTGGGCGACGGCCGCGCGAAACGCGGCGGCCAGCTGACCGGCCGCGTATCCGGGGTTCGCCTGGGCAAGGTGCTGCTGCTCAGCGTCGTCGTTCATAGCCGACGTGGCGGGTCCCGCCCCCGCGCCCTCCGGGTGTAGAGCCCGGTGCTCTGCTGCTGAGCTACACGTCGATGAGCCGACAGTAGGCGGCGACGGTACGCCCCCACAAAGTGTTTTCGGCATCGGCCACCGTCATGCCCTGGTAGCGGCGGAACACCCTGACGTGCCGTCAGGGGTATGTCCGGGTCGAGGTGGGGGGAGTCACCGATGTGGCCGGTGCGTCAGGGGCGGCACGCTGATGACATGTCGGAAACCACCGCCGCTCGCCGCGGTCCCTCACTCCTCCGCCGTCTCGTCGCCCCCGCCACCGCTGCCGCACTCCTGGCGGGCGCGGCCGGGGTCTGGGCAGCGGGTGCCGCCCACGCCGCGCCGGCAGACACCCCGTCCGCCACTGATTACACCGACTGCCCGGCGCTTCCCGAGGGCGTGGATCCGGCACGCTGGAGATGCGAGGTGCACACGGCGGCGCCGAAGCTGGCCATGGGCAAGATCACGCTGGCGCTCGCACCGATCACCATGACGCACGCCGAAGGCCCCCTTCCGGACGGCACCGACGGAGGGGTGTGGGGCGCGATGCACAGTGCGCCGACCGCCGTACCAGGTGGCCTGACCGGCACACCGACGGGTGCGCACTCCCCGATCACCGGCCTTGCGATACAGCCCGAGTACGGCGGACGCTCGGACTTCTACACCGGCCGGCTCAGCCTGCGCTTCCGTCTGCTGAGCCCGCTGCTGCCGCGGACCTGCACCATCGGAGCCGGCGAGCCGGTCGACTTCCAGGTGAAGCGCTCGGGGCCCTCGAAGTGGGTCTCCCAGGACCCACCGGTGATCGAGTTCTCGGCGTACGACGACACCTTCAGCGCGCCCGCTCCCGAACGCTGCGGACCGCTGACAGGCTTCCTCGGCAGACGCCTCGGCCTGCCGGCGGCCACCGGCAACTTGCTGTCCTACGACGCCTCGTACACCTTCAGGACCTACGACCGGCTTCCGTAGGCATCCGCCGCGGCACACTCGACGGCGTAAGCGGCAGGTCGGATTCGCTCCATGCCCGCTGGCGGCAGGGGCACGACGGCGTGGCTCAGCGCAGGACGCGAGGCAGTGGCGTGGGCGCCGGACGGTCGGCCGAGCCTCCAGGCTAACGAGGCGGTCCTGGATTCTGGCGGCGGCGTACAGCCGGACGGGGCGGCTGCGTCAGATGGGCGTCAGCGATGCGTCAGGGGAGCCTGGCAGTGTTCTCCATGTGAACGGGCCGCCCGCAGGGGCGGATCGGGAGCGAGGAGAGGTGCCCGGAGTGGTTGATCGGGGACCAACGAGCACAGCTCACGGTCGGGCCCCCTTGGGGCCCACGCAGGTTCGAATCCTGCCCTCTCCGCCATGAGGAACACGCCTGGGTCGTCGGCCCCGGTCGGCCCCGGCTGCCGGTGCCGACCCGCTCCCCCCGCGTGTCGGCGCCACTCCCCCGCCAGCGGCACCGGAACCGGCACCTGCGCCCCGCTGCCGGCGGCCGGCCCGCTCGAGGGCCGGCCGGTCGCTGCCGCCGGACTCAGGCGACCGTCAGGACGATCTTCCCGGTGGTGCGGCCCTGCTCGCCGATCTCGTGGGCCTTCGCCGCCTCGGCCAGCGGCAGGACCGTGTCGACGACCGGCTTCAGCGCGCCCCGCTCGACCAGGGCGGCGATCTCACGCAGGCCCAGGTGGTCGGGTTCGACCAGCATCCAGACCGCACGGACGCCTTCCGGGGCGGCGGGGACGTCGTCGGGGCCGGGCAGGGTGATCAGCCGGCCACCCGCCTTGAGGATCTTCAGGGACCGCTCGGCGTTCTGACCGCCGAGGCCGTCCAGCACCACGTCGACGTCGCCCACCACGTCCTCGAACCGCACCGCGCGGTAGTCGATCACCTCGTCGGCGCCCAGCTCCTTCACCAGGTCGTGCTTGCCCGCGCTGGCCGTGCCGATCACGTACGCACCGCGGGCCTTCGCGATCTGTACCGCCAGGTGGCCGACCCCGCCGGCCGCCGCGTGCACCAGCACCCGCTCACCGGGGCGCACCCCGGCGGTGTCCACCAGGGCCTGCCAGGCGGTGAGGGCGGCCAGCGGCAGGGCCGCCGCCTCCACGTGCGTGAGTCCCGTCGGCTTCGGCGCGAAGTGGCGGGCCGGTGCGACGACGTACTCGGCGTAGCCGCCCGCCTGGCGCGGGAACAGCGGCATGCCGAAGACCTCGTCGCCGGGACGGTACAGGCTCACCCCGGGGCCGACGGCCTCGACGGTGCCGGAGACGTCCCAGCCGACCGCGGGGACGGTGCCCCAGTCGATCAGTGCCCCACTGGCGCGGGTCTTCCAGTCCACGGGGTTCACTCCGGCCGCGTGCACTCGTACCAGGACCTCGTTGAAGCCCGGCTCGGGGCGTTCGACGTCCTTCTCGATGAGGGTCTCGGGTCCGCCCCACTGCTCCACGATCACCGCGCGCATGCTGTCTGCCTCGTCTTTCTTCGGGATCGGCTCGGATCGGCCCGGAGCCGATGCCGCCGGTTCGGTTCGGTCGCCGCCACAGCGCTTTCCGTGGCGACGCAGTCAACGATCGGGCACCGCGGCCGCCCGTGGTGTTGGCCGTCTGGCCACCATGTGACAGGATCTGGCCATGAGCGGAATGCGGGAGACAGACATCGGCGACGGGTGGGAGCGGCAGGACGGCCCACGGCCGTCGTGCTCGCCCGAGCGGGTCGAAGGGGCGCCGGGTCGGGCGTCGCGCGGGGCGCGGCGGCGGCACCGGATCGCCGTGCTCGCCCTGCCCGGCGTGCCGCCCTTCGAGCTCGGGATCCCTTCCCGCGTGTTCGGCAGCGTCGCGGACGCCGAGGGCCGCCCGCTCTACGACGTGACCGTCTGCACCGCCGACGGCGCGCCCGTGCTCAGCGACGCCGGGTTCAGTGTGCAGCCCGCGGCCGGTCCCGAGGCGCTGGCCGCCGCGGACACCGTGATCGTGCCGCCCACGCACGCCATGCCGGAGCTGGGCCGTGGCGGCCCACTGCCGCCGGCGGTCACCGCCGCCATCGCCGGTATCCGCCCCGGCACGCGGCTGGTGTCCATCTGCACCGGCTCCTACGTCCTGGCCGCCGCCGGGCTGCTCGACGGCCGTCCCGCCACCACCCACTGGAACCTGGCCCCGGAGTTCCGCCGCGCCTATCCGCGCGTCAAGGTCGACGAGGACGTCCTGTTCGTGGACGACGGCGACGTGCTGACCTCCGCGGGCGTGGCCGCCGGCGTCGACCTGTGCCTGCACATGATCCGCCGCGACCACGGAGCGGCCGCCGCCAACCGGGCCGCCCGCATGTGCGTCGTCCCGCCGTGGCGGGACGGAGGGCAGGCCCAGTACATCGACCGCCCGGTCCCGGAGCCCACCGTCGCCAGCACCACCGCCACCCGGGCCTGGGCTCTGGAGCACCTCGGCGAGCCACTGACCCTCACCCAGCTCGCGGAACACGCCCGGATGAGTCTGCGCTCCTTCACCCGCCGGTTCCGTGACGAGGTGGGCATGACCCCCGTGCAGTGGCTCACCGCTCAACGCCTGGAACTGGCCAAGCAGTTGCTGGAGACCAGCGACCTGCCCATCGACCTGGTCGCGCACCGGGCCGGCTTCGGCTCCGCGAACTCACTGCGCGCCCACATGCGCACCGCCTTCGGCGTCTCCCCCGCCGCCTACCGCCGCACCTTCAGCCCCCACGACGTGGCCCCCGCCGGTCCATGAACGGCACACAACACCATCGGCGACGAAAGCGCCGCTGCGGACACGGGCTTCAGCAAGACGCTCGGGGGCGCCTTGAACTCATCCTCCTCGGCGGGGTGACGACCTTGACGGGTTCGTTCGTGAAGGAGGCACGGCTCGCACCCGTGCGCGTACTTCTCGTCGTAGGTGCGGGGATCGGCACTGCGCGGGCACGTCGCCGCCAGGGCTTGGCTCTGCTTCGCCCGCGAGGTCGATCGTCGGCGGTACCGGCAGCGGGCTGAGGCACGCCCCCGGAGGGGAAGGGGGTCAGTCCTTGAGCAACTCGTCGCGTACCGGCATCCAGTCCAGGGCGGAGCGGATGCCGTCCTCCAGGGACAGCTTCGGTGTCCAGCCCAGCAGTTCGGCCGCCCGGTCGCTCTTGGTGTAACTGCCGGCGACGTCACCGGGCCGTCTGTCGGTGTCCACGGTCGTCAAGGGTGTGCTGACGACGTTGTTGAACGCGGCGCACAGCTCCCTGACCGTGGTGCCCGAGCCGGTGCCCAGGTTGATCGCGATGGAGCGCCGCGGGCCGGCGACGACGGAGTCGAAGCGCTCGATCGCCGCGATGTGGGCGGCGGCGAGATCCCAGACGTGCACGTAGTCCCTGATGCCCGAGCCGTCGCGGGTGGGGTAGTCGGTCCCGGTGATGGGGAAGGGACGCCCTTCCTGGTGAGCCTGGACGAGCACGCCCAGGGCGTGACTCGGCCGCTTGAGCTGGAGTCCGGTGCGCAGCCGGGGGTCGGCGCCGACGGGGTTGAAGTAGCGCAGCGACAGTACGCGCGGCCCTGCCAGGGCGATGTCGGCGAACATCTCCTCGCACACCGCTTTGGTGCGCGCGTAGGGGCTCTGCGGCGCCAGCGGCGAGTCCTCGTCGACCGGTGAGCCGTCCTCGGACTGGTAGATGGAGGCCGAACTGCTGAAGATGAGCCGGTCGCAGCCGTTGCGGTGCAGGTGACGTACGAAGGCGAGGCTCTTGGCCACGTTCGCCTCGTAGTAGCCGATCGGGTCCGCGACGGACTCGGGCACCACGATCAGCGCCGCGCAGTGCACCACTGCGGCGATCTCCGGGTGGTCGGAGAAGATCCGGTCGACCAGGGGGCCGTCCGCGATGTCGCCCTCGTAGAAGGTGCGGCCCTCGGTGAACTCGCGGCGGCCACGGACCAGGTTGTCGAGGATGACGGGGGTGATACCCGCGTCCAGACAGGCCGAGGCGACCGTACTGCCGATGTATCCGGCTCCCCCGGCGATCAGGACTTTCACCACGACGTCTTCTCTCCCAGCCTCGTTGCAGCCCCCGTGGGCGAGCAGCGGCCAGGCTAGCGGAGACGCCCGGCGGCCGGGGCGGCGGCTCGGGCTCCCCGGCGTGGTACCCGCATGCCCGTCGCGGGCGACGACCGGGAAGCGGAGGTGGAGGGCGGCGAGGGGTGGCCGGCCTCCTTCGCCGCGTTCCCGCTAGGACAATGGGCCGCCGACGCACGAAGGGCTTACGCCCGCGGCGACATGAGTCCTGAGCGCGTGGCGCAGCTGGAGAAACTCGGCATGATCTGGTCCCACTACGACGTCGCCTGGGAAGAAGGACTCGCCGCCGCCCGCGGATGGGCAAAGGAATCGGGCACGTCGCAGCACCGACCGACGCCACCTACCGGGGTTATCGCGTAGAACTCGTAACACGATCTTGCTGGCGTGCAGCGGCTGGTCGGGGGTGCTGTTGAGTAGGGTGCCGCTGCCAAGTTTCACAGGCTTCGCCGGAGTCATGCAGGGATGAAGCTCGGCCACCAAGGTGGGACGTTGCCCGGGCACAACGGTGCAGGGTAGGAGTCCGGCATGCCGAGCCATGTGACAAGGAACCAGGTGAACCACAGGGTGAAGATGAGCCCTGCAGTCAGGGCTGTCCTGCGATGACGTCTTCCAATGGTGCTGTGCAGGATCACCCACGGAACCGCAGCGGCGATCCATATGAGAGGGACAAGAAACAGCAAGGTCATGCCATTGGTTACGCCGTTGCCGATGTCACATACAGCCCATGCATTCCCAATGGCAGCAGTGGACATCACTGCGGTCAGTCCACCGAAGAGGATCCCAAAGCCAGTTCCTCTGAACCAGCGGCTCGGAGGACTCGACGGCTCTGCTCCCACGATCATCTCCCCTCCTCGCCGTAGATGCGGAGAGTACCAACGTGCTGAAGCAGCCTGCTGGCGTCCTGCCTGCCCTGACACCGGTCAGTCGCTCTTGGGCTTCCGAAGCCGTCGCCAGCAGATGAGGCTGCAGGCGAGGGAGACGAAGGCGTCGTGAAGTTCGGTGCGGCGTTCCCATCGCACGGCAAGGCGTTTGAAGTGGTGGAGCAGGGCGAAGGTCTGCTCCACGACGTAGCGGAGTTTGCCCAGGCCCTGGACGCTCGGTGCTCCTCTGCGGGGGATGACGGGCAGGATCCGGCGCTTGCGCAGTTCGAGGCGGTTGGCCTGGGAGTCGTAGCCCTTGTCGCCGAGCAGGGCGTCGGGGCAACGGCGTGGTCTGCCGGGACGGCCTGCGACGGGCGGGATGCCGTCGACGAGGGCGAGGGTCTGGGTGATGTCGTTGACGTTGGCCGCCGTGGTGATGACTTTGAGCGGGGTGCCGCGTCCGTCACAGATCAGGTGGTGTTTGCTGCCCGTTTTCCGCCGGTCGACCGGCGACTGGCCGGTGTCGGGGCCCCCTTTTTCGCGCGGATGTGGGAGCCGTCCACACACGCTCTCGACCAGTCGAGCTCGCCGGCGGCGTTCAGTTCGGCGAGCAGGATGCGGTGCAACTGATCGAAGACATCGGCCTGCTGCCATCGCTCCAGCCTGCGCCAACAGGTCTGCCCGGAGCCGAACCCCAGCTCCGGGGGCAGGAGTTGCCAGGCTACGTCGTTGTAGAGGACGTACAGGACGCCCTGCAGGCAGAGCCGGTCCGCCACCGGCCGCGGCCCCGGCGACCGCTCCGGCCAGGGCGGCAGCAGGGGTTCGATCAGTGCCCACAAGTCGTCATCGACGGTCCACGGCCGAGTACTCACACCATCCCGAACGGCCGAATCGTCACATCGGTCACACCCAACCAGGACACATCAACAAGATCGTGTTACGAGCTCGTAGGGACGCCACCTACCGGGGTTATCGCGTAGGCGAATTCCTGAAGAACGCGCGGGCCGCAGCTCGGCGAGCGGCAGTGGACGAGCAGCGGCGCGCCGAGGGCCTGCCCGTTCAGTCGTCGGCCGGGGCCCTGTCGGAGGAACGGCGCGATCAGCGGCGGCACACTCCCCGCGACACCAGGTGCGGTTGTACGCCAGGGCGAAGACCTCGGACGATGGGTACGCACGCAGCAGCTCGGCTACGACAAACTCACCGGTGTGCAGCAATGGATGCTGGAGCACATCCTCGGGATCACCGCAGCCGATGACGAGAAACCCCGGCCACGGCGCAGCCAAGCCGACAAATGGGCACGTACCAAGAAGCCACATCGAAACGACCGTAACGCCGGATGTGAGGGGGCGGAAGAACACCACTTGCGACTAGGAGCATGGGTCAGCAACCAACGATCCAGAGCCGCGTCCCTCGTCCCTCTCCCCCGACCGCGTGGAGCAGCTGGCCGCCATCGGCATGCGATGGACATGACCACCACCAAGCCCGGCCTGCCAGGCACCGCTGATGTGTCGTAAAGCGTACACATGGCGTACCAAGTGCGCACGTAGGTCGCCGATGCGGCACATCCAGCAGGGATGGGCTGCATATCTTGATGCGCAGGCAGCGGGGCTTCGCCAGGATGCGGCCGTGACCAAACCCTTCGTCAACGTGAACCGCGGCCCTGAGGGCGGGCCCCATGCACGCCAGGGGCATGCGACGAGCGGTGCACCCAGTTCGTGCGGGAGCCACTGCCACACGAGCATCCACTGTTCTGACAGCACCGCTTGACGGGCCGTCCCGGGGCCGTTACAGGGGCCTCAACGACGAGCAACGCCGACAACCACCGACAGCTACGTCACAGGTCGCAGCGTTGAGCGATTACAAGTTGGCCCTCTCAGGGGTGACGCCGACGGCCGTCAGAGAACGGGTTGGATCGCACGCTCCACTGGTACGGACACGATGATGGCCCGAGCGGTGCAGGTGGACGCGTGGGACGAGTGAGTCTCGCGCAGGGCGTTGATGACGATCTGGACAGGACGTCCTTGGCGGAGCAGTTGGTCGGCGGCCCTGCCGTTGATGACACGGTCGAGCATGTCCGGGGTGCAGCCGTTGAGCCGCAGCTGCCTATGTAGTCCGCATCAGGCAACGTTCGCCCGGTCCCGGTCCTCTGAGGCAGGGGTGACTGTGGTCAGTCGGTTCGCGATCTCTTCTGCGGACAGCACGAGCGCGAACCCTTTGCGTAGGACGGCGAGTTCTGGTTCCTGCCGGGACTCGTCGTCGGTGGCCGTGACGTCACATCCGACGACGACCTTGTAGCCACGTTCGTATGCCTGACGGGCGGTGGTGCCGCAGCAGTAGTTGGTGAGCGTTCCCGTGACGATGACCGTGTCGCGGGCGAGGTTGCGCAGCATCGTGTCGAGCGGGGTGTCGTAGAACGCGCCGTAGGAGGGCTTGCGGATCAGGGCCTCGTCGGGGCGGTGGTCCATCGGGGCCCATACCTCGGCAGGGCTGGGCCGACGCCAGTCGGTGTCGGCGTGTGGGAGGAACCGCAGGGCGTGCGGCCGGTCCAGTCCGAGATGGGTGTCGTCGAAGATGGTCCAGATCACCGGGACGGAGGCGGTGCGGCATACCTCGACCAACTGCCGCAGCCGGGGTGCCATCCGAGTGGCCGCGGGCACCCAGTAGGGGCTCCATCCGGGCCGGACGAATTCGTCCTGCATGTCGATGACCAGCAGCGCCGTCTGTTCGGGCTGTATGTCGAACGATGCCCGGCCGTGCTCGTAGGCGTTCTGTGCCCGTGCGGTCACCCATTCCTCGGTATACGTCATTCCCGCCTCCTACATCGATTCGAGGTACCTCGTTTCGATGTGCGAGAGTAGCAGCATACTCGAACTCGCTATCCTGGGATTCCTGGCCGAGGTATCGCTGCACGGCTACCAACTGCGCCGCCGGAGGCGTCGGAGGAAAAGCCCAGCATGGCCTGCATCATGGGCGAGAGTGACCAGTTCGGCGTCGGTCAGCTGCGGCACGATGCCTACTGCGGGCCGCCACGGGCGATATGCGGTGGTGCCTTCAGCAGGTCATCGGTCTTCACATAGAGTGCGGCCACTGATCCCAACTCCGTTGTCACACACCCGTGTTGGACTCGCGCGGCCGATCCCCAGAAGTCGATCATTCAGGTGGTACGGCTGCTACTGCTCCTTGGCGGAGGGCCGTCGCACCTCGAAGTGGAAGCATCCGTATTCCAGTGCCCTGACGTGTACGAGCACCACGTCCGGGTCGTTGAAGGCGTCGTCGAAGGCTGCATCGAAGCCGGTCGTGACGTCGGCGGGAATCTCCAGAAGGCGGCCGCCTGCGATATGGCCCCGGGCGTCATAGCGGCGCACGGTTCGCAGGGCGCCCGGCCGAGCGAAGGGGTAGTTCTCGCCAGGAGTGGACCCGCCGCAGTCATCGGCATGGATGAAGACGGGCCCCTGTTCGTCGTACGCGCCGGGATCGGTACCCCTCGTGGCGGCCCAGCGACGCAACGGGGCGTACGAAACAAGGGCGATCCGCTCGCCGAGCGTGGTGGGGCGCAGGCAGCAGCGCAGCGGAGAGCCCACGTCCGCGCCGGTCGCGGTGTACGGGGCGCAGGGACGGCCCGCGTCGTCGACAGCCCGCAGTTCCTTCAGGATGGCTGTGTCAATGGGGAGCACGGTGTATCTGGTCATGTGCCCATGCTGGATCGACGCACGGGCGGTTGCTGGCAGGAAACGGACGTCACGTTGGTGCGCGCCCACGCAGAAGGCCGGCCGAAAGCCACACCCGCTGGACGCAGGCCTCTCACGACGCCGACCCCTTGGCATCGGCCCCCCCCCCTCCCCCCCAAAGGGGCCCCGAGGTTACCGAACAGCTCCAGGATGCCGACTGGAAGCTCACCGAGCACGGGCCGGGGCGGTGGGCGCGGAAGCGGAGGAGAACCGTGTGAGCCGATCGCCACCGCAGCCCCTCCGGCGCCGCGATGGCAGTGAAGGCGGTGGCACAAGACAGACTGGCGGCCAGGAAACATGAGAGGGGCCCGGCTGGCGCCGGGCCCCTCCTTCGTAGCGGGGACAGGATTTGAACCTGCGACCTCTGGGTTATGAGCCCAGCGAGCTACCGAGCTGCTCCACCCCGCGTCGGTGGTACCACCCTACACGGGGCTCCGTGGACGTCAGCCGTGGACGATGTTCTCGGCCTGGGGGCTGCTGTACGACCTGACCACCACCGGGAAATGCGAGCGCACCGATCTCGCCCTGGAGCAGTTCGTCGCCCTCGTGCAGGCACCCGCACCCGCTGACGCGCCGGCGTGCCCCTGCAAAAGGCCACCACGTTGAAACCGCCGTGCTCACATCAATATCGCGCTCTCACGGAAGCGCTATGCGGCGCGGCCGTGGCGACCCCCTCTCCGGGCGGCGGCGGTTGGCTCCTCACCGCTGGACGAGCTGAACACTGGGGTGTGCGTCGTCGCCGGCGAGCACGGCATCGACGGTCTGGGTGAACTCGACGAGTTTTTCGGCGCCCAGCCCGGCGGCCGTGTGCAGCGGCCCCTCCGAGGCAACCAGCCACGACCGGTAGTCGCGAAGGAATTCCCGGAACTGCGCGACACGCCCGTCGTCGGTCAGATACTCGTCGGCGCACACGTCCGTGAGGCCGTTGGGCTGCCGCCCGATCGACCTCAGCCAAAAAGCCTGCCATTCGCGCAGCCACGGCACCGCGCGATAGGTGGGGTTGGCCTCGACGTACATCGCCGCCAGCGCCATGAACGTCTCTTGCTGGACATCGTGCGCGTGTGCCCAGTGCTCGCGGAACCTGAACATCGACCAGCTCAAGGGATGTCCGCCTTTCCGTGCCCAGCCCGGCCGTGCAGACCGGTTGCCTGCGGTGGCCGTTGTCGAACGGCCCGCATCCGGCAGTAGCTCACCTACAGCGCCAACGACCGTGGCATGCACGGTAGCCCGCCCGGCCCACGGCTCCCGCGCATTTTCCGGCATGCCGGTTCCGTCGCGGCCGCATCAGGGCACCGGGACTCCATCGAGATCGTTGAGCGGATCCCAGAAGGCCCCCTGGACGCTCGGGTGTCCGAGTACGGTGGGCGCCTCCAGAGGCGCAGGGGGATTCGATGGCTTCGTCGGCCGACGGCTGGCAGTCGCCGGTGTACGAGCTCTACCGGCAAGGCGTGGAGGCCCGCGCGCAAGCTCAGCGGGCAGAAGGCGCGGAGCGCCGTCGGCTCGTTCTGCGGTCGCTGGAACTGCACAGCCAGGCGGCAGGGGTCCTGCGCGCGGAGCTGGCCATTCGCCCGGATGAACCGCGGCTGAACGAACAGCTCGCGTCGCTGCTGTACTCCATGGGGTCCTCGCAGATCGCCGTGGACCTGATCGAAGAGGCCCTGTCGTCACTCGATGAATGCGAAAGCTGCTACAAGCGATCCGGGCCCCCGTCACCGGAGCTGGCGGCACGGATCGGCGATGTCCGTGCACGTCGTGCCACGGCCCACTCCTTCGCCGGACACGCGGCTTCCGCACTCACCGACGCCGACCTGGCGGTGGAGGCGTACGCAGGAGCTGGCTTGCAGGCCGCGGGGCCTCCCTTCTCGCTCGACTTCGCCCGCCTGCTCAGCATGGTCGCGGTCGTTCAGGCACAGCACGGTGACCCGGACCAGGCCCTGTACTGTGCCGGACAGGCCCTGAGCCGGTACCAGGACGCGATCGACACCGTAGTCGCCGACCCGGGTGCGCACCTCGGCTACGCCACCGACATGGCCACGGAGGTCGCCTCCCGAATCGAAGCCGCCCATGGAAACTGGGACTACGCCCTGGCCGTGGACGGCTTGACGCTGAGCACTGCCGAGCAGGGCTGGGGCGACCTCGCAGGCGCGTTGGCCCGCACAGGCGTGCACCTGCGCGCCGCGGGCCGCCCAGCCGAGGCAACGCCACTGCTCGCCCGGGCGGCCTCCCTCGATCCGGACGCCGTAGCGGCCCAGGAGCGCATCCTGGCCGACGGCGTACCGGTCACTCTCGGCGAGGCGGTTCTGCGAGCGGGAGCGGCCTTGGGCGAGCCCGTCGAGGCCCTGCACCGTGCACTCGCTTCCGGCGAGTCCGCCTCGGTGACGGGCCGGTTCCCGCATCCGGACGCGGCCCCGCCGTGCGCCCGACGCCTGGGCCAGTTGGCGGCGGGCCTGCAGCAGTCGGAGGGTGACCCGCATGTCGCCTGGCGGCTCGCGCTGGAAAGCCACCTGTTGTACTGCACCGCCTTTCGACACTTCGCGGGAGATCCGCGGAACTGGCTGCGGGAGCACGGCGAGGGGTGGGCGCAGACCGGTATCACCGCCCTGCGTCTGGCCCTTGCGGAGGGCAGCGGAGCGGCCCACGACGATCTGTGCCGCCCGCTGGCAGCGCTGTCCGGGCACCTGGAGGAACTGGCGAAGACGGGCCACCCGGTTGCCGCGGCTGCGGAACTCGCGCGGATGACAGCAGGATGAGCCGCCGGGGCAGGACCATAGGCCAAGCCCGTCCTGCCGCTCGGTCTGCTGGACGGCCCGAAGGAGCAGGCGTGAGCAGTGCCGTCGATCCCGCCGCACAGCCCGGGCTCGTTCCCGGCGACGCCCTGGTGCTGGCCGGGCGTTCGCTACGCGCCGACTACGCGTTGGAGGAGACCTCCCGTTGGCGGTCAGGCGGCGAAGGAGGCGAGCAGTTCGTTGTACTGCTTGGCGGCGGTGTTCAGGTCTTCGTCGGAGAGGCCGAAGGCGGTGCCGTACAGCTTGACCATCGGCTGGATGTCGAACTGGCACAGCCGCAGGGTTGCGTGCCAGTTGCTGAGGAGGGTCTCGATGGTGGCCTGGTTCGAGCCTTCGGGGGTGTAGTGGTCGGCGGGGACGCCGGCGGTGACGGCGACGACGGCCTTCTTGCCGGCCAGCTGCGAGGCGGAGCCGTCCATGGTGAAGGCCCAGCCGAGGGTGAAGACCTTGTCCTGCCACTGCTTGAGCAGAGGGGTGGTGTTGTACCAGAACACTGGGTGCTGGAAGACGATCACGTCGTGGTTGGCCAGCAGTGCCTGCTCGGCAGCGGCGTCGATCTGGAAGTCGGGGTAGGTGGCGTAGAGGTCGTGCACGGTGACGTGGGCCAGGTCGCGGACGGCGTCCACCAGGGCCTTGTTGGCCTTCGACTGGGACAGGTCGGGGTGACCGACGACAAGGAGGACCTTGGACATGATGAAAAGGCCTCTTCAGTGATCAGTGGAACGGATGAGCGGATGCTGGTCGGTCGGATGTGACGGGTCAGAATGCGACAGGGCGTCAGATCACCGGTCGATGCTGGCCATGTTCGCCTCGTCGTGGCGTTCGCCCGCGGCCGGTGTGAGGTTGTTCAGTCGGTCGAGCTGAGTGGCGCTGAGTTCGATGGCGTCGGCGGCGGTGTTCTCCTCGACGCGTGCGACTCGCCGGGTTCCGGGGATGGGGGCGATGTCGTCGCCGCGGGTCAGCAGCCATGCCAGCGCGGTCTGTGCCGGGGTGGCTCCGATCTCGGCGCCGATGGCCTGTACTTCGTCGACGATCGCCAGGTTGCGCTGGAAGTTCTCGCCGGTGAAGCGCGGGTTGGTCTTGCGCCAGTCGTCGTCGGCGAAGTCGTCGACGGTGCGGATCTGCCCAGTCAGCAAGCCGTGCCCGAGCGGCGAGTAGGGCACGAATCCGATACCGAGCTCGCGCAGCAGCGGGAGGATCTCAGCCTCGACGTCGCGGGTCCACAGGGAGTATTCGGTCTGCAGCGCGGACACCGGGTGCACGGCGTGTGCCCGGCGGATCGTCTCTGGTCCGGCTTCCGAGAGGCCGATGTGGCGCACCTTGCCTTCGGCGACCAGCTCGGCCAGCGCGCCGACGGTCTCCTCGATGGGCGTGTTCGGGTCGACGCGGTGCTGGTAGTAGAGGTCGATGTGGTCGGTGCCGAGCCGCAGGAGCGAGCCTTCGACGGCATCCTTCACGTTGCCGGGGCTGCTGTCGATGACGCCGGGGCCGTCGCCGGCGTGGGAGACGAGACCGAACTTCGTCGCCACGACGACGTCGTCGCGGCGGCCCTTGATGGCCTTGCCGACGATTTCCTCGCTGTGGAAGGGGCCGTAGATCTCGGCGGTGTCGATGTGGGTGACCCCGAGGTCCAGTGCCCGGTGGATGGTGCGGATGGATTCGGCGTCATCGAGGCCCCCGCCGGTCGTGTAGGTGCCGGCCATGGTCATGGCTCCCAGCCCGATACGGGAGACATCGAGCCCGCCCAGTGATACGTGCTTCATCAGGTACTCCTTGTCGTGACGGCCGTCAGGCCGGTCGGTGGTGGTGCGTAGTGGGGTGCGCCGCCGGTTAGCGGACCGTGCTGGGGTGATCCGCGCGCTGTCGACGCGGGCGCCGTTGCCCGGGTAGCGGGCTAGAGGTGTAGGCGCACCCGGCGGCTGCCGGCCTCGGCCGGGGCATGGTGCTCAGTCGTGAGTGCCGTCGTAGGTCAGGCTTCCGAGGAGGGTGGAGTCCAACGCTGGTGTTACCGGGACCAGGCGGCGGGGGATCCGCAGGCTGAACCGGCTGCGCCGCGTCAGTGCTCGTGGGCCGTGGGCTCCAGAACGAGGACCGGGATCTCGCGGTCCGTGTTCTTCTGGTACGTGGCGTAGTCGGGGAACGCCTCGACGGCTCGGGCCCACCAGAGGGCCTTCTCGTCCCCGGTCACCTCGCGTGCCAGCATGTCCTGGCGCACCGGGCCGTCCTGTAGCTCGACCCGGGGGTCAGCCACCGCGTTGTGGTACCAGACCGGGTGGGTGGGGGCTCCCGCCATGGAGGCGATGACGGCGTAGGAGCCGTTGTGCTCCACCCGCATGACGGGCGTCTTGCGGATCTTTCCGCTCTTCGCGCCCAGGGTGGTCAGGATGACGACGGGCAGGTCTCGGAGCCTCTCGTCTTCTTCACGCGTGACCAGGACACTCAGCGTCGTTCCCTGCGTACCGCCGGAGCTTTCATACAGCTCAACCTGGTCACGTACAAACTGCGCCTTGCTCGGCTCGTACTCGCCTTTGAGGGGCATGCTAGCTCTCTCCGTGCCGTCGAAAAGGCACCCGGCAGCCGTCCTCCGTCCCGGCCGGGTGCGGGGCGTGGTGCTCAGGCGTGAGCGTCGTCGTAGGCCAGGCTGTCGCCCAGTTCGCGGGATGCCTCGGCCTGGGCAAGGAGCTCCTTCGCCTTGGCCTCGGCAGCCTCAATGGCGTCCGCACCGGCGACGAATCGCAGCAGCGGCTTGTCCTGGCCGACGATGGTCAGCAGGGCGCGGGCGAGCTTGGCCGGGTCGCCGGGCTGCTGGCCGTTCATGCTCTTCATGCCCTCGATCCGCGGGGCGGTGCGCGGGGCGTAGTCGTCGATGGACAGCTCGGGCCAGTTGGTGGAGCCGTCCACGAGGAGTTCGGTGCGGAAGTAGCCGGGCTCCACGATCGTGGTGTTGATGTTGTACGGCTCGACGTCGTAGCGCAGGGACTCCATCCAGCCCTCTTCCGCGAACTTGGAGGCGGCGTAGGCGGAGGTGAACTCCATGCCGACCAGTCCGGCGGTCGAGGTGATGGTGACGACGTGGCCGGCGCGCTGCTTGCGCATGATCGGCAGGACGGCGCGGGTGACGTTCATCGGGCCGAAGAGGTTGGTCTCAAACTGCCGGCGCATCTGCGCGGGCGAGATCTCCTCGAAGTAGCCGGTGAAGAGGTTCCCGGCGTTGTTGATCAGGACGTCGATGCGGCCGAAGCGGTCGACGGCGGCCTGCGCGGCGGCCTCGGCATCCTCCAGGCTGGTGACGTCGAGCCTGGTGACCAGCAGATTGTCCTGCGGCCCGCCCAGGGTCTTCTCGACCTCGTCGGGGTGGCGGCCGGTGGCGACGACCTGGTGGCCTGCGGCGAGGGCCTCACGGGCGCTGTCGGTGCCCAGACCGCGTCCGGCACCGGTGACGAGAATGACCTTGCTCATTGGGGGGTTTCCTTTCAGGCGCCGAGATCCGGCACCCGCTGTCTGCGGGGGTGATGCCTGCAGCGCCGACAGCGCCGCAGAGGGGGTTGGGACCGGCGGCACGAGCGTCGTCTGTCTGGACGGTTCACACCGCCGTGGGCGGTGCACCACCAACAAAACCGGCTGTCACGCGGGGGTGGGAGTCCCTGATGAGGGGGTCACTGACAGGGACCCCCAACCCGGCGGACGCGCTCGTAGAGTGAAGCGCATGGCAGGCAGAAACGACCCCAACGGCACCAGCCGCGACATCCGCGATGATTTCCGCGCGGAGATCCGGGAATTCCTCGGTACGCGACGAGCCAAGGTCACCCCCGAGCAGGCCGGACTGCCCCTGTACGGCGGAGAGCGCCGACGCGTCACCGGGCTGCGCCGCGAGGAGGTAGCCCTCCTCGCGGGCATCTCCAGCGAGTACTACACCCGGCTGGAGCGCGGCAACGCCACCGGCGTCTCCGAGAGCGTCATCGAGGGCATCGCGCAAGCGCTTCAGCTCGACGAGGCGGAACGAATCCACCTGCTCGATCTCCTGCGCGGCGCCGGCACGGCCCGTCCGGCACGCCGCCGCCCGGCCCAGCAGCGTGTACGGCCCGCGGTGCAGCGCGTCCTCGACTCGATGGCCGGCACACCCGCGTTCATCCTCAGCGGACGCGGGGACATCCTGGCCGCCAATCACCTCGGGCGCGCCCTGTTCTCCCCCGTCTACGCCGACCCCGTACGGCCGCCGAACAACGCCCGGTTCGTCTTTCTCAGCCCGCACGCGACCGAGTTCTTCCGCCACTGGGACGAAGTCGCCAATGACACGGTTGCCATGCTGCGCGCGGAAGCCGGCCGCGACCTCTACGACCGGCGGCTGACGGACCTGATCGGGGAGCTGTCCACCCGCAGTGAGGAATTCCGTCGCCGCTGGGCGGCCCACAACGTCCGCATGCACACCACCGGCGTGAAACTCCTCCACCACCCGGTTGTCGGCGACCTCGACCTGCCCTTCGAAACCTTCCCGCTCCCCGACGGCCCCAGCCAGTTCCTCCTCACCTACACCGCTGAACCCCACTCACCCTCGCAGGACGCCCTGAACCTGCTGGCCAGCTGGGCCGCGACCAACGACGACATCGAGCGGTCCGCGCCAGCCAACGACTCCCAGCCCGCCGATTCGGACGAGACACCCGACTGACCGACGAGCCCGCGAGTCGATCTGCGGCCCGAGACCGCTGGGGTGACGTTGCACTCCAGCTCGCGGTACTGCGGACAAACGGACAACTGCCAACCCCCGCCATAACTTCGGCTCCGCCGCCCAGCCCGGTGGCAGGTCCGGGTCTGACACGGGGGCGGCGAGCATCGGCTCAGGCAGTGTCCAGGTCATGAGCCATGCCTTCCACGGTTGCAAACCGTGTGTTCTGATCGCTGCCGCAACCCGGCCCTGAGCTCACGTAGGTGTGGTTACCAGCCGTTTGCCAGGATCCGTCCACTTGGCGGAGGAGATCCCACCGCTGCCCTCAAGCCAGCCGGGATGGTCCCGCCCGCATCGGTGAAGTCGACGGTGCCGCCCGAGAACGTCGCACTGCGGAAGTTGACCGTGCCGCCGGAGGGGACGTCGGTGAAGTCGAGGTCGTGGCCTTGCCAGGAGTGGTGATGGTCGGCGGGCAGGCGGAGGTGGTCTCGGATGAGGCGGATGACGGTCAATCGGACCTCGCGCAGGGCCAGGTACGCACGGCAGGCTTCCGTGTCGTCCGCTGGCAGGTCGGCTTCGGGGGTGTAGGGCAGTCGGAGGTAAGCGCACAGGACGTCGATGCTGGTCTGGCGCAGTGCACGGGTGGGGGCGTCGTCGGCGAGTCCGGCCAGGCCGTGGGCGCCACCGAGATCCTCCACCGCGGGCACTGACATCGCCCGGGCGTCGGCGCCGGTGAGCTGCCCACCGGCCCGGGAAGGTCGTCATGCGCCGGCTGCCCGCCCCGGAGGCTGTGATGCGCTGCCGTCGAGCCCTGGAAGATGACGGTCGGCCGCGGGCGTCGTCACCGCCGCGCTGTCCGGCGCACCCGCGCCCGAGGCGCGGCGGGCACGTATTCGCGAACGCTTCGCCTCCAGCAACAGGGGCCGGTTCGCCGGGCGGCCCGGCCGTATGCCGGGGCGGTCACGGGGCGTCCTCCGGGGTGTGACCGGCGAGGAAGGCCAGGGCAACGGCGGCCTCGCAGGCGATGCCCGCAGGGATCACGTCCTCGTCCAGGTCCAGTCGGGCGGAGTGCAGTGAGGGCGCCTCGTGCGGGTCCCGCCCGGGTGAGCAGGCGCCGACGAAAGCCAGGGCGCCGGGGACGGCCCGCAGCACATAGGAGAAGTCCTCCGCCGTCATCAGGGGGGCGGGCTGCCGGGCCACCGCCTCCGGGCCGAGCACGTCGGTGACGGTGCTCAGGACCAGGTCGGTGAAAGCGACGTCGTTGACGGTGACCGGGTAGCCGGGAGTGACGGTCGCCTCCGCCGTCGTGCCGTGAGCCGCCGCTACCCCCTGGGCGACCCGGGCGAGCGCCTCGTGCAGCCGCCTGCGGGTCTGCTCGCTCAACGTCCGCAGGGTGCCGCCCAGTTCCGCGGTGTCCGGGATGACGCCGGCGGCGGTGCCCGCGGTCAGCCGGGTCACGCTGAGGACGGCGCTGTCGTCTGCGGCCACACTGCGCGTGACCATCGTCTGGAGGGCGAGCACGATCTCGCAGGCCACCGGGACCGGATCACACGTGGTGTGCGGCGCCGACGCGTGGCCGCCGCGCCCCCGGACGACGACGCGGAACCGGTCGGAGGCCGCCATCTGTGGCCCGGACCGCAGTCGTACCGCCCCGGCCGGCAGGTTTGGGTGCACGTGCAGGGCGAAGGCGGCGTCCGCCCGGGCTCCGGAAGCCTCCAGCACCCCCTCCTCGATCATGTACCGGGCCCCGTGCTCGCCCTCCTCACCGGGCTGGAACATGAACACCACGTTCCCCGCGAGCGTGTCGCGGCGCCCGGCGAGCAGCCGCGCGGCGCCCACCAGCATCGCCATGTGGGCGTCGTGCCCGCAGGCGTGCATCAGCCCGGCGGCGCGCGAGGTGAACGGCAATCCGGTGTCCTCGACGACCGGCAGCGCGTCCATGTCGGAACGCAACAGGATCGTCGGGCCGTCGTCAGCCCCGGTGAGGACGGCGGTCACGGAGGACAGCGCGCGGCCAGTACGGATCTCCAGGCCGAGGCCGTCGAGCGCCTCCAGGACCAGGCGCTGGGTGGCCGGCAGGTCAAGACCCAGCTCGGGGACGCGGTGCAGGGCGCGGCGCAGCGCGATCGCGTCGGGGGTCAGCCGGCGCGCCTCCTCCAGCAGGGCCCGGTCGGCCGGGGCGGCGGCCGCGGGCCGGGGCGTGAGGCCTTCGGGTGGCTCGTGGGCGGCCCCGGTCGACGATGTCATGCGGCTGTTCTCCTTCCCGTGCCAGGTCCTCGGCGGCGCAGCCCGCAACGGCGGCACACAAGGAGGCGGTGCCTCTCACGGTAGAGACCTCGGGGGCGGCCTGACAGGCCCCGTCGGCTCCGGCGCACCCGTTTCGGACAGGACCGGCCACGGAAGGATGGCATGAGAACTGCCACTCCCGCGGACGAGATGCCCTACCACGGCCGCCCTGGCCGCGGGCGGCCCGGGCCACGCCGGTGGTCACCAACCCGCCGCACGACGCCAACAGCACCCACAGGGACGAGCAGCTGGTGATCCGGATTTGATGCGCCCGCTACGCCGAGGACGGGGGCTTCGACCTGCCCGCGCTGATCCCGCAGGTCTGTCTCCATTACGAACCCTGCTCCGGGCCCCGGACCGCGCCCGCATCGTGATCGAGGTCGACGGCGTCCAGCACTACGGCCGCCCTGACCCGCCCGACGAGAAGGGGCGGATCACACACACCGCCGTACTGCGGCTGTACCCGGAGAGGGTCGCCGAGGACCGCCGGCTCCGGCTGGCCGGACATGAGATCTACCGCTTCGGCGAATGGGAACTCACCCAGCCCCACGCCGGACAGCTGGTGCAGGACTTCTTCACCGAACTCCTCGCCCGGCACGAATCTCCGTGACACTCGCATGTAACGGCCATCTATGCCCGAGCGTGGCGCCTTGACGGTCTGTCACACGCGACTATCGCGAAATTACAGGCCTGAAGGCAACTATCGGTCGCAGCCCGCCGCCCCGCCATGGTGATCGCGTTCACCCGAAAGTGAGCAACAAACGAAAGACGACCGACTCGAGCGCTGAGGGGCCCCACGGGCCCCGGAGACGTTCCGGCGGAGAGGGCAGGATTCGAACCTGCGTGGACCCGAAAAGGGTCCGACCGTGAGGCGAGCTCGCTGGTCCCCGATCAACCACTCCGGGCACCTCTCCCTTGCTCCCGGCTGCCGTTACTGCCCGGCTTCCGTTCGCAGAACCGACTGTGGCAGGAACCGCTGACCGCGCCCTGACACGCTCACCCGGTCCTTCACAGCGCATCACCCATCGCCGATCCCCCCAGGACGGCACGACGCTCGAGCAGCGGTCGGTCCTTGCGCGCTGCCCGGCATCCATCGGGCCGCGGTGCAGGGCGGCGACGCGGGCGAATGCGCCCCGGCCGACCGGCGGGATCACGCTCGTGCGGGCGGCGGCAAGGAGGCGGTCCGGCGGCGAGGAGGGAACGGGTGGCGCAGGTCTGCGAGCCGATCGGTCGGTAGAGCGGGCGATCTCGAGGTGCCCGGCACAACGATCAGTACTGCTCGGTCTCCATAAAACCCGTGCTCTCGCCATCGTCCCCACGGAAGGCGTCCGCGGCGGCGGTCGGGTCGAATCCGGGCGGGCTGTCCTTGAGGGCCAGGCCCATGCCGGCCAGCTTCGCCTTGACCTCGTCGATCGACTT